>JBCCGJ010000022.1:0-33805 GCA_039029335.1 Actinomycetota bacterium | reverse complement strand
GGGCAGTTGTCCTCACCGACCGGGACACCGTCGCCGTCCGGGTCATCCGGATCGTCCGACGGGACGACCGTGAAGTTCACGGTGCGGCTTGAGGTGTTCCCGAGGAAGTCCTCGGCGTTGACCACCAGGGTGTGCGGACCGACCGTCAGGTCGACTGCGGTGCCGTCGGCGACCGGGTCACCGTCGACCGCTCCGGCGCAGGTGTCCGTCCCGGCCGCAGCGTCGCCGCAGGCGTACTGAACGGTCACCGGGGAGCGAACGTCGCCGCCGTCCGGTGACACGGTGATCACCGGGCCGGTGGTGTCGAAGATGACGGTCACCGTCTCCTCGATGCCGTTCGGCAGCACAAAGGTCACCGTATGGGCCCCGTCGCCCAACACGGCCGGGTCAAGGGGCACGGACACGGTCTCGTCGTCACCATCGATCAGCGGTCCGTTGTCCACCCGGTATTGCAGCGGTTGGCCGTCCGCGGTGGCCGTCACCGTCACCGGCTCGGTGTAGAACACCCCGGCGTCCGGCGGACGGTTCGTCCCGCTGTCGATTTCGTCGGCCCCGGGTTCCGGTTCGTCGGTGTCGAAGTAGGACTGGGCCTTGTTGGTGCTGAGAGCCACGTTGCCGTTGCCGTCAACGGCCTGGACGATGAACTCGATGTCACCGCCGGTCAGCTGGATGGCGCCGCTCCACACGTCGTTGCCCTGCTCGGTCAGCTCCACCGGGGTCCACTGTGTGTCCGCACCGGGGTCTTGCGCCACCAGGGCCAGAACCCGCTTGACGTCAGACGGGTCGGTGACCTTCGCCGAGATGACCAGGAACGCAGGTCCGTCCGCCGCCTGGACAACGGAGCGAATGCCTTCGAAGACCGGCGGCTGCTGGTCCTCGTTGTTACCGGGCTGGCGGTAGAAGACTTCGAACTCGATGCCTTCGAACAACCGGGTGGTGCCCGAGCCGTCCAGGTTGGTCGAGCGGAACGTTGCCGCCAGCGCGCTGAGCTGCTGTCGCGGTCCCTCCGGGGTTCGGTAGTTGGAGACGAACACCGTCGGTTCGGTGCCGATGTCGGTGACCTCGGGTTCCGGCTCGTTGCCGACCAGGTCGACGATCGGTTTTGCGATATCCGGTTCGATGTTCGGGACGTCCCTGGTCCGCAGCTCGGTGATGAACGCACCCTGGGCAACCGCAACCGGTGACCGGCCATCCTCCTGATTCACCGCGCTCACGTCGTAGCTGACGGTCGGCAGGATCGGGGCGAACGGGGTGGACTGCTGCCGGGTGGTACCCGGATCCTCGCTGCCGAGGACCGCTTCGAAGCTGGTGCCGCCCGGGTTGTCCATCCGCTCGAAGCTGGGATCGGTCTCAATGGTGTCAACCGCAAGTTCGGTACCCGACAGCGGCGCCAGGTTGGGGATCGGGGGGATCGGGGCCGGGTCCGGCACGTTGGTCACGCCGACCCGGTAGATCGGCAGGCCGTAGAACGTGGCCTGCTGCAGCACCTTCTCGTCGAAGGGCCCGTACTCCGCCTGGCGGGTGCCGACATAGGTCTGCTTCGCGTACAGCAGCGCCTCACCGACGCTGACCGAACCGTCCAGACGCTCTGCGAACAGTTGCATCAACCGCTCGCTCAGCTCAACGCCTTCGGTCTCGCCGTAGCCGTAGCCGGTGTTGGCGACGAACACCGCCTGCTGTCTGCCGAACGTCTGGGCCCAGTCCAGGGCCCGGGGATCGGCGTCGGCGAAGAGCTGGTCCGGCACGTTCAGACCGCCGTGGCAGCCCATGGAGAAGACGATCCGGCCCAGCAGATCACCGATGCGGTCGGCCCGGTTGACCTCCTCCGTCGTGTACAACTCCTCTTCTATACCGGCCGCGCTCTGGTCGGCGGGCAGCGCCCGGTACTGGTCGAAGTGGGCGTTGATCGCTGCGATGCCGGGGGAGTCGCCGGTCGGGAAGAGCCTGCTGTCCAGGTCGGCACTGGTCCAGGCCTCGTTGATCAGCCGGTCGACCGGTGCGATGTCCGGCAGGGCATCAAGCGCGTCCGCGACGGCGGCGGCGCCGTCGTCCAGGAAGTCGTAACCACTGACAAAGCCGGTGGACGGCTCGAGGACACCGTCAAAGGCGATGTAGGTGGCGATCTGGCCGGCGATCTCCGCCGGGGTTTCCAGCACACGGCCGAGGTTCGTGTCGGTGACAAACAGGGTCCTCGGGCCGGAGCGGATCGGATCCAGGTCACCGTAGGGTTCGTCGCTGAGGTAGAAGCCGCTTTCGGCAACACCGAACAGCGTGTTGGCCACGGTCGGATCGTCGCCGGCGAAGGTCCAGGAGAAGCTGGTCTCGTTGGCGATGGTGGTGTCGTCCTGCAGCCGGGCGAACGGCACAACGTCGTCGTCACCGGCGATGATGATGTTGTCGATGGTCGTGCTCGGGTCGGCATCCCGGATGTCGGCGATCAGCGCCGCGATCTCTCGGACCGCATCGTTCACCACCCTCGGGTTACAGGCTTCGCCGTCCAGCGCGTCCAGCGCCGCGGCCACGGTCGCATCACCTTCGATGGAGACCACCGCGGCTTGCAGCCCGAGACCCGGGTTGTCATCCAGGTAGGCGACCAGGTCGTCCATGGCATCCATCGCGGTCTGGGCGTCCGCACCGTACTTCGCGAACAGTCGCTCCCGGCTGGTCAGGATCAACGTGTTGACCCCCACCAGCTCCTCGGCACTTGGCACCGCCCCGGCGTTGGCCGGGCTGGAGAAGTCCTGGGCCAGGCACGTCAGGGGCGGTGCAGGCGGAACCACGTTGATGAACAGGCCGTACGGGGCGGTGTTGAACGCATCGCTGTGACCCGAGACCTGTATGTAGTACGTGCCGGTTCGGCGGACGAAGGGGATGTCGATGATCTCCGTTTCGGTACCGGACCGGTTCGACACCGAGATGATCGGCAGGTCGCCCTGCCGGGGAATGTCGGCCAGCGATCCCGGCTTGTTGCTGTTCTCCGAACCGGCGAACCCGACACCTCGGGGCGGTTCGGTGGGGATGAGCTGTCGGTTGCTCAGCGGCACGAGCGGATCGTCGTCGGTCGGGCCGAACACGGCGAGGTCGTAGTCCGCCGGCAGATCGCTGAGGGACAGCGCAAGCCTGGCGCCCTCCTCCAGGTCGATCTGGAAGACGTCGACATCGTCGGCCGAGGAGATGTGGGAGATGTACACCGTGTCGGTCTCGGCCGGGGTGGCATCGGCCACCACGTCGTTCGGTTCGAAGGCCTCGACGACGGCGATGGATGATGTGTCCTCGTCGTCGATGTCGGTGCCGGCCACCCGACCCCTGGCTTCGATCGCCCGGTTGCCGAGCTGGAGTCCGGCGGTGGTCTCGATGCTGAGGAGGTACGGCAGGCCCTCTTCGACGTTGCCCAGCCGGAACTCCAGCTGGTTTCCGCTGACGATCGGATCGTTGACCCCGGTGACGCCGACAGAGGCCGGAACGATGCCGAGCGATGCCGAGCCCGGCACGTACTCGCTGTTGGGCGGGAGGGCGATCTGCAGCTGGACGTTTGCCGTACCGCCGGTCACCTCAAAGAGAGTTCCAATGGTGACCGTGGCGTCCGGCGGCAGGTCAAGGGAGCGGAGGTCCAACTCGGCCCAGTCGTAGCTTTCGATGCCGAGGATGGCCAGCAGCAGGTCACCAAGGCTGAGGTTGGCCAGAGCGTCCTCGGTCATCGCCCCAAAGAGTTCCTCCAGGGTGGTGCCGCCGTAGTTGGCCAGCTCCTCCAGGGTGACGTCGGCCCAGGTGTCGCTGTCGATGTCGGCCAGGGTTGCGCCCTGCCAGTCCAGCTGCAGCGTCGGGAAGAGGTCCAGCAGGTCGGCGACCCGCAGCGCCGCCAGGTACGGCAGCAGTCCGTCCAGGGTCTGGTTGGTGAAGTTCGGGTCGGGCGGGCTCGGGATCAGATCCTCCAGCGTCATACCCCGAAGGTTCAACAGGTCGGCAACGGTCAG
The DNA here is from genome assembly GCA_039029335.1 of Actinomycetota bacterium. Classification (GTDB taxonomy): domain Bacteria; phylum Actinomycetota; class Acidimicrobiia; order Acidimicrobiales; family SZUA-35; genus JAHELU01. The sequence goes on along the minus strand of JBCCGJ010000022.1, from coordinate 29,831 downwards.
CCCGGCCAACTGGTTGAGCAGATCGGCTTCGGTCACGAAGTCAACACCATCCACCAGAGCCTGCAGGGTGATCAGGGCCAGTGCCTCCGGACCCAGCTCCTCAAGGGTGGTGTTTCGATAGTTCTGGTCGGTCTGCGGGAGATCGGCCAGGGTGAGATCGTCGACGGTCAGGAGTTCGGCCAGCGTACGGGGCCCCAGAGAGTCGATCTGGTTGACCAGGTCGGCCCGCGAGAAGCCGCCGACACCGATCAGGTCAACGAAACGAACGCCGGTGTCTCGACCTTCGAAGAGCGCTAGTACGGCGCTGTCGGAAAGCGCGCCCGCCGCCGCTGCGTCGGCCAGGGTGGCGTCGCCGTCACAGTCGATCAGCTGGCAGTTGACGGTCGCCGGCAGATCCTCTGGACGGATGGCCGTCAGCGGAATCGTGCCGACCGCGGAGACGTCCAGATTGATCGAGGTCAGCGCCACGTCACCAACGGGGAGGCTGCTCAGTTCCACGGCCCCGAGGGGGATGAGGACCAGCCCCGCGGCCTGGATCTCGATGGCTCCGACCGGCGCCGAGTCGAGGTCGATGGCGCCTACCGGGATCGCCCCCACAGGACTGGCCGACACGTCGATCTGTTGGAGCTGGATCGCCCCGACCGGCGCGCTGTTGATCGTGAGCTGCTCGGGGCCGATGGCGCCAACCGGGATGCTGTCGAGGCCGATGGCCCCGACGGGGATCGCTCCCACCGGAAGGTTGCGGATGTCGATCGCCCCGACCGGGGTCTCCCCGATGTCGATGGCGCCGACCGGGGTGCCCGCGATGCCGGTGGTTTCCAGGTCGCCGAGTGTGATGGCCCCGACGGGGGTGGCATCGACCGGTGCGGTGGCCAGGTCGATCGCCCCGACGGGGATGGCGCCGACCGGGAGCTCCTGGATCTCGATGGCCCCGACCGGTGTTGCGGTGAGGTCGATGGCGCCGACGGGGATCGCCCCGACCGGCGTGGAGGCGAGGTCGATCGCCCCGACGGGGATGGCGCCGACCGGGGTGCCGGTGATGGTGATGGCGCCGACTGGGATGGCGCCGACCGGGATCGCCCCAACCGGCACGCCACGGATGCCCAGATCGATCAGGGAGTAACTGTCCAGGCAGATGAAGCCCGGCACCAGGTCCTCGGCCAGATCACAGACGGTCTGGTCCTCGGAGATCGGGATGGCCCCGACCGGCGTGTTGCCGATGGCGATGGCCCCGACCGGGATCGCGCCGACCGGAGTGGCGGAGAGGTCGAGCAGGTCGAGGGCGACACCGTCGAGGATGCGGGCGTCGATCACTTCGCCGAGGGTGATGTTCTGGATCGGGATGTTCTCGAACGGGGTTCCGGCCAGCAGCGGTCCCCACCCGCCCTCGATCGGGACGTCGGACAGGAGGACCCCGTCAAGCAGCGCGGTGGTGAGGTTCAGGTCGTCGACGTCGGTTCCGGTCAGGAGCTCCTCGGCGCCCCCGCCGGTGCTGGCCGCCGCCACGTTGCTGAGCGACGTGTCGGCGATGCCCTGGCTGCCGCCCCCGAATCCTTCGGTGGCTTGCGGTGGCAGGTTGGCGGTGCTGACGGCCGTGGCCCCGACCGGGACCGACGGCTCCGTTGGGAACACGTTGATCGAGATGTCGGTCGGACCGCCCGGCTCGGGCGGTTCCGGCACGTCGAATACAAACACCGCCCCGGCGTTCTCGCCGGTCTCATCCTCTTCCGGCGCGCCGGCGGCAACAAACGCGTCGGTCATAGCCAGACCCTCGGCGAAACGGTCGTCGTCGATGCCATCTGCCAGGTTGTCCTGCTTCTGGTTCGGCTGGTTGACACCCTGGACGTTGTCCCAGCTGGTGCCGTTGAAGGTCCAGAACAGCAGACCGGCTTCCAGTTGCAACGCTCCAGCGTCGGCCTCAAGGTCACCGACTCTTGCCACGACCAGACGGTCGTCGCCGAGAACGAGGTTGAAGCCGAGGTTGGACTGCGGAGCGCCGGCCACCGCATCCAGCTGGCTGAAGAACTCCTCGCCGTCGAACTCAGCAACCTCGATGCTGGCCGAGCCGCCAACAGCCACCCGTAGCGGGTCGGCGACGATGTCAACCGAGGTGCCGTATCCGGGTCGGGAGGAGGTCAGGTTGTCCAGGAGACTCATGTCGGTCAGGTCACGAACCTCGACCTCCTGGGACTCCGAGTCGCCGGTCACCAGCCAGTTCTCGTCGATGGCAAGATCGTTGTGGTCGATGGCAAACGGGGAACCGGAGACCTCGACCAGGTCGCCGCCGAGGATCTCGTACACCGTGGTGTTGGCGCCGTCACCGACCACCGCATAGTCGTCGGTGAGGTCCACGAGGTATCCGGCCGCGGGGATCGCCTCGTTGAGGGTGAACGGGGCGAACTCGTTCGGTCTGGTGTAGTTGAACAGGGTCGAGGTGCCCAGGATCAACAGCTGGTTCCCATTCAGCGCAACGGAGGTGTCCATGGCACCGCTGAGGCCGGCAGCGGTCGCTTCGATGATCTGGGAGAACTGGAATGCCCCTTCGGAGAGCGTCCGGATCTCCACCGAGCCGATGAAGCCGGGGGTCGGTTCGGCGCCGGGGTTGAGGACGGCCATCGTGTCGCCGTCCAGGGCGACCTGGCTCCCGAAGAACTCCTCTTCGCTGCCGATCTCCGAGTAGTACTTGTCGCCGACGGATATCTCACCGAATTCGGCGGTGAACGCCTGACCGGTCGACGCCCCGAATCCCGGTCCGGTCGGGTTTTCCCGGGCGATGATCTGGTGCACGCCGTCCGTCGCCACGGATACCGCGCTGCCGCCGTTGACCACGGTGGCCGGGACGAACTCCAGCTCCGTGCCGAATCGGAGGTCGGAGAACAGATCCATGCCGGATCCGCCGAACAGGGAGGCGGCCACCGCGTCACCGCTGACCGCGACGTCGCCGCTGAAACTGTCGAGCGGCCCGGCGTTGGTGATCTGCTCAACGCTGGTGGGCTCGTCGATGATGTCCGGGTAGTGCCAGAGCTCCTCGATGTCCCCGGCAACGACCAACCGGCCGTCGTCTGCGGCGACGCTGGTGCCGAACCGGTCGACCCCGCCGTTGCCCGGGTCAACACCGTCGATGACCTCCCAGCTGGAGCCCCCAATCTCACCGGTCACCAGACCGACGCGGGCAACCCGGCCTTCGTCGCCGTCCCAACCGGGCACGCCGACAAAAACGGTGCTCTGATCCATGACGGCCACGTCGGCACCGAACTCGACGTCAAGCGGGCTGATCCCGACGAGGTCGGTGGACTGGCTGACCGTTGACGTGGCCGGATTCAACTCGGCGATGGTTATGGACCCGGTGGCGGCATCGAAGCCCGGCCCACCGGCGGCGACGGTCAGGCCCCGAATGTCGACCGAGTAGCCGAGCAAGGTCTCGGCCAACCCACCGCTGAACGAGTCAACCTGGTTGGCGCTGTAGTCTCCGGCGGTGTCCCGCCGGTAGATGGCCACCCGACCGGTCAGCCCGTTGGCAAACGGCGCGCCGATGGCCATGACGCCGCGGTCCATACCGATCGAGGCCCCGAAGCCGGTACCCGGCTCCCCGAACAGGGTTTCAGTGTCGACCCAACCGCCGTTCTGATATCGGGCGACGTAGACCACGTCGTTCGCCGGGTCACCGACCGCGGCCCAGCCGGCGTCGACGTCAAGGCCGATGGGCAGATCGGGCAGGTCGGGACCAAGGTTCTCCGGGATCGCGGCCACATAGACCTGGCCGGTTCCGGTCCCGGTGGCAAACCCCGGTGCCGAAGTGATAAGCGAGGTGTTCTCGTCAAGGACCACGACTGCGCCGACCCCGTCGTCGACATCGGTGTCCGACGGGGTGAACGTGTGGACCGGCGAGCCGAGCGAGGTGTAGGTGCCGTCGTCGATGTAGATGTCGACAAAACCACCGCTGGGGTCATCGTCGTCCGGCACCCCAAGCGCGATCGTGTCGCCGTTGATGTCCAACCAGCTCATCGGCGGGTCGATGCTCTCCGGCGGATCGAACGCCGGATTGCCAAGGGTGGCCACCGGGTCGGTGCCCAGGAACAGGTAGGCGGTTGTTCCGGTGCTGGCGCCGACCAGGATGGCAAACGCGGTGACCGGGTCCGCCGCCATGATCTCGCCGGCCCGGTCACCGGCGTTGAAGTCGGTGATGATGCTTTGGAAGGTGTAGGTGTTGTCCGAATCGGAGGTGTGGTAGCGGGAGACCGCACCGGCGTCGACGCCGGCGTCGTCTTTGCCGGGACTGCCGATCCACAGGTTCATTTCGCTGGCGGTCGGGTACGCGACCTCGATGGCCGCGCCGAACTGGTCACCGGCGTCGCCGTCCGGGTCGATGATGTTGGTGAAGGCGATCTCCGCCCCGCCGTCCCCGATGACCAGCGGGTACACCAGACCGGTGGTGATGGAGGCCGGGGTGGCCTCCGGCGCACCGACCAGCAGCCGGCCGTTGACGTCGTCGAAGGCCAGCGCGGCGCCGAAGTCCTCACCGGTGAGTTCGAGTGTGGTCAGGCCGCTGAACTCTCCGGCGCTTTCGAAGTACCAGTAGATCTTGTCGTTGGCGCCGATGGCCAGCTCACCGGAGCGGAGCGCCAGACTCCGCCCGAAGTTGGAGAAGCCGTCCGGGACGTCGATGGTCTGGTCGAGGGCCCACGGGTCATCGCCGCTATCCCGGCGGTAGATCTCCACCGCCGGCTCCGGGTCGAGTCCGGTCCGGGAGACGGCCATGACGTCGCCGTCCAGGGCGACGACCTTCCCGAACTGCTCGGCGCCGATGACGCCGGTAAAGGTCTGGTCTTCGCTGAAGTCGTCGGCGTCGGCCGCCGGGAAACCGGGGGCGACGGGGCTGATACCGATCAGCAGCAGGCACAGCAGGGCCAGGACAAACCGGCGGACCGGCCGGATCCGGCGATGGCCATGGTGTGGCCGTGCCCGCTCGGTGCGGTGGCCCCCTCTTGCCCCGCCAAGGGCCTCCGAATCACGCGTTGGGCGAACAGACATCGACCCCTCCCTCGCTTGACCAAAAAACTGTAACGAGACGCTTCGTTTGACGAGAAAGGGTTGGGTGAAATGACCCGACCTGCAGCGGACTCCCGCCCGGCCCGGCCGCTCAACCTTGGATGGAATACCGAGTACGGCCCACCGGGATGCCCGACCGGGCCAGGTGAGTATGTCACCGTGTTGTTGGGGATTTGTTGAGCCCTGAGAACCGTCGGGGTTCCCTCAGGGTCATTCCCGATTGTTGATCGGCGGACAGAGGACGAGGCTCTATTCCATGGCTCCCAGCATGACCGCAGATACGCCGATTCTCTCCGCACGGGGGGTGACCAAGACCTACCGGACCGGGGCGATCGCCGTCGACGCCCTGAAGGGGATCGATCTCGACCTCAAGCAGGGTGAGCTGGTGATGGTCATGGGCCCGTCCGGGAACGGGAAAACCACCCTGTTGAACTGCCTGTCCGGCCTGGACGACATCGACGCAGGTTCGGTCCACGTCGACGGGGTGGAGATCCACCAACTCTCCGACCGGAAGCGGACAAGCCACCGGGCGGACTGGATGGGGTTCATCTTCCAGAGCTTCAACCTCATCCCGGTGCTGAGCGCGGCCGAGAACGTCGAGGTGCCACTGACCATCCAGGGGGTTCGCCAAGGACCGGCCAGGAAGCGGGCCCTCGACATCCTGGATCGGGTCGGCCTGGCGGACCGGGCCGATCACCGACCGACCGAACTCTCCGGCGGGGAACAGCAGCGGGTGGCCGTTGCTCGGGCCCTGGTCAGCGAACCGGCGATCGTCTGGGCGGACGAACCGACGGGCAACCTGGACTCCGAGACCGCGGCGTCGGTCATCGACCTGCTGCTGGAGATCAACCAGGGCGGCCAGACCCTGGTGGTGGTCACCCACGACCGGGGACTCGGTTCGCTCGGTCATCGTCTTGTCCAGATTCGGGACGGCCTGGTCACCTACGACGGCGCGCCCGCAGCGCTTCTGGACGGTGCCGGTTCGGTTGACGGCGCGGGCCCTGTTGATGGCGCCGGGTCCGTTGAGGGGGCGGTCCGATGATCGTCCTCATCGCTCTGGTTGTGGTGCTGTCTCTTGTTGCCGTCCACGACCTCATCAGGAAGCCCGGCATCCGCCGAGTCGCCCTTCGCAACCTGAGCAGACGGGTCGGCGAGGCGTCACTCGTCGTGTTCGGCTCGGCGCTCGGCACCGCCATCATCGCCGGTGCGCTGATCGTCGGCGACACGTTCGACAACAGCATCCGGGACATCGCCAGAACCGACCTCGGACCGATCGACACGCTGGTTGTGGTCGACGCAACCGAGGTGGAGATGGCGCAGGCTGCAGTGACCGGGACCGAACCGATCGTCGGTGTTGACGGCGTCGCCGGTCTTGTCCGGTTCGACGCCGCCGTGGCCACCGTGGCCGATGGGGGCGACGGGACCGACCGTCTGGCCGACCCCCGGGTTCGGGTCACCGCGGCGGACTTCGACGCCCTCCGCTCCCTCGGCGGTCCCAGCACCGGCCTGGTTGATGCCGGCCCGACCCCCTCCGGGGACGAGTTGGTCCTCACCTCTCAGGTCGCGGATGAACTGGACGTCGTGGCCGGTGACCTGGTCGATGTCTTCGCCTATGGCGCCTCCCACGGGTTCGAGGTCCGCCAGGTCGTCGATCACATCGGTGTTGCCGGCTACGGCGAGGTTTTTGTCGACCCGGCTCGATTTGTCGCCATGGTCGACGCCGACTCACTGCTGGCGGCCCCGCCGGAGGGTCGGGTGCTGGTCTCCCACACCGGGGACGTGTTCGACAGCACGCTCGATGCGGCTACAAATCGGGCTGTCGCCGAGTCGATCGACGAGCGGATGACCGCGACCGGCCTGATGTACGAGCAGAGTGACACCAAGGCCGACCTGCTGGAGGACGCCGAGGAGGAGGGGGCGGAGATCACCGAGATCTTCACCGCCGTCGGTGGGTTCAGCGTCCTGGCCGGGGTGCTGCTGCTGGTCAACCTCTTTGTGATGCTGGCCGAGGAACGCAAAACCTCCCTCGGGGTGCTGCGGGCCATCGGCTGGCGACGCGGCCATCTGGTCCGGAGCTTTGTCCTGGAGGGCGCGGCCTACGGGGCGATCGCCTCCGTCGTCGGTGCGCTCATCGGGGTGCCGGTCGGCTGGGTGATCGTCAAGGCCACCGAGCAGATCTTCGCCAGCACCGACGTCGGCCTGCAGCTTCGGCTGGCCATCGAGCCAAGAAGCCTGGTCATCGCCGGCCTGGTCGGCATGGTGATTTCGCTGGCCGTGAGTTGGGCCACCTCGGCCAGGATCAGTCGGCTCAACATCATCCGGGCCATCCGTGACCTGCCGGAGCCGCCGTCATCCCGGCGGCGCACCCTGGTGCTGGCCGGGTCGGTCCTCGGTGTGGCAGTTGGTGCGTTTCTCACGCTGGTCCCCGGCATCGGGGGCGAGTCGCCACAGCTTCTCCTGCTCGGCGCCCCGATCGCGCTGTTCAGTGCCATTCCGCTGCTGCGAGGTCTGCTGCCCGGCCGTTCGGCGGCCATCGGGTGCGGCGTGGCCGTGATCGCCTGGTCGGTGGTGGTGTTCTCCGCCTTCGACGACATCATGCAGGATCCGCCGATCGCCGTCTTCCTGATGCAGGGTGTGCTGATGGTGGCCGGTGCGGTTGCGATCAGCTCCTCGCTCGGCCCATGGTTGGCCAGGGTCATCGGCCTTGTACCCGCCGGGTCCGGACCGTCCACCCGGCTGGGCCTTGCCTACCCGACCGCTCGGGGATTCCGGACCGGCGTGTCGCTGGCGATGTTCTCCCTGATCGTCTTCAGCCTGACGTTCATCGCCGTGCTCAGCACCGCCTTCGGTCAGCAGACCGATGCCTTCACCGATGAGGCGTCGTCCGGCTTCGACGCACTGGTTGAGTCGAACCCCGCCAATCCGGTGACCGCCGATGCCCTGCTGGCGGCCGACGAGGTGTCCTCGGTGGCGACCATCCTCCGGGGCGGGACCGACTTCTCCGCCGAGTTCGAACCGGAGTCCCTGGAGGACCCGGATGGCTGGGCGGTGTCCGGCATCGATGCCGGCTTCACGTCTCAGGGCATGACACCGGAGCTGGTCGAGTTCGATCCGGTCTACGCCGACGAGGTCGAGGTGTTCGACGCCGTCGCCAACGACCAGACGCTGACCGTCGTCGCCACCTGGTTCCTCGGTGCCGACGACGCACCGGCCATCGGGGACACCGTCACGGTCTGGAATGACGCAGGTCAAACCAGAGAGGTGACGATCGTCGGGCTGACCGAGAACGACTGGGTGTCCGGCGGAGCGTTCCTGTCCGCTGACCTGGTGCGGGACCACCTACCCGGCCAGTTTGCCGCCCGCCGCCACTTCGTCAGCTTTGCCGACGGCACCAACCCGGAGGACGGCGCAGCACTGCTCAACGGGCGCTTCGTCGAGAACGGCGTTGAGGCGGAGTCGTTCCAGCAGATCGTCGGCAACGAGGTCAGCGAGCAGCAGGGGTTCTTCAACCTGCTGTCCGGCTACCTGTCCCTCGGCCTGCTTATCGGCGTTGCCGGTCTAGGGGTTGTGATGATCCGGGCGGTTCGGGAGCGGCGGTCACAGGTGGGCATGCTGCGGGCCATGGGTATGGCCACCGGCGGTGTTCGGTCCATGTTCCTGACCGAAGGTGGGTACGTGGCGCTGCAGGGTGTTCTGTCCGGCGTGCTGCTCGGCCTGCTGTCCAGCTACCAGCTGCTGGTCCGGTCGAACACCTTCGAGATCCAGCTGGACTTCGTGGTGCCCTGGTTGGCCCTGGCCATCATCGCACTGCTCCCCCTCGCCGCGGCGGCCGCGGCGTCCGCCATTCCCGCCAGGCGGGCGTCCCGCATCTCGGCCGCCGCGGCCCTCCGGCTGACCGACTGAATTCGGGTCGGTCCGCCGAAGGGACGGGCGGTTCTGAGTGGAGCCGGCAGGTGACGACCAGAAGGGGTTGCCGCCTGCCGGTTTGTTCAGCCGGCGGGAGTTTCGGCCAGGGCGATGACCGAGAACACCGCACCCTGCGGGTCGGCGATGACCGCCTGACGGCCAACGGGAATGTCCATCGGCTCGACGATGATCGTGCCTCCCTCGGCCCGAGCGGTTGCCACGCAGGCATCGCAGTCGTCGACGGAGAATGCCAGCGACCAGTGGGGTGGGATGCCGTCCATCGGTGGGTTCATGGCCCCGGCGACCGGTTCGGCGTTGAGGTTGAACACGGTGTAGGCGCCCTCGGGGCCCATGTCCATCTCCTCGGTGGTCCAGCCGAACAGCTCGGCGTAGAACTTGGCGGCCGCGTCCACGTCCGGGGTCTGACACTCGTTCCAGGTCAGCGTGCCGTGTTCGTTGACGATCTCCGCACCGATGTGTTCCTGGGCCTGCCACAGGCTTACCGCGGCGCCGCTCGGGTCTCCGATGACCGCCATCCGACCGGAGTCCATCACCTGCATCGGTGGCATGTGCACCATGCCACCGGCCGCATCCACCTTGGCCATCGTGGCGTCGAGGTCGGCGACCGTCACGTAGGTGCTCCACATCGGCGGCATGCCCATCTCGGCCATGTCCGGCGGCTGCTGCATCATGCCCGCCGCGGCCCGACCGCCGCGCCTGGCCATGATGTATTCCCCGCCCTGGTCGGTCGGGTTGTGCTCGTAGTCCCATCCGAAGATGGCGCCGTAGAACTGCTTTGCGCCCTCCGGGTCCGTGGTGCTGAGGTCGATCCAGCTGGGTGTGCCGTGATCGTATGAACTGCGTTCAGGCATGGCTCTGAGTCCTTCCGGGTTGAACGTTTCTGGCTGATGTCCGCCTCGGGGAACAAAAAGCTACGCGGCCCGGCCGCTCGGCACAAGGGGTTCTTCCAGACCGTCCTCGGCGCCCGCTAGGGAAGGTCTTCGGCCGGCGGCTCGTCGAGCAGGTCCCACCGAACCCCGCTGGAGGCGTCACCTCGGCCGGGCCGCTTTCGCCGCTGCAACCACAGGTGGACCGAGCCGTCGTGCCATCGAGTCAGCTGCCAACGCCGTTCAAGTCGGACGCCGCTCTTCGGCACCTCCTCCTCCCGGATCCAAAGCGGTCGGTGGGGGTCGAGGACCTGGCTGTGGGGGCCGATACCGGGTCCGGACAGGTCGGCCCAGTTGTCCATGCGGTTGCGGCGGAGCCTGACCTGGGCGCTGTTCGCCCGAATCCGCTCCGGCGCCAGCGGGACCCACCACGGCGGCGCGGTCGACTCCAATCGGTAGCGCCAGAACTCGTCCTCGAGGCTGTCGGGCCGGACCGGTCGGTTCGCCGGCGGAGGTTCGTGTGTCGGGGGGTGGGCCGCGGCCCAGGCGGCGGCCCGATCGATCGGCCGGCCGAGCGGACCCTCGATTGTTCGTTCGATGCCCCATGCCAGGTTGGCGCCCTCGTCGCGGCTGAATGCGACCTGCTCGATGGCCGGGCCTTCGGTGGTAGCGGTCACCGCCGGCGGGATGAGGAGCCAGGGGCTGGGGTGGGTGTTGCTCAGCACGTCGCCGGTCAGCTCGAAGAACCGCCACGGCCGTTTCGCCCAGTTCGTGTGACTGTCGTGGTACGCCAGGGAATCGACGGTGAGTGATTCGTCGAAGTTGTCGATGACGTCTACCGTGGCGACCTCGACCAACGAGGACAACGGGACGGTCACCGGAATGACAAACCAGTCGTCGCCGTAAACGGTTGCGAACTCGGCGACGAGCAGGCGGGCGAGATCGGCCGGCCCCGCCTCCAGATCACCGAAGTGAACCGTGTTGTCCTCGAACTCCCACCACCGGGAGGCCGGCATGCCGGTGTATCGCACCGCCGTGGGTACCGCGGTGGCGGTGATGGTTTCGGACCTGGCCTCCTTCAGCCCGTGTAACAGGTTTTTGTCCTGGCTGATATCGAAGCTGTACCAGTCGAGGTGTCCACCCCAGTGCTCCGGTACCTCAAGGGCCACCTCGCCCCGTGGTCCGGCGCCGGCCACTGAGAACCGATGTTCCAGACGCTCCTGGTCCCAGGTGTCGGGGTCGGCCACGAGGTGTTGCTCGGTGCACCACTTCCGCCACTGGTCGAACAGATCGATGGCTTTGGTCACGTCGTCCGGTTCAAAACCCTCGTCCTCCAACGCCGCCGTGATCAGGTCATGGACCTTGACCTCCGGCGCCCCGACGAGACGGAGACCGTCGAGACCTCGGTCGGCCAGGAGGCTCGCCGCCGCTCTGGCCAGGCCGCTGTCCACCACCAACTCCTCCACCACCGGACCGTTGCCACTCCGGTTCGTCCCGTACGCCTCGGTGAGCCGGTCGGCAGCAGGGTGGAAGCCGCTCCGGCGGAGCTGCCGGGTCAGCCGAGCACCGGCCCGGACCCTGGCATTGAGGGAGCCGCCGCCGAAATCCGGCGTCGCAGTCCGTTCGACTCTCGCCTCGAGCGGTTCGTCGGCCAGCGGAACCGGCTGGCTGTTCTTGCCACCGTTGACGCCGAGGCCGCGGAACGACTGCAGCGGCACAACGGTCCCGGCCACCCGAACCGCTGCCGGCTGGGCTGCGTCGTCCCCCCGGAACTCGCCGACCTGATGCTGGCGGGCCAGCGCCCACAGCGGATCGGCCACCCGTGCGGCGAGTCCGTCGCGGAGGGGGATCGATCGGGCCGCGGCTTCCACCCGGTTCCAGGAGGTGGGCATCAGTCGTCTCCTTCTTCGGGCAGTTGGATAATCGACCCCGGAGCCATGACGGTCGGCGCCGCCCGTCCGAAGTCACCGAGGTCTTCCGGGCCGACGGTCCGGAGCTCGGCCCATTCGAGGGTCTCCAGCAGAGTCTCCACAACGAGCCGGAGACTCCACGCGTCCTCCTCGTCGGGCGGGACCGCCAGCAGCCAGCTCTGCGGTGGTCGGTTCGACGGCGCATCGAACTGGAATGCCACCCCCGTCGTGACATCCTTTGCCGGGAGGCGCTCCGCCCACTGGTCGACGAACATGGCGCTGGCCGACGTGGTGTCGCTGATGGTCGGCCGCCCACCGCCGGGTGCGCCAACCAGGACCAGCGAGGTCCGGCCACCGGTGCCCTCGGCCGGGTGGCCCGTGGCGGCCCACGACTCTCCGCCGGCCCGGGGATACTGACCGGCGACCAGCCGGGCGCCGCTGTTGCCGGTCAGTAGACCGCCGATCGTGTCAAGTGTGGTGAGCCGCCCGACCTCGGCTCGAACTCGGCCCATGTCGTCCAACCACCCGTCGATCTCCGCTTCGTCGGCCAGGCTCGGCTGGGGTCGGATGTGGGATCCGTCGAGGTCCCGGCTGAGGTTGACGGCGCCGAGGATCGGCAGCGGCGAACCGAACAGCGCAGCAGCCCTGGCGGCCAACGATGACGGTAGGTCAGCGGGGTCAACCTGATTGTCGGCGACGAACCGCAACCGGGACACCGCCTTTTTGTGGACGTCGGCCGCAGCGTCCGGGTCTGCGGCGGCCGTCTCCCGACACGCCACTCCGTACCGGGCGAGGACTTCACGCTGGTCCATCGGATTCGCCTCAGTGGTCATCTTGTCGTGGAGGTCGTCGACGGCTTGGTCGAGCGCGACCAGTGCGGCGGACACCTCGGCGTTCTCCTGTGCGAAGCTGGTGTCGGCCGCTCCGGGATCATCGGCCCGACGGAAGTCGCGGGCGGTCGCCGGCCGCCAGCGGGCCAGGCTCCGGCGTATCTCCACCGCAAGCACCGAGAACTCCGCAAGGTCGACCGTGGGACCGGCGCCCCTTGTTCGCGGATCGATGGTGACCGAGCGGCCACCGTGATGGCGGGCCGATGCGATGGTGGCCAGGGCCTCGCCGGGCCGATCCGGATCGTCGCCCACGAGGTACACCGCGTCGAGCGCCGACAGGTGCAGGTCCGCAAGGGTCAACGGCTCCGACGCGCCGTCCGGTTCGATCGTCGTGAACCCGATCTGGTTTGCCGAAGGAATCAGCCGAGCCAGCCACCGCTCCAACCCCGGGGAAATCGAATCCCGAACGCCTGCCCGCCACCCACCGCCGACCGAGCCGGTCCGGGGCATCATGACCAACACCCGATGGTCGATGCCGATGCTTCGTCTTGTTGACCGTGGCGCCCGAAGATCCGGCGGCGTTGTCACGCCGGTGGTCATGGTCTCCAGCATTGCGGTCGCCCGGTCGTGGTTGCCGAGCGTGAGTTGGTGGACCGATTCGAACAGGCCGACATCCCGGACCGCGTCGAACGTTTCCGCCAGCGCGTTGATCGCCCGCCGGACCACCGGTGCCTGACCGGACAGCTCACCGTCGCGCCACAGATCCAGCAGGACAACCCCGTCAACCGGTTCGTCGGGTGGGACGTCGACCCTGTCCTGAGCCGTCAGCACCTGTTGCCGGATCGGCCGGATGAACCGATCGCCGTTCGTATCGTGGAGTATCCGTTCGAAGCGGTGGCCGAGCAGATCTCCGAGATCCTGACCCTGCCGGATGCCGTCCAGAAGCCAGGATGCTGTGCGGATCCGCTCCGATCGCAGATCAACCGCAGCCAGGGAGTTCGGATCGGTGGTGCCGTGGGACAACCATCCCGCTCGGAGGATGGAGGCGGTGGTGGCGTGGGCCATCGACGGGGCGTGGATGAACCCGTCGCTGAGCTGCCGGTTACCTCGGGGTTCGAGGTCCGTCACCCAGCCGAACGCCCCGATGTTGAGACCGGTGGGGTACAGCTTCCGCAGGTTGGTCAGCCGTTCGCTGGCCAGGGCGGTGTGCCAGGCGTCGATGCGGTGCGTGCCCAATCCGAGGGTCTCCCGGACAAGCCACTCCAGTTCCGCCACGTCGACGGTGGCCAGCAGGTTGAGCGCAGCGACCACCTGATCGGCCATCCGCCGACCGGTCGGTACAAGCCCGAGCGTGGCGTCCAGCAGCTGGTAGAGCAGCGGTTCCCGGTCGTGAAACTCGGTGGGCATTGACGACGGGCCGAGGGTGGTGCCGGTTCGATTCTGAAACCGCTGCCGCAGATCGTCCAGGTAGTCCGCAGCCTGTGATTCGGCCGGAGCGTCCGGCAACTCGACGAGGCCGACGTCACCCCACTCCGGGGCGTCCCGCTCGAAGAAACCCTGGACCAGCGTGGTGTTGTCGAGGCCGAGGCGCCCGTCGAAGCGGTTCAGCGCCAGCGAGCGCAGCGGCCGTTGCCGTTGCTCGTAGGACTCCAGTACCGAGATCACGTGGTTGCAGATGCTGACCGCCTCGTCGGCCTCGACCGGTCGCCCGTCGGACCGCAGGAACTCCTCGGTTTGCTCCAGCACGTCCTGCCAGATCTCGATCTGATCGAGGACGTCGTGGCTGCTGTTCGCCTGGTCCGTGATGCCGTAGTACGCGTTGTTGACCAGCAGGCTGTAGAAGAAGAACATCTCCGTCTGCGGCGAGTGAATGTTCGTGTTGATGTCGGGGTCGATCGAGGCCAGGACACCGGCGTAGTAGGCCTGCGGGGTCAACAACTTCTCCAAGAAGTTCAAATTGTTGTAGTCCTCGAGGCGGCGGGTGAACAGCCGGGCCGGGTGAGGTTGGGTGGCCAGGATCCGACCGATGTTCTCCACGTGGGCCTGCGTACCGGCGACGTCGGTGTCGTTCGGATTCAGCGTGGGCAGTATCGACGCTGCGGCCCGCCACTCGTCGACCACCTCGGCCAGTACGGTCTCCACCCCCTCGGCGATGCCACCGACCGGCGTGGACCGTGACCGCATCACCGGAAGGATGCCGTAGGGTTGCGGCCCCACCCGAACCGTCGGCAGCGGGGCCCCGCCGGTCAGATGGTTGATGGCCCATCGCCGCGTGTCGTTGGTCGCCTTTGGCGTGATTGCGTTCTGGCCGCCGACGTCCAGCAATTGACGTAGGTAGGTTCCCAGGACCGTCTCGAACAGTACGGTCACCGCGGCACGCGAACGTGCCCGTTCCGCATCGGTGCCGTTGCGTACCCTGGCCAGGCCGGAGCGGTCGGTCAGACCGAGGGCATGGCCGAAGGTCTCCGCGTTGCCGGCCACCTTTCGGGTGGCGGACAGCTCGCGGTTCGCTTCCTCCATCGAGGTGTCCGGTCGATTGGACCATCCGGTCGTGTCCTGCGCGATGTTGTTGGTCGCGGTGCCCTGTTTCACAAAGCCGAACCCACCGGTCCGGCGATGGACGTCGAGCAGCCGGGTCAGGTCTTCCTCTGTGTGGTTCGTATCGATGCCGACGACCAGCAGCCTGCTGACCTTGTCGAGCGCCGCAGCCGCGTCATCGATCAGCGGAACGGTGATGGCCATACCGTCCTCGACCGCCCGGCCGTAGTCCACCATCCAGGCCAGTCCGGCGTCGATCTCGATGCCGGTCTCCTCCGACGTCCAGACACTGGCTTTGGGATTCGGTCCAATCCTCAGGTTCTTCTTGATCGGTTTACCGCTCTCCTGGAAGATCAGCTCTCCGTTGAGATAACCCAGGGCGATCCATCGCCGGGGAAGCAGGCGGGGCTCGGCCGGACGATGCCGATCCCGTTCGTCGAAGGGCGGGAACTCCAGTTGGTTACCGGACCGTTGGGGTTTGAGCAGCCTCGCCAGGTACCCCGCTCGGCGGTCGCCGATTTGGGTGAAGAACCTGTCCCATGCGGCTTGGCGTCTGGTCTGATCGGTTGAGGCGTACCACTCCTGCCAGAAGGCCACGGTCATCCGATACTCGTTCTTGCCCGGTAGCGGGGTGTCGGCGTCGACGTGCACCTGGTCCGGGTAGACGCGGATCCGCAGCTCCGGTGTCTCAAGGTCGGTCCGGTATCGCGTTTCGATTCTGACGGGGAGCAGCAGGAGGGGAAGCCCCCTACCCAGCTGGTCGAACAACGCGGTGCCATCGCCGATCAGCGGTGGGTCGGGATCGATCGGCAGCCAGCCTCCTCCGGGCGGTGTCACGGGCATCAGCTCCCTCCTCCCGGACCCCGGCTGGCGGCCGCACGACGGGTCAGGGCGGCCATCGGTGCTGTGTCGTCCGGCAGCATTGCCGAGGCGTGCACCAGCATCCTGACCGGACGTTGCAGAGTGATCCTCGCCATCGCCGCTGCCTCATCACCCCACTGGTCACGGCCACCGTTGCCCGGCAGTGGCCCGGCGTCGACCAGCCAGGTCGGCCGGTCGGTGGAGACGTGATCGGGGACGGGGTCTCCGGCGGCCCGGAGGTGACTCCATCGAAGGTTTGACCATCTGTTCGGGGCGGTGCCACCTTCGTTCACACGTGCCTCGTCCAAGCCGAAACGGGGCTTGCCGACCTGCTCCTCAAGGACAAGGAAATAGCCGGGATGGCGGTTGGGGTCGGTCGACCCGTTGGCGTCCTCCTCTTGAAGATTGAATCCGTAGAAGTGGACACCCGGCCCGAGGTTGCCGGTGAACAGCGGCTGGTGAACGATGGCGTCCGCATCGGTGTTCTCCCGACGCTGCCCGTCTTTCCAGGTTGCCTCGACCGCATAGACCCGCATGTCCGGGTATCGCCGGGGCAGCGCTCCCTTGATCAACAGGACCAAGCCGGCCTCGGTGGTGGACGGCGGCCGGTTGTCGCCGAGGAACCCCTTGCCGGTCCACTGGTCGATCGGGGTGATGTCATAGGTGTCGTCGGCGACGGTGTCCCAGAACTGACGGAACCACGTTCGATTCAGCGGTGCCGGGTACTCCCGCCACAGCAGCTCACGGCTCATCTCGTGGTTCAGCCCGGCAAAGAACGCCTCGATGAACGGTCGGTTGACCTCCAGCAGACCAAGCGTGTCGTCGGGAATGTCACCGACCCCCGGCACCAGATAGTCGACGGAGAGGGCCGTCAACCGTCGGTACATCGGTGTGGTGAACAGCGGTTCTGCCGTGACCCGCACCGGCACGGGCACCTTTTCGTCCGGGTCGACGGACAGGCCGCGGACCCTGCTGTCGACCATGGCCTTCACCACCGCAGGCGGGTCAAGCGCCGTTCGCACGTCGGCGACCAGGGTGTCGACCGTTTGTGCCGACGGCACGAACGGGGTTCCGATCTGGGCCACCGGTCGGTTGAGCGGACGGGTTGCCGCCGGTGACGACCAAACGCCAGGCGCGCCCGCAGCGGGCACCCGGCGGCGCAAACCGTCGGTATCTGGTGTCTTGGTGCGGCGCCGCGCCCGGGGACGTCGCTGCGGTTCCCGGGGCCCCCGTCGCTCCAGCCGCTCGAGCATCGGGCCCAACACGTCGGTGTTCATCATGGACGCATCCGGCTGGGTGGGGAGTCGTCGTGGTCGATCGAAGTCCGACGGTTGAAGGTTCGGGAACTCCCCACCGGGGATGCTCCCGAACGGCCGGTCGTCGACCGGTTGACCGTCGAGGGGGCGACCACCAGCGGGATTGTCGGCGGGGAGCCCCGCGGTCGGCGGGTCGTCCTGAGAGCCGCCGGGGTCGGTACCGGGTGGGATCTTGATGTCCCCCCAATTGCGCACCAGGTCCGCCGGGTCGTCCATGGCGATCGCCGTGATCAGGTCGGTCATCGATTGCCGCACCAATGGACCGTCATCCGGCCCCTGCTTCACGACGGTGAACCCGGGGACGTTGTGGGACAGCCGCCTCATCGGACCGGATATGAGCCCGGCGGGCAGGTCGGAGTCCACGATCGTTCCCTGCAGGGTCCGGCCCTCCTCGACTGCACACCTATGGAGGGCAGGGCCGGCCAGCTGAACGATACGGTCGTCCGTGACCGTTTCCAGTCGAGTCTTGCTCACCACGCCGACCTCCCAGGCGAGCCTGGCCCGACCGAGCACGCGGTTGACCTCGGCCCCGTCGCCGAGGTGGTTCCAGGCCACAGCCATCAGCGCTTCCTGGTCGTTGCGGACCACTTCGGCACCGAGACCGGCCACAACCCTTCGCTGCGGCTCGGTGCTGAGCTGACGGAACCAGTACGGCGGGTCACCGTCAGACGGGACGGCCCGACGGCCGACCTGGGGGGCGGCGTAGGCCGGTGGTCCGATCGCCGGGTCGTTGGCCAGCGCATGGTACGGGTTGGCGGCTCCGCCTCTGACCGCGGCCCGGTTGATCCGCTCTTCCAACTCACCGGCGAGGACCTTCTGGTGTTCCGGATCCAGATCGTCGCCGCCCGGCATGGGAGAGACCAGCGCCCCGGTGTAGAGACCCAACGCCTTGTGATGTGCCGTGAGTCCGCCGCCTGGATTGCGAAGGTCGAGCCGGCGTCGGCCGACGGACCCGGGGAGTGTCCTGGCCTCCAGCCGTCGAACCAGCGACTCGAAGTCCCCGGCTTGCCCGGTCCGGAACCGCCACGACAGGTACACCGGAAGGTCGAGCGAGCCGAGCGTTGCATCGGTCCAAGCCGTCAGCCTTGTCGCCGCTTCCGACCGGCCAAGGCCGGACAGCCGGCCCACCTCGAACGTCGGCACCACGCAGGCGATCCACGGTCGGTTCGGTTCCAGATGGCGGGGGCAGAGCAGCCGGGAGCGGAGGTGTTCGGGCGTGTCGTCGAGCACCGCGGCCACACCGGGGGACAGGTCGGCCTCGGCCTGTGCGTGGGCCCAGGCCCAGGACTGGCCGATCGATGGGAGATGTTCCGCCGCCCGGTCCTCGATGTGTAGCACCGGGAGTCGACCGTTCTGAAGGTCCGTCAGGGTGACTGTGGGTGCCTGGTCCGGCACCACCACCAGCATCAGCCACGGCTGGAGCCGATCGTCGTCATCTGCTGCGGCCGGGGTGTACCGCCACGGCAGGTCCGGGGAGGAGAACTCGACATGGGGGAAGTAGTCCGGTTCGGCGTCGTCGGTGCCGGGGGTGGGGTAGCGGCGGATGACCTCGTTCTGGTTGAAGCCGACAACGTCGCCCGGACCGGCAAGGCTGATTGCCGGACTCGGAACGGCTTGGCTTCGGCTCCCGCCCGGACCGCTGCCCTTCGCGGTCACGCTCACCGCAGCGGCGGCGGTTGCGGCGGTTGCCATGCCGTCAACCGCCCTGTCGGTGATGTGGGCGGCCAACCCTCGGCGAAGCCAGGGGAGGAACCTCGGTTGTTCGATGGAATCGGTCACTGCCCTGCTGCCTCCCACTCCGGCACCACCGCGTTTGCCTGGTCTCTGCCGGCCGACACGTGCCGAGCGGCCGACCAGCTGGAGGCGGTGGTCACGACCTCGCCGGTTGCCCGGTCGGCGACGGCGTATTCCGGGTCGGTCAGCTCGACGGACTGGCCGTTGCCGGCGATGGTGAACCCCTCGGCCGACTGGGTGGCCAGCGTGGTCACGCCGTCTCGCTTGTCGTTGCTGAAGGTGAACCCGCCGAGCTTGACCCGGTCCTCCTTGCCTTCCGGGTCCCGGAGGATCTGCTCGTGGCGAAGGTTGCCCCGGCGATCGGGACCGGCTTCAGCGTCCCCGCCTCCGAACTCCAAACCGGCCGACAGCTGCTCGAACGATGGAGCGGAGAGCCGCTCGGTTGACCCCATGTCGAAGAAGTACGCCGGGGCGAACCAATCCGAGGTGGTCCCGGTCTGGTCGAGGCCAACCCCTTCCAGCACGAAGCTGTTCTGGTCCCCGGCCAGCGCATTGCCGGCCTTGTCAACGACAACACCGAGCGGCACCGCCCGCTGGGTCACCGCAACCCGCCCATCCGGATTGGCGAACAGCTCGGACGGTGCGCTCGTAGCGGCCCGGTCGGTGCGGTCGGCCAGTACCACCGCCCCGGCACCGGTGCTGATGGCCTCCCAGGCATCGTCGTCCGACAGCGCCTGGACCAACTCATCGAAGAGATTGGCTCGGGGGATGGTCGGTTCCTGTTCCCGGGAGCCAATGGTCTCGTCGACGTGAATCTCCTCCTCGAGGCCGAGGACCTTGAACCGGGCGGAGCCAACGATGGTCCAGGGGTTCGGACCGGTGACGGTTGCGTCCAGCCACACGCCGACCAGGTCGATACCGATCGCGGTGATGGCGATGTGGAACCCGAGGCTGGTGGTCAGTTCGAACGGGTTGAACTGAACCATGGCGTCGAACTCGGTCCCACCCTCGATGCCGAAGCCGGCGATTTTGGCCCAGATCTCGAACGCTGCGCCGAACTGCACGGTGTTGGAGGTGATGGCCAGGTAGCTCTCGAAGGACAGCTGGAGCAGTGGTCCGCCGTTGAGGCTGAGGGAGAGGCGGTTCATGGCCGGGAAACCGGGTGGCGGGTCGAACGCCGGATGGAACCCGCCCAGTGCGAACAGGAACGACGGCCGGTCGCCGAACTCGGCTCGGAGCGACATGTCACCGCTGAGCGCGAACCCGACGATGTGAGAGTCGTGGAGGCTTGCGTCTATCGACAGGCTCGACTGGCCGAAGTCCACGATGCCGGCAACGTCCAGGTTGATGGCGGCGAGCTCAAGGTCCGGGTTCGGGAGCACCGCACTGACCGAACCGAGCACGGCGATGACAACCGGGTCAGGCAGTGAGATGGCAACCCCGATGGACGCCTCGACGATCGTCGGCGTCCCCCAACCGATCTTGGCGATCGGTCCGAACACGTAGCTGCCGTCGGCCGGCGGGAACACCGACTGGAGCTGCTCGATGATCTCCGGGCCGTCGGCCACCGGATCCGGCGGGAAAAGGATCGCGTCCATCGATCCGGATCGGACGACGGAGGTGAGTGCATCTGCGTCGATCGTTCGATTCACCCCGGCCAGGCCGCCCACCCCGTTGAGGGTGAAGCCGAAGCCAAGGGGAATCGACGGCAGGTCGATGAACAGCGCAAACAGCATCGACCAGCCGTCGACGTCTACGGGTTCGGTGTTGACCACACCGACTGCGCTTATGCCGACCGCCAACACGTCGATGTCCAGGACGCCGCCGTAGGTGTGGTTCGGGTGGTCGGCGAAGAGATACCCGCCACCGGTGGCCACCCCGGCGTCGATGGATATGCCGATACCTCGGGGCGGTTGGAACCGGAGCCCGGCATCGAAGGGACCGAGGTTGCCCGGCACGGTTGCCGCCGGGGTCAGGTCCATGGTGAGGCCGAGTCCTTCGACGACCGCCTGGAACACGCCAAGATCGATCCCCGCGGAAAGGCCGGCGGTGAACGACAGGCCACCGCCCGCGGCGGCCAGGGTCAGTTCGAACTCGTCGATCGCGATCCCGGCAATATTGATCGATGTTGGGATGGTGATGGCCAGGCCAACCGAACCGCCGAGCTGCAACCCACCGAGCCGGCTCCAGGCCAGGGCCAGATCGAAGTCCACGCCGATGCCATCTGGCGGGAGCACCGATGACAGGAAGCCGTCGCCGTCCCCGGCGGCTATCTCGAGCCGGGCATCCTCAGCCGCAATCCCGATCCCGTAGTCCGGTCCGGAGGCCGCAGCGGTCAGAAACCCGTCGATACACAGCCTGCCGATGGTAAGTCGGGTACCGGCGTCACCGCCGATGACCAGGGCCGGTTGTCCGGCCAGCCCTCGGATCAGGTGGAGGTCGACTCCCAGGCCTGCTCCGGCGCCGGACACCCCGTCCGCGTTGATGAAGAACCGGCCCGGGGTGCCGGATACGTCAAAGGTGACCGTCCACAGTCCGCTGGTTGTGTCGAGATCGATCACCCCGGTCGGCGTCACCTCGAGGCCCGGCCCGTCCTGATTGCCCGTCGACGTGACCCCCGGCGGGACCACCTCGATCACGGCGTCCAGCTGAGGGAGCAGCAGTGAGTTCCCCGACGGCATGGGAACGGTGAGGATCGCGGTCCGCTTCTGAACGTCGGTCGGCGCGGTTGGCAGCAGGTGCACGGCTCTGGTGCCTGCCGCGGAGATCAGCCCGCCACCCTCCATCTGCACCGCCAATCGGGCAAGCTGCGGGAAGAGGCGATTGATCAGCACTTCCGCATCCGGCTGGCCAAGGAACTGTCCACCTTCGAGGTAGACACCTCGAAGGTGGCCGAGTGGGTCAGACAGAAGTGGACCGAGCCGATCGAAGTGGAACGCGTCCCGGGTCATGGCCACCCGGAGCGTTGTGCCGGCGCTCGCCGGACCGATCGTTATCTCGGAAGGAATCTCGGGCCCGACGATCGTCAGCAGTTCCAGCGCTTGGTACAGCTGCGGTGCGCGACGGGAGAGCCAATCCAGGATCAGCACCTCGGCCATGTCGGCGAGGAAGTCAGTTGCGATGGATGGCGACGCCGGGTCGTTGAACACATCGCTGACCACCTCCGTCGCAGCGGTCACGGCCGTGAAGATGTCGCCGACGGTCTCCAACCCTGTGACGACGGCCGCAAGCGAGTCGGCCGTGAGCTCGCCGTCCGCCACCAGGCCAACTGCGGTCTCCAGCGATGTGACCGCATTGGACAGTGCGTTGGTGTCAAGGGTGTGGAACTCGGGAACCGTCCACCGCGCCCGCCAGGCCAGTCTGGCGAGTGCCGCCGGATCGTCGGCCGCCGAAAGCACCGGTCGTACCAGCTCCTGCATCTCATTGCCGAGGCTTGTGAGCAGCTGATCGGTCATGGGCTCACGTCCTCAATGTTGAC
Organism: Actinomycetota bacterium; assembly: GCA_039029335.1. Taxonomy (GTDB): domain Bacteria; phylum Actinomycetota; class Acidimicrobiia; order Acidimicrobiales; family SZUA-35; genus JAHELU01. The sequence continues at coordinate 7,322 of JBCCGJ010000022.1, read as the reverse complement.
CGGCGCACGTAGTTCGACCCGATGCCTGGTCAGCATCGCTCGACCCCCGAGCGGATCGAAGAACGGCTGGGTGTTGTGCCGCCAGTACAGGTCGTGCTGCACCAGCTCGTGATCCACTCCCTGCTCGAAGGTGACCACCCCGACGCTGTTGATGCTGATCGACCCCCGGTTGCGGTTCAGCATGGCGGTTCGCTTCTCGGGTGTGAGTGCCAGGAGTTCGTTCTCGAGCATCGAGTCGTGGTCGTCGCGAGCGTCACTCTGCCGCAGATCAAGTGCGTTCTTGGTGAACATCTGTCTTGTCGATCCCAACCACAGCTGGTCATTCATCGACGCCACGAACTGAGCCCACTCGGCGCTGGTGATCGGCCCGCCTGCCACCACGTGGAGCGCCCGTCGGTACCAGGTGAACGGCGCCACCTCGAGCTTCCGAATCGCCTGTTCGAGATCGTCGATCTCCTGACGCATGAGGTCGGTCGGGGATGACCAGATCGGATGTGAACGCAGGTGGTCCCAGAGGGTGGCCATGCCGTGCTCGATCAGGTCGGGAGACTGCTCGAACGCATGAAGGGTGAGCAGCTTGTAGTCGTCGTTCAGCCGAGAGTCGTACGAGAGCTCGGTGACCGAGAATGCGTTGGCCAGCGCGGTCGAATTCTTGCAGGGACTCGCCGTGAGCTGGATGAATCTGGCCAGCTGGTTCGAACCGGCCAGGTAGCCGGCGACGTTGGTGAACGAGTAGTGGACATCACCAGACAGGATGACCACCGGCGCAAAGGGCGTCAGCTCGTCCAGGAGCGTGGCGAGGGTCATGCCGTTGCCTGCCCACGGCTCATTGTCATACTCCTCGGCCGCCGACTCGCTCTTGCCGAAGTTCAGTTGGTAGGCAACGGCTGCCCGCTGCATGGTCTCGGTCAGGAAGAAGCCGAAGACCGGAGCAGGCGAGACAACCAACAGGGTCCGGCCGGACCCATGAGTGTCGTCGGCGAGCTTGGCCGTCAGGTCTCCCAGCTGGAGCGGGACGGCCGGGTGGTCGATCAGGCCGCAGTTCAACTGCTTTCCGATGTCGTTGGTGTTCCAGGCCTCCTGCAGATAGTTCGGGGTGGTCGGCCAGTTCGGTGGGTAGGCAGGGTTGGGGTAGTACCGCCAGGTTCTGGTGTCGAGCACTACGGCCACGTGGCCGGCGCCACGTATCGAGTAGTGCCACAGTTTCCGGTTCGCCGCGTCGGTCGTGGCCAGGCGGACCAACCCCAGATCCAGCACGCTGTCGAGATGATCCGGCGCGGTTCCGATGGTCGGCTGCGGTATGGGGGCGGTCGACGACGACACGGCCAACGCATCGAGGACCGTTCGACCGTTCCTCCCCGGTTCGTAGTCGTCCGGCTGGTTGCCCCAGTCCTGAAAGACGGCGTAGGCGCAGAGGGCATTCCTGACCAACCGCCGGCCCATGTACTTGCCTCGGAGCTTCTCGCAGACCGATTGGTTCAGATTCCAGTCGTCGGTTACTTCGTGATCGTCGAAGATCATGTAGCTCGAGACGTTGGCCAGCACTCGTCTGGCCCGGTCCAAACTCTCGGCGAACAGCACGGCTCGTCGTGTGGCCGGGCTGTAGACGCTCTTGAGCGGCCCCTGGTCGCCGGCGATCTCGTAGGTGTAGCCGCCAAGCGAGAGGGTGGTGGCCGGTCGCCAGATCGTGCTGGCCCACGCCATCACATACATGGCGCACCACTCCCCGAAGAACAGCAGGTGGTTGCTGGAGTAGGCCGTCTTGTCCTGGACCTTTTGGTCCCGGAGGAAGTTGGACCGGAACCCGGGCCGCACGTCATGGTGGGTGTTGTCGTAGGTTTGGGTACCGCTCAGGTTCGGCAGCTGTTCGGTCCACCCCAGCAGCGCGTCCGACGCTTCTGTCAGCGCCGGCAGCAACCCCGGGGCGACGTCGTCGGCGTAGATCTGATCGCCGGTGAGAAACAGCTGCTGGGGGCGCGCCTCGGGATCCGATCGGTCCTCCTCGATGAGCTGGTCGAACAGCGGCAACATGTCCGGCCCCTCACCGTGCGGCTTTCGGCAGGAGGCGTGGATGATCTTGAGATGCTCCCTGGCCGCCGGCAGGACAAAGGCGGGCAGCTCGTGATCCACGTACCCGAGCGGTGTCTCACCCCACAACAGACCCAGGTCGTCCAGAGTCTGGAAGCCGGCCGACTGTCCCAGTTCGTTGACGGCCACGTCGTAGCCGTAGAGGTTGCCAGGAGCGAGGCTCAATCCGGTGGCCTGGATCACCGCCACGTGCAGGCGCTGGCCGAGGGCGACCGTGTCTCCCGTTGCGGTTCCGATCGGCGTGCGGTTGGCCGCCGGCGCCGTTCCGTCGTAGATCCGGAGTTCAACCTGAGCGGCGCTTCGGGTGGCAAGAAAGACCGCGGCGCTCTGGTGATCGACTCGTCGGACCATCGGCCCAACGAGCACGGTCGGCCACGTGCTCGGATCCCTGATGTAGCTCACCGCTTTCGGCTCCCTCCAGCCGCGGTTCGCCGTCCAACTTAGTTGAAGTACCTTTCTGCCGTCGTGAGAAACCGGTCACGTTCGGCAGCGGGGCTTCAAGTCTGCTCGGGATCCTCGCCCTCGGTCTCCGTCTGATCGCCGTCGTCGCTCGACTCGTCGGGATCCTCCGGCTGCTCCAGGTCACCGAGGTCACCAAGGTCGGCCGGGACGTCGACTGCGTACAGCTGCAGGATTTCCAGCGGGACGATGTCGGTGGCCCGCTCGTGGGTGGCGGCCAGCACCACCGGGGCGGCCACACCGTCCAGGTGAGCCCGGAGCCAGTTCGCCGCGGTGACACACCACCGATCGCCCGGTTTGAGGCCTGGGAAGCCGAACTGCGGGGCCGGTGTGCCCAGGTTGTTGCCGATGCTCGCCTGGTGATCCAGGAACTCCCTGCTGACGGACGCGCAGATGGTGTGGCTGCCGACGTCGGTCGGGTCCGTGTTGCAACAACCGTCCCGGTACCAGCCGGTCATCGGGTCCGTGCCGCAGGTTTCCAGGGGTCCGCCGAGCACGTTCTGCGCCTCTTGGTCGTCCATGGTTTCAGTATCGCCGGTCGTTTCGAGAAATTTCCCCCAAAACCCGTAAGGAGGTTCCCGGTCGTCGGTCAGGAACGGTGCAAGCCCGTCACCAGGACGGGCCAATCGAGAGGGAATCATGAATCTGCACTCCACCCGCACCGCGACTCACACAGGGAACCGCACGGTGGTCCGATCCGCCAGGACTCCCAGGCGACAGCTTCGCCTGCTTGTGGCCGCCGTCCTTGCCGTCCTGCTCCTGCCGATCCAGTCGGTGGCGGCCGGAGCGGTTGTCCCGTCGGACATCGTCGAGTTCTGGCTGATCGACGCCACCACCGACACCAGGATCCATCAGCTCAACGACTACGACTCCGTCCGGCTGCCGCTGGTGCCGGAGCAGCTGTCCCTCGAGGCCGTTGCCGGTCCGGAGGCCGACAGTGTCATCATGCGCATCGACGGGGTCATCGTCGCCACCGAGGAAAACGCGCCGTACTCGCTCGGCAGCGACGTCGGCGGTGACTTCTTCCCCGTTCCCGAGCTGACCGTGCCGGGTTGGATCACGCTCTCGGCGCAGCCGTTCTCCGGTCCGGGTGCAGCGGGAGACGCCGGTTCTGAAACCGTCCTTCACCTGTACCTGGACCAGCCGGACTTTGTGGTTGACCATGCCGCCGACAAAGGGGACTTCGATCCCGGCGACGGCTGGTGCTCGGTCGGCAAGCCGCCGTTCGTGGCTGACGACTTCGCCGTCGTGCCCCAGAGCGAGCTGCCGGAGCGGGAGCTCGACATTCTGAAAGCGGCCCCGCAGCCAACACCGGGCCAGCATCGATTGCAGACGGTCAGCCCGCTGACTTCGGCGCCGGTGCTCCCCTCGGCAGAGCGGGTCCTGGCCCCGATCACCGAACCGACGCCCGTCGTTGGACGAACCATGCGGGCCAAGGATCGTTCCGACTCCGCAACTCCTGGTGACTCGGCTAACCCTGTCGGTGCCATCTCGCTGGCCGGTCCGGGCAACACGGTCGAATTCACACCGCCGTTCGAGAAGACCATCGACGACTTCGTCCGGCCGGACTGGGTGCCGGACCACGCCTGCACCCTGCGAGCCGCCATCGAGGAGGCCAATGCCCTCTACGGTCGGCAGCGGATCATCATCGACTCCGCAAAGGGCCCGTTCAACCTGACCCAGGGTGAGTTGGTCATCAGCGATCGGGTCGCCGTGATCGGCTATGGCACCCGGGCGGTCATCGACGCCGGCCAGCGCAGCCGGGTCTTCTACATCACCGGTGATCATCTGGTGGACATGAGCTTCCTGGAGATCGCCAACGGTCAGACGCTTCCTGAGCAGCGGGGCGGTGGCCTGTGGATCGACAACGACGCCTTTGTCCAGATGTCCAACTCGGTGATTCGACACAACCGGGGCAACTTCGGTGGCGGTGTCTATCTGCAGAACGGCGGCGGCATGCACCTGACCCACAGCGCCGTCCGAAACAACATTGCCGGAACCCCCGACGACGGGATCGACGGCGGCGGACAGACCCAACGGGGCGGTGGCATCTTCAACAACCGGGGTAACGTCACCGTTCGGCACTCGTCCATCTCCGACAACCTCGCGGTTCGAGGCGGTGGCATCTCCAACTTCGGTGGCACCTTCCGGGTCGAGGACAGCTCGATCATCGACAACGAGGCGCTCGGTATCGGTGGCGGCATCGAGAACCACGACAACCTGGGCGAGACCGGCGTGTTGCACCTGGCGTTCGCGACCGTGGCGCACAACCAGGCCGGGACCAGCGGGAAGCCCCCGGCGGACCAGCGGGTCGGCGGTGGAATCTACAACCTGGCAACCGCCTTCATGGCCAGCACGATCCTGGCGGAGAACACCGACGCCTACACCGCGGGCCAGGCCCTCCACGGTCCGGACTGCTACAGCCCGGGGGAGAACAACTTCCTCTCGTTCCGCAACAACCTGGTTGGGGTCATCAACGGCAACTGCGGACTTGAGGACTACAGCTGGGGCAATACCGGCGGCATCAACTTCGGTACCGAGGGTTCGCCGCTGGACCCCGAGCTGACCAACAAGTTCTTCGCCGACCACCGGTCGTACCGGAACCTGCAGGCCGGCAGTCCGGCGATCGACGCCGGTGGCTCGGCCGCTGCGATCTACCCGTGCGGTGATTTGGACGGTCGGGGTCAGCCTCGACCGGTCGGCGCCGGTTGCGACATCGGAGGTGTTGAGCGGCAGTAGACACAACAGACATCCCACCAACGCAACGACCCCGGGTAAACCCCCCCGGGGGTCGTTCGCCGTTCTGGATCCCGGATGTCAGGTCGACAGGACCACCAGGTACTGCCCGCCCCCTGGTTCGACCGAAACGGTGAGGTCCAGGTCCGGCTCCAGCCGGGACACCCGGTCGATCAACCAGGCTCCGGCTTCGGTGGCGTCCTCCTCGGTCGGGCACCGGGCCATGGCCTCCCGGCCGCCCTTGTTCGCCAAACGCTCGACGCTGGTGATGATCACGGCCGGGTCGACCACAAAGAGATGCCCGGCCCAGGGCACCACCGCGGCGACGTTGCCCTTGCCGGTGTTGCAGTCCCGATGGGCCAGCCGCTCCGCAACCGCCCGGGACTTCTTCTTTGCTTTCTTGCGGGTGATCCGGGTGTCGACGCTGGGGCCTCGGGCGTCGTTGACGGACCGGTCGGGATCCACCGGTTCGTCGCAGAGCCAGCATCGCCAGCCGTCCCGATCACCGACTTCCTGCAGGTTGTTGGTACGTGCCATCGATCGCCAGTTCGGTTCGGTCGGTTGCGCCGGTCTGTGACCGCCGGTCGCCTACAGCGGCGCCTTGTCGGCTGCCGAGTATTTGTTGATCGACCGTTCGCTCACGCCGAAGCCGGCCATCGCCGACTGGAACGTGGCCATATGCGGTGCGGCGAAGTGGGCATCGAGGTGGTCCTGGCTCTCCCACTCCTCAAAGAGGTGGAACAGGCCGGGTTCGTCGAAGCTGGCCGAAAAGACGTAGGTGACACAGCCCGCCTCCTTTGCCGTCTCGGCCATCATCTCCGATGCGGCGGCAATGGCCGCCTCGCGGTTGGCCGGGTCAAGCCGGATGTGTCCGGCCACGATGATCATCGGGTGTCTCCCTGGTTGAAGTGATTGGCGTCAGCTGGTCCAGATCGGGGTCTCGCCGGGCGGCAGCGGCACCTCGAGCGCGTTGAGGGTCAGCGAGATCAGGCAGTAGTAGCCGATGCCGCTGATCAGATCAAAGATCCCCGGTTCACCGACGATGGCGTGGGTGGCGGCAAACCGGTCGGCGTCGACGCGGCCGCTGGTCACCAACTGCTTCGCGAAGTCGTACACGCAGGCCTCGTCGTCGTGCGCAAACGTCGGGGTCTCACCGGCGGCCAGGGCGTCGATGACCGCCTGGTCTATCCCGGCGTCGACGGCCATCCGGCCGTGGGCCCAGAACTCGAAGTTGGAACGCCAGTGGGCACCGACGGTGCAGATGGCCAGCTCCAGCAGTCGGTTGTCGACGCTGTTCTCGAACCGGATCTTCGCCCCCAGCGCGCTGATCCGTTTACCGATGATCGGGCTGGAGACCATGGAGTTGAACGGTCCGACCAGCCCGCCATCCGGCCCGACCAGACCGGTCGGGTTGCCCCGGCTGGCCACCAGCGCATCCCACACCTCCTTCTGCTCCGGTGTGGCGTCCTCGTACTGAAGGGGCGTGGCTCTGCTCATGGCCAGACCCTAATCGCCGTCGCCGACGGCGGGCCACGCAGACCGGCCGCCGACGGCGGGTGTGTGCTCAGCGAGGGGTGACGGTTACCGGGCAGTGCTCGAGGCCCCGCAGGACCAGGCGTTTGCGGTACGGGCGGTCACCGGCCGGTTCGATCTTGGCGAACCGGCGGATCAGCCCGGCGAACACCTCCTGGCCCTCCACCTTGGCCAGGTTGGCCCCCAGGCAGTAGTGGATGCCGGAGGCGAAGCTCATGACGGGCTCGCCCTGGCGGCCGATGTCGAACCGCTCCGGATCCTCAAAGTGTTCGGGGTCACGGTTGGCCGCGCCGAGCAGGGTCAGCGTCCGGTCACCCGGCTCGAATCTGACACCGGCGAACTCCGCAGGTTCGAGGCAGGTCCTCCCGTCCAGCTGCACGGGACTGTCGTAACGGAGGATCTCGTCGACGGCCAACGGCACCAGATCCGGGTTCGCCCAGAGCTTCTCCAGCTGGTCCGGATGGTTGAATAGTGCGTTCAGCCCGTTGCCGATCAGGTTGGTGGTT
>JBCCGJ010000021.1:0-34048 GCA_039029335.1 Actinomycetota bacterium | reverse complement strand
CGACGGTGCAACACCCCCACCCGCGGGTGGTGGGCGGACCACAACACCCCCGCGGGGCGGCCCCGGCCCGCGGGGAGCGGGGCACCGAATCGCCCGCGCCGCCCGCGGGGGGGCGGCCCCGCGACTCGGTCACGATCGCCGCAGCGTCCGCGATCAGTCGGGTCACCGGTCTGCTGCGGATTCTCGTTGCCGCATCGGTCCTCGGCGCAACGGTCTTCGGCGACCTCTTTGTTGCGGTGAACGTCCTACCGCTGACGCTCTACGACGTGTTTGCCGGATCGGCCATCACGTCGGTGCTCGTTCCCCCGCTGGCCCGACTCCTCAACCGAGGTGACCGGCAGGCGGCCCATCGGTTCGTGGCCAACTCGCTCGGACTGATCTGCGGTGCGATGGCGATGGTGGCAATCGGTGCGGTGTTGGCCCGGCCACTGTTGGCCGGTGCACTGACCGCAGGCGTCGATACCACCCTTGCCGACGATGCGACGACGGTCGGCTCGCTGCTTCTGCTGCTGATCCTGCCCCAGCTGGTCCTCTATGCGGCCATCGGTGTCTTTGTCTCCGTCCAACACGCCCACCACCGGTTCCTAGTGCCCTCCGCGGCGCCGATCGTGGAGAACCTTGGCCTGATCGCAACGATCGCCGTCGCCTGGTGGCGCTTCGGCGGCGGCATCGAGGTCGACCGGGCACCGACCGCGCTGATCCTGACGTTGGCGATCGGGTCCGGATTGTCCGTCTCTGCTCACGCCTTCATTCAGTTCCTCGGCGCCCGGGCGGCCACCGGTTCGATCCGGATCGGCGTCGACATCCGGGACGCAGAGATCCGGCGGCTGGCGGGGCCTGCTCGGGCATCGTTCGGCTGGTCGACCATCATCGCCGTCCGCCAATTCGCGCTGGTGGTTGCCGCGGCCTTCGCCGGAGCGGGCGGCGTTCAGGCGTTTGAGATCGCCGTATTGGCCTATTTCGTTCCCATGGCGCTGATCGGCAGGCCGATCGCCTCCGCTGCTCTCCCCCGGTTGGCCACAACCCGGGGGACCACTGCGGGGCTGCACCGATACCTCGATGCGCTCCGGGTTGCGGCCTGGACCGCAGTGCCGGCCGGGTTGGCCCTGGCGGCCCTGAGCGGCGCATTCGCCTCGGTCATCGCCAGGGGCGAGTTCGATCGTCCCGAGTCCGTGACCCTCCTGACCTACGGCCTCGCCGGGCTGGGCGTCGGCGCCGCGGCGGACGCCCTCTTCGAGGTTGCCCGCCAGGCGACGATGGCCCTGGAGCGGAATCGGACCTCTGAGACGCCGGTGGGCGACGGCGCAACGACAAGCACCGGTATCGGGCGGTCGAACTGGCTGCGGGCAGCGGTGGCCGCCGTTGGCATACCGGCGGTTGTCCTGCTGCTCGATGGACCGGTTGTGCTGCTGGCGCTCGGCCTGGTGGTGTCCGTCGGGGACCTCCTGGCCCTGGCGATCGTTCACCGGGCCCTCCGGTCGATGGCCGAGTGGCCGACCGACACCGGTACCTCCCACTGGCCACGAATACTCATCGCGACCACCGTCGGCCTCGGGCTCCCGGTCGGCGCGGCGACGGCGATCGGTGTCGACTGGACACCGCTCACCGTCATCGGGTTGGTCATGGCCGTGGCGATCGCCTACAGCGCGGCGGCCGTGGCGACGACCGGACGCGGCACTGCGCTTCGGAACCTGCTCGGCCGGGTCCAGGGTGGCGACGGTCGGCGGACGGAGGTACCGGCATGACGTTGGCGACGCGAGTCCCCGATCGGGCGATAAAACGCAGGCCCGTGCCGACACCGGACCGCCCGGCAGCCGCCGCGATCGACGCGCCGCCGATGCCGCTTCCGACGCCGGTCCTGCTCGTACTGGTCTACGTGCTGGCCATGCCGTTCCTGGCCGGGTTGCCCCGCGGTACCGGCATTCCACTTCTCCGTATGAGCGAGGTGTTACAGCTCTCGGTGACCGGCGCTGCGATGGCCCTCGCCGCGCTTGCGTTGGCCACCGGTCGGCGATGGCGGCTTCGAATCCAGCCGGTCGAATGGTGGCTGCTTGCGGTGGCCGCGACCGCGTCCGTTCTTCCGGTTCTGTGGTTGGTGGCCCGAGGGCTTCCGGTCGGCCAGGCCGAACTGCTCGGCGCGTTTCCGTTCGTGAAGTACCTGCTGCTCTACGCACTGGTACGGGGGTGTGTATCCACCACCGACCATCTTGAGACGCTGTCACGGGGCATCGCGGCCGCTGCGCTTGTCCTGGCCGCGATCGCGGTGACCCAGGCACTGCGGGTCGGGCCGGTGGTCGATGTACTGGGCCGGTTCTACGTCAGCGGGGTCGAGGACCTTGTCGACGACGGCCGCGGCACCACAACGCTCGGCTCATCCATCGCCACCGGCGCGCTCCTGGCGTTCAGCACCGGCTTGGCCCTGTCGTGGGGCCTGGTCATCGGACGCCGAGGGTGGTTCGCCGTCGCCGCAGCCCTGACCGTCGGCACGCTGGCCAGCGGCCAGGCCGGATCGGTCATCGCCCTCGGTGTTGTTGTGCTCACCGTCGCCCATCTTCACGGTCGGACCGCCCAGCTGGTTCGGTGGGGTCTGCCGGCCTCGGCGCTTGCCGTTCTCGGCTTGTGGCCGGTGGTGGCGGCCCGCCTCGGCGATCTGGACCAGGGCACCGGCCTGCCGTCCAGCTGGCTGATCCGCTGGAGCAACATCTCCGATCTGTACCTGCCGTCACTGGTCGACGGCGGGTGGGTCCTCGGCGTGTCCCCGAACGCCATCCTCGCCCCGCCGGATGTCTGGCGGGACTCGATCTATCTGGAGAGCGGTTACCTGTGGCTGCTGTGGGTCGGCGGAGTCCCGCTGTTCGTGGCTGCGGTCGGTCTGCTGGTCACCGCCTGGCGTGGGCTCGGCGCGGCGATCAGACAGACCCAGACGGACCCCGGGGTCATCGCTGTGGCGGCAGCCGCCCGTGGTGCGGTGGCGATGATGGTGTTGCTGAGCCTGATCGATCCGCACCTCTCCCTCCGGGGCGGTGCAGATCTGTTCTTCATACTGTTGGCCCTGAGCCTGGCCGCCACCCCGGTTCTGGTGGCCGGCCCGCCGGTGCCGAGCCGGGTCAGAGCCCTGATGGCCGCAGACCGCCACGCTGGTCGGCCGGGCGGCGGTGACCCGGGGACCGCCCGAGACGCAGAAATCGACCACGACGTTCGGGTGGTCCTGTCCGAGGTGGCCGACGACAACCCGGTTCCGGGGCGGACCCGGCTGCGGCTGACGGCCAGAAACGCCGGACGTGACGCGGGCGCCGTCGATCTGGTGATCGCCGCATCGGGGGCGCGGCTACGGGCCACCGCAGGCACGTCGAACCCGGCAAACACCTCGAACCCTGGACGCACGTCGAACCCTGCAGACACGTCGAACCCGGCGGGTGCCTCGGACACTGGCGGTGAGTTGACAGCGGCAATCGTCTGGCGTCACGTGTTCCTGGTCGCCAGGTCGCTCCGCCTCGAGGAACTGCAGATCGACGGGTCAGAGCCGTCGAACCCGCCACTCCGCGGGCCGGGCCTTTCGCAGTCGCCTGACGGAGACACCGTTGCCCGATCGACGTCTGACGGGTCGGACATCGTCCTCGACCGGAACCGACTCCGGACCGCGGTCCGACTGGCCGAGCGGCTGGAAGCCGAACGCCGCAAGACAGCGTCCGGCATCGAGCCCGGTACCGGAAGCGATGTCCGACGTGACCGCACCGCGACCGGCCGGCCGGGTGACCCGCTCCCTGTCGACACGCTGCCCGGCCTTCGACTCGACCCCGGTCACCGCCTCCCGGCGTGGAAGCGGGCCGCCGACCTGTTGATCGGTTCGGTGGCCATCGTGGCGACCGGACCGCTCTGGCTGCTGACCGCGTTTGCCGTCCGACGATCGAGCACCGGACCGATCCTCTACCGCCAGCTTCGCATCGGCACGGGCGGTTTTCCGTTCCAGATCCTCAAGTTTCGGACGATGTACGTCGACAACGACGATTCGGCCCAGCGGGCCCAGAACCGCCGGGAGATCCTGGAGAACGTCGAAGCGGTGAAGGATGATGCGGACCCCCGGATAACTCCGGTCGGACGGTTCCTCCGGCGGACCTCGCTCGACGAACTTCCCCAGCTCCTCAACGTGCTGCGGGCGGAGATGTCCCTTGTCGGACCACGACCGTCGCTGCTGTGGGAGACCGAGCTGTTCCAACCGGCGAGCCGGCGGCGGCTGCGGTCGCGGCCCGGGATCACCGGACTGTGGCAGGTAAGCGGCCGAGCCGATCTTTCGATGTCGGAGATGTTGGCCCTCGATCTGGACTACGTCGACCGGATGAGCCCCCGGCTGGACGTCACCTGTCTGGCCAGGACGGCGACGTCGGTCGTCGCAGGCCGGGGGGCCAGATGAGCACCACACGGAGACCCGAGCGCCCGACGACCGAGGAGAGGAACGAACAACGATGACAACGGCCTACATCGCCACGATCGGCGGTCACATCTCGGAGCTGATCGAGTTGGCGGACCGGATTCCCGGCGCCGGCGACGAGGTGTGGATCACCAGCCCGAGCAAACAGACCGAGGACCTGATGGCCGCCAAGCGGCGCATGGGCCATCACGTGGAGATCGTGCCGTTCATCGGCGAACGGGACCTCCTGGGTGTCGCCAGGGCCGTCCCCCACGCCAGACGGATCTACCGGGAATTCGATGTCCGGCGGGTGGTCAGCACCGGATCGGCGATTGCGCTGGGGTACCTGCCGCTGGCCGCCGCGAACGGCATCGAGACCCACTACATCGAAAGCTCCACCCGGGTGACATCCTGCTCGATGACCGGCAGACTCCTGGCCAGGACACCCGGCGTGCAGTGCTGGTGGCAGTTCAGCGACCCCCCGCCGCGGTTCCGGGCGATCGGTGGGGTGTACGACGGGTTCGTGGCCACCGACGCACCGACCACCGGGCGAATCGATCGGGTGGTCGTGACGGTCGGGACGACCGATCGAGATTTCCGACGGCTGATCGTCCGGCTGACCGAGATCCTGCCCCCGGAGACCGAGGTGCTGTGGCAGACGGGCCACTCGGACGTATCGGGGCTGGACATCGACGCCAGGCGAATCGTGCCAGAAGCGGAGCTGCTCAACGAAATCTCCCGGGCGGACGTTGTGGTCAGCCACGCCGGAGCGGGTTCGTTGGCGATGGCGCTGCGACTGGGTCGGGTGCCGGTCTTTGTACCCCGGCGGGCGGTGCACGGCGAGCAGATCGACGATCACCAGGTGGAGCTGGCGGACTGGGCGGGCCGGCAGGGGCTGGCCGTGACCGCTGAGGCGGACGAACTGACCTACCACGACCTGCTGCACGCGGCCGGCAGGCGTGTTTCAACAAGACCGGTGGACGAGCTGGTACTGACAGGAGCGGAGGGACGATGACCGATTTGGACACCGGTGTTGCGGACACCGAGGTGGCAGGATTTGCCGACGGGCTGGAGGAGACCGGCGAGCTGTCGTTCGGCAGCTGGCCCGAAACGCTGTTCCACAGCGAACCGTGGCGGCAGGCCGTCGAGCAGAGCTTTCAGCTGAAGATCCAGGAGTACGTGCCCCGATCGGAGCCGGACGGTATCGCCCACTATTCGGTGCTGTCCGACGTGCGGGGGGAGCGGGTGGTCTGCACCCCGTTCAGCGACTTCTGCGATCCGCTGCTGCGCACGAAGGCCGGCTGGGACGAGTTTGCCGATCACCTGCGCGGTTACGGACGACCGATCACGATTCGGCCGTTCCTGAACCCGCATGCGATCGATGACCACTCGTTCGAGCATCGCCGTGAGTTGCTCTGGCAGGGGGTGGACCTGAGCAAGGGCGCGGATCACGTATGGGACTCGCTGCGAAGCAAACTGCGGACTGCGATCCGGCGGGCCCCGAAGCAGGGAATCACGTTCCGGTTCTCATCCTCGATCGACGACATTCGCACCTTCCATGCGATGCACGTCGACCTCCGAAAGTCGAAGTACCGGATGTTGGCCCAGCCACTGGGATTCTTCGAGGCGCTCCACGATCGCTTCGGTGACGACATGGCGGTGATCATGGCCGAGGACGGTGACGGCGATCCCGTGGCCGCGATGATCTACTTCGCCTGGAACGGGGTCTGGTACTACAAGTTCGGGGCCTCGTATCCCCGGACGTATCGGCCGAACGCCGCGATGATCATCGAGGCGTGCCGGGAGGGAGCCGATCGTGGTCTGACGATGTTGGACATGGGCCGGAGCGACCTTGACCAGCCGGGCCTGATCGACTTCAAGCGGGACTTCGCCACCCACGAGCGCCTCCTGACGACGCTGCACTGGAAGCCGGAGAACTACACCGACGAGGTTGGGGCCGAGGCCGGCAAGACCCTCGGTGAGGTCACGACGCTGCTGACCGACGCCTCCGTTCCGAACCAGGTGACCGCGGCCGGAGGGGATCTGCTCTACCGGTACTTCGGCTGAGCGAGGACTCGGTTGACTGGAACCGGTTGACTGGGACTCGGTTGACCGGGACTCGGCTTATCGAAGACTCGGGCTGACCGGGGGCTCCGCCCGACCGGTCGGATCGGATCAGTACTGCTCCCAGGTCCGATTGTTGATGTGGTACCGAACCGTGCCGACGTAGTCGTTGGCGGGCTGGTCCCACCATTCGCCGGAGAACCAGGCGCCGACACAGCCGAACTCGTTCCCGGCCTCGTAGGGGATGCCCGGTGCATAGTCGTTCAACCAGGTGAACGACCCCTCGTAGCAGGCCCGGAGCCACGCCATCGCGTAATCGATTCCAAACGCAGAGGACTCGCCGGCGTACGGGTAGGTACCGAGATGGATGGTGCCTTTCACCTGAAGCAGGCCGTAGCTCTGGAAACAGGGCGCCTCCAGGTCCAGGATCGCGCAGGCCTCGGCATCCTCGGTCCCGTCCCCCTCTGTTGCGGCGAACCAGGTGCTCTCGGTGACCGCCCGCGCCCTGGTCGTGTCCTCGTTGAAGCCCCACTTGCAGGAGGCCCACCGCAGCAGTTCCTCCGTCGTACCGGTGAAATCGCCGCTGATCCGAGGGGCGAACGCCTCATTCCAAACATCGTCCGCCCCGTCGATCCGTTCGACGGTCACGTCGACCGTCGTCCGGTTCGGTCCCTCGTTCTCCGGTCTGACCTCGATGGACGTGTCCGCCCTGACCCGCTCGGCGCAGGTCTCACCGTCCGGGAGCACGCTGCCGGGTGGCAGGGTGTCGAAGAAGAAGGTCGGCTCCGGAGCCGTGGCCGCCAGTTCCTGACCGCCGATCTCGCTGGTGTCCTCGGCACTGCTGTCCTGGGCCGTCGTGTCCGACGGTGCGGCGCTCTCCTCGGCGCCGCACGCGGCGACAAGGAACGCAAAGGTCACGGCAAGTACCAGAACTTTGCGGAAACGCGATTTTTGGATGGCCTTCACCGGTGGCCTGTCGGCACCAACATCGGGAGTATGAGCGTTCGCCCGAGGGGGACCGGGCGGTGTCACCAACTACGATGACCCGACTGTGGGCTGGCTCGGGATGCCGTCGAAAAAACGGCCGCCGACCATCGGACTTGTTCTTGGTGGTGGAGGAATTGCCGGGTATGCCTTTCACGCCGCCGTGTTGCGGGCGGTGACCGGCCACACGGGCTTCGATCCACGTACTGCCGAGGTGATCGTCGGCACGTCGGCCGGGTCCATTGCCGGAGCGCTCCTCCGGGGTGCGGTCCCGGCCTCGGCGATCGCCGACCGGCTGTGGGCCGCCGAGGACGACCCTCAGGAGCTTGCCAACCTTCGCCTGCTGGCCGGCCGATCATCCCGGGTGGTCCCCCGGTTCTGGACGGGGATCGGCTCCACCCCGATGACCATCCGGGAGCTCCGTCGAGGTCGACGGATGAAGTTGGCCAGGCTGGCCGGTGGGCTGCTGCCGGACGGACGGCTGACGCTCGATCCGATCATCCGACCGCTCGACGGGCTGCACGGCGCCGCCTGGCCGGAGCAAGCGCTGTGGATTCCGGCCACCGATCGAACAACCGGACGGCGGGTGGTCTTCGGCCGGGACCGGTTCCCCCGGGTGGCGGAGGCGGTGCGGGCCAGCGCCGCCCTCCCCGGTTTTTTCGCCCCGGCCGAGATCGAGGATCGAACGTACATAGACGGTGGACTCGGCTCGCAGCACAACGCCGATCTCCTGGCCGACCACCGGACGGCCGGAACCGGAAGAACGGCCGGCGAACCGCTCGACCTGGTCATCGTCTCGGCTCCTCTGTCCATCGACGAGCTCAGCGGACGGGTCCCGATGGCCTCCGCCATTCGTGCCGTTCCCCGCCGTCAGCTTCAGGAGGAGATCCTCAAGATCGAGGCCGTCGGGACAAAGACGCTGGTGTTCGAGCCTGACAACAGGGTCACCCGGTCCATGGGGTTGAACCCGATGAACCACCATCGGATACGCTCCATCCTCACCGCCACCGACCGGATGACCCACCAGGACCTGGCGGTCGTCGACGATTCGATCCTGCGGCTACTCGAAGGCGCCGGTCGGCTGCTCCGCTCCCCGCCTGACGTGCCCTACCCGGAGATCACGGTCGCCGAGGGTGGGTGACGTCCGGGTCGGACCGGTGACAAACCAGCTGCGTCCCGACGGTTCCGGTGACACCGCCCGGGGCTGCTCATGCTAGAATAGTCGGTGATAGGTCAGCCTTACGTGTGATGACAGAGGAGTGAATGACCATGCCGTACGAATCGACCGAACACCATCCGGCTTTCGAGGAGTACAGCGAGACGATTTTTGAGCTCGAAGAGGACGGGATTGACGTTATTCAGGCCCGTATCGCCGAGCGGCTCGAGGTCTCCCGTCCCGCGGTCTCAGAAATGATCAAACGGATGACCGCCGAGGGCCTTGTCGAGGTTGACGATCGGTCGACCATCACCCTGACCAAGTCCGGCCGGTCACTGGCCAGAACCATCGTCCGCCGCCATCGCATCGCGGAACGGTTCCTGACCGACGTGCTCAACCTCGGTTGGGCGGAGGCTCACCACGAGGCTGGACGGTGGGAGCACGTGATCTCGCCCAAGGTTGAGGCGGCGATGATGGACATCCTCGATGACCCCACCACCTGCCCCCACGGCAACCCGATTCCCGGAACGGATTACGCCATGCCGCCGTCAGCGCAGCCGCTCGGTGAGCTGGCCGCCAACGACCGGTTTGTGGTCGAGCGGATCCCGGAGGAGCTGGAGTTCCAGGAGGGTCAGCTGGCCTACCTGGAGGGTGCCGGCCTGGTTCCCGGGAAGGCGGGGACGCTGCTGACGATCGGTCCTGACGGAACCGCCACGGTCATGGTCGACGATTCGCCGGTCGGGATCAGCGGGTTCGCCGCTGCTCGGATCATCGTCCGGGACGTGGAGACGGCGTCCGCCTGACCTGCCAGCAGGGCGTCGTCGCCCTGGCCGATCGAACTCCGGGCCGGATCGGCCGGGGACGCATCGCCCGGCCGCTCAGTCGAACACGATGATGCGGTTCCTGCCGAACTCGCTGACGTACAGCCGACCGTCGCGGGCCACAAGATGCTGGGGAGAGGAGAGGTCCTCGTAGACCACCCGCGACGACACCGCCTGATCAAACGGCACCGAGACCACCTGGCCGGTCACCCACAGCGCCACAAGCAGCTCCTCCTCATCGAACGGGGAGACGACGATACCGGTTGGTGTCGCCCCCGGATCGAAGACCGCCCGGGAACCCGGCACGTCCTGGCAATCGGTGACACCGAACTCGGCCACCGGGCGGTTGTCGCCGACACAACCGGGCCAGCCGTGATCCACGTCCTGCTGGACCTCGACCACCTCGTCAGCCGGTGGTTGCCCGTCGAACCGGCCGTCGGAGACCTCGGTGGTCCACAGTGCGCCGGACCCGTCGAAGACGTGGGCGTAGGCGTGCTTGAAGCCCGATGCGTACTCGATGACGTCGCCCTCCTCGTCCGCGGTCCACAGCCGACCGGACCGCTCGACCACAACACCACTGCGGTGGGCACCGGAGGTGTTGAACAGCACCAGACCGTCTGGGGTCAGCGTGAGGGTCCCCTGGGAGCGGCCGTTGTTCGGCAGGCCGTCCACCACGACGGTCAGCGTCCCACCATCGCGCGGTCCCCGGGAAAGCCTGGTCCGCTCCATGACCCAGAGCTCGGTGCCGTTGACCAGCACCCCGGTCGGCTTGTCAAGGTTGTCGTACAGAATCCGCCGGGAGCCGTCCTCGGCGATCTCCACCACCTGACCCGTCCCGTCATTCTCGCCACCGTTGAGCTGGGCGACGATCAGCTCGTCGCCGTCGAAAACAAACTGAGTTGGTCCGTCCAGCTCGTCAACAACAACCTCGGCACCCGCCGCCGTACCGGGTGACCGGGTGCCGTCCGGTTCGGCGTCGGACTCCGCATCGTCGCCGCAGGCACTGAGGATCGCGATCAGCGCAACAAGCGGGACAAGGGTGGACCATCGGGCGCGGATCGGTGCCGCCGCGATCGTTGGCGTCGGCCGACGGCGGCGCACTGCGAACCGGGAGCGAGCGGCGCCGATCAGGCGGCGTAGTCGCGGAGCATCTTGCGGAGCTCCAGCTGATGCTCCTCCTCGGTGGCGATCAGGCCCCGGGCGAACTCTTCGAGGAACACCGAACGGTCCACCACACAGCTCAGCAGATCGCGATACAGGCTGACGGCCTGCAACTCGTGCTCCAGGCTCTCCTTCAGAATCTGCTCGATCCCGTGCTCGTTCGTCTCCTTGATCGTCGCGATCGAGGTGGACGGGTGACCACCGAGGCCGGTCAGGATCTCACCGACCATCTGGGCGTGGTCGAGCGACTCCGTCGCCTGCAGCTTCATGAATTCGACGAGGGGGATTCGGTGAGGACCGGCGATCATCAACGAGTAGTGGGTGTAGCGGACCACACCGGACAGCTCGGCCTCCAGGATGCGGTTGAGGGCGTCAATGACTTCGGCTTCGTCAATTTTGTCGTGGATCACAAAAGTGACTGTAGAGCATGGTCGGCGCTCTGCGACCGGTCGACCGACAACTATGAGCCTCGATTGCCAAGACCGGCCTGGTATCGGCTGCCCTCGGCCTGCTGACTAGGGCCGTTCGACAACAACCGCCCCGAAACCGACGTTGACGTCGAGGCGGAGGTCCGGATCGGCGTCGACCACACTGATTCTGGGGCCGAACCCGTCCTCGTTCTCGCCGAACACCTCGACATCGCCGAGGTTGGCCGCGGCGTCGAGTTCGATGTCGAGCCCCTCGGGGATCACGATTCGAACCTCACCGGCGTCGAGTTCGACGTCCAGGTTGACCGGCCCGTCGAGATCCTCGAAGTCGGCGGGTTCCAGGTTCGAGAAGTCGAGCTCAACCTCCCCGGCGTTCAGCTGAACCGCGGTGGGGATCTCGGCCACCGTCGACGGGGTGTAGATCTCGCTGGCGTCGGTGTCGATGTCTATGTCACCGAAGATCAGCAGAGCGGACAGGGCGATGATGAGGACGGCGAAGAAGCCTCCGATCAACAGCAGCAGTCCGATGAAGAACGCTCGCAGCGGACGTCGTCGCCGCTTCCGTGGCGCCGGTTGTGACCCGCTGAGTGGTGATGTGGTTCCGCCGACGCCCGGGCCGGATTCCTGAGCGGACCCGGGCGATACCGTCGGCGGGGCCCACACCTGTCCGACCGGGTCCGGAACCGTCCGGGCGGCCGCCGATGGACCGCCGACGACGGTGTCCTGCGGTTGTGGGCCGCCCGGCGGGTTCCACAGGCCTGCGGGAGCCACCGGCGCGGCGACCGTGGTCTCCGACTGGCTCTGGTTGAGGAGCCAGATCCCGCCGCCGACCAGCAGGAGCGGAACAAGCACCTCACCGACCGAGCCGCCGCTGACAAAGACGATCATGGCCAGCCCGACCAGGACGGCGCCGATGGCCAGCTCCCTGCTGGACAGTTGGCTGTTCGCCTGTCTGGCGCCGACCGGCGGCCACACGTCACCTCTCGGAATGATGACCCACGCCACGATGTACAGGAGCAGACCAACGCCGGAGATCAGGGTGAACAGGACAAAAGCCAGCCGGACGACGGACACGTCGATGCCGTAGTGCTGGGCCAGACCGGACGCGACACCGCCGACGGTCCCGTCGGGATCGCGAACAAGGCGACGAACCGGTGGCGGCGGAACCGACCAGGAGGCGGGGCGGGGCGACGGATTCGGTGGTGGAGGAGGAGGTGAATTCGGCGGCGGAGGCGGGGGTGGCGTGTCGAATCCGGCCGTGGCGGATTCGGTGCCGGTTGCGGATTGGGCGGGCTCGGTGCCGGGGGCGGGATCGGCGGCAGCGGCCGCCTCGCTCGACGGGGGCGCGCCGGCGGGCGGGAGGTCGGACTGGCCTTCCGGCCGCTCGGCGTCTTGGCTGCTCATACGATCATGATCCACCGTGGTTCGGTGGCGAACCATCGGGTCTTCCCCGGAGACGACCCTACCCCGGCCCTCGACCGTCAGGGTCGGTTCAGGGGTATCCCCTGATGCAGATCGGCCGTCGGCCTGCGATCATGGTGGCATGAACGTCAGCCTGTCGACCGAGCAGCGGCGGTGGCAGCTGCCGCCGCTCAGCAGCGACGACCGGTGGGTCGGCGGCGTTGCGGCGGCCATCGCAGGCGAGGTCGGGGTACAACCGCTGATCATCAGGATCTCCTTCGCCATTCTGGCCTTGGCCGGCGGCTGGGGCCTGGTGCTGTACGCCGTGACGTGGGCCGCCCTGGGATTCATCAGCCCGCCCCGGCTTGCGCCGTATGTGCCGGTGCCGAAGGCTGCATCGTCGCTCCACCGACACATCGGGGTGGCGATGGTGGTGCTGGGGCTGGTCCTGGCGCTCCGGTCACTGGGGTTCGGCTTCGGCATCCAGTTCTTCGACCAGATCGTCTTTCCGGTCGGTTTTGTCCTGACCGGATTCCTGATCGCCTGGGCCAATCAGAACGAGGAGGGCGGCGTCTCCGCGGTGATCCGTATTCTCGCCGGGGTGGTCGTCGCTGGTGGCGGGTTGATCGCCCTCGTTGCCACATCGCTTCGATTCACCGACGCACTCCAGCTGCTGGTGCTCGGCGTTGCCATCGTCGGCGGCACAGCGCTGGTCGTTGCGCCATCGGTCCTTCGCATCGGACAGGACTTCGACATCGAACGCCAGGAGCGGGTTCGGGCGGACGAGCGGGCCAGAGTCGCCGCCCACCTCCACGACTCGGTCCTGCAGACCCTCACCCTGATCCAGCGAAACGCAGCCGATCCGGCCAGGACGGCCCAGATCGCCCGGCAGCAGGAGCGGGAGCTCCGAGCCTGGCTGTACGGCAACGAGCCGAGTACACCGGGGACCACCCGGTTGGAGCCGGCGCTGCAAGAGGTGGCGAACCGGGTGGAGGCCAACCACGGCGTCAAGGTCGAGGTGGTAACCGTCGGCGATACGAACGACCTGGATCCGATGGCCATCCACGGACTGATCGCCGCAACCCAGGAAGCGGTCACCAATGCGGCAAAACACGCCGGGGTGGCCAAGATCGACGTGTTCGCCGAGCACCGGTCGGACGAAATCGAGGTTTTCATCCGGGACGCCGGAACGGGCTTCGACATCGAGGCGATCGACGACGATCGACAGGGCATCCGGAAATCGATCATCGACCGTATGGAACGCCACGGCGGCAGCGCCTACATACACTCCGAGCCGGGTGTCGGCACCGAGGTTGAGCTGACCCAGCCCCTTGCGGGTGAACCGGCCTCGGTCGAACAGAACAAGAACCCTGGAGAACCAACATGACCAGTGCACAAGACCAACGATCCCGCCGGGGGAGCCGGTCATGATCCGGGTTGTCCTGGTCGATGACCACGCCCTTGTCCGGTCCGGGGTGAAGGCGGAACTGGAGCGGGCCGTCGAGGTGG
Organism: Actinomycetota bacterium; assembly: GCA_039029335.1. Lineage (GTDB taxonomy): Bacteria > Actinomycetota > Acidimicrobiia > Acidimicrobiales > SZUA-35 > JAHELU01. Next base: position 20,116 of record JBCCGJ010000021.1, on the reverse strand, counting down.
TCGCCGAGGCCGGCGACGTCGGTGACGCAATCGAGCAGATCGTTCGGACGAAGCCGGATGTTGTCGTCTGCGACGTCCACCTGCCGGACGGCACGGCGGCGGATGTCATTGCCGGGACCGCCGAACGCGGGGTCACCTCCCGATTTCTCGCCCTGTCGGTCTCCGATGCGGCGGAGGACGTCATTCAGGTCATCCGCAGCGGCGCCCGCGGGTACGTCACCAAGGCCATCGAGGGCGATGAGTTGATCGATGCCGTGAAGCGGGTCAACGACGGAGATGCGGTCTTCTCCCCCCGCCTGGCCGGATTTGTGCTGGATGCGTTCTCCGCCGACCTGACCTCCGCAGCGGACCCCGAACTGGACCAGTTGACCGCACGGGAGCAGGAGGTCATGCGACTGCTGGCCAGGGGGTATGCCTACAAGGAGATCGCCCGCCGCCTGTCGATCTCCATCAAGACCGTCGAGACCCACGCATCGTCGGTCCTCCGCAAGCTGCAGTTGTCCAGCCGGAACGAGTTGGCGATGTGGGCTGCGAACCGCCGAATCGTCTGATTCCGCCGACCGCCCGGTGGCCGCGGACGGGCCGGGACTCGTCCGTCAGGTCGGGAACGTCTGCAGTTCCATCAGGTCGCCGTCCGGCACCGCCCGCACCTCTCCCATGACCCGGGCCAACAGTTGGGCGGCCCGGCCGATGTTGGTGCGTCCGTCCGCCCAGCCGACCGTCCAGTTCGGCGTGGCTTCAACCAGGCCGAGCCCCGTAAGCGCGACCCGCTGATCCGCGTCGAGTCGGAGCGGCTCGGGCAGACCCACGTCCCCCTGGGCCTCAACCAGCAGCGTCCCGTCCCGGGCGATCCACTGCACGTAGTAGGTGGACGCCACGTGTTCAACAACTCCGGCCAGGGCGGTCTCGGCGTTGATCGCCTCCTCGATGATCGCCTCGAGGTGCACCGGGAACTGGACCGGCGGCGGGAGCTGAAACCGGGTGGTTCTGGCCGTGGTGGTCGCGGATGGGATGAGCGTCCCGGCCTGCGGGTCGAAGGCCACCAACCCCAGTTCGGCCGCAAGGCGTTCGACCAGTCGGATCGCCTCGGCTTCCCGACCACGCGATACCGCGGCTTCGAGCAACGGCCCTGCCGCCCGATCGGCCGGCGGTGCCGCCCAGATGCCGGGGTCGGTTGCTGGGCCGCCGTCGTCCGACGATGCGGCGGCGGTCGCTGCCGTCTCCGTCGCCGAGTTCAGTTTGTCGATCAGGGTGGAGATCGTCGGTGTCGGTACGCCGACCGGCGGTGCCGCCCGGAGCCGCTCGTAGTCCGAGAAGCCGTGGGCGTTCGACAGTGGGTCCGGCCCCTCCCACACCAAAAGGTTGTAGCTCATGATGGTTCCCCGGATGACCAGTGGTGCCCGGCGAGCTTAGTGCCTCGGCCGGGCGGCCACGGCGAACGGTGCGCCGGTCAGTCCAGCCAGGAACGAATCAGACCCCGGAGCCGGTCTATCCCGGTGCCCTTTGCGGAGGAGACCCAGACGACGTCACCCGGCTCCAGGTCACAGCCGTGCGCGAGGTCCCGCTTTCGCCGATCCCGTTTCGACGACTTCACCTTGTCGTGTTTTGTGGCGACGACGGTGTGCGGGAGGTCGTTGTCCCGCAGCCACGCCAGCATCTGGGTATCCAGCGTTGTCGGTCCGATCGCCCCGTCGACCAGGACAACCACCATGTTCAGCGCATCACGCTCCAGGAGGTACCCCTCGATCATCGTCTGCCATCCCGCTCGAAGCTGCTTCGATGCGGCGGCGTATCCGTAGCCGGGAAGATCCATGATCGACGCCGCAAGTGCACCGTCGCTTGCGGCGCCCGGAAGGCCGCCGTCCCGTTGCGCGGCCTGGTTTGCGGTCTTGCCGTCGACGACGGCGAACAGGTTCAGCAGCCTGGTGCGCCCCGGCGTGTTGCTGACGTGCGCCAGTTTCTTCCGATTGCTGATCGCGTTGACCAACGACGACTTGCCGACGTTCGACCGGCCGACGATGGCCACCTCCCCGTGTGTCGGTGGCAACCGGTCGACGTGGTCGCCGGACAGGACGAACTGCAGCTGGATCGGGCCGGCCATGGTCAGTCCCGAATTCCGTCCCGGTCGGAACCGATCAGATCCAGGAACTCACCGACCGCACCGTCGTCCAGGGGGTGGTCGTAGTCGAACGTATCCCTGGCCGCCTCGTAGACCGCTCGGTCGATGGCCAGCGTGTCGTCGTAGGCATCGTTCATTCTGAGCGTTCGATCGTCCGGGACAACCTTGGCGGCCACAACCTGGGTGTTCTCCTGACCGGGGATCATCTTCATGTGGTGAGGAACCATATCCAGATCGGTGTCGGCGGACGCGATGATGACCCGGTCGATCTCCGCTCGGGTGCACATCACCAGCGCATCGAGGGCGAGCCACACGTCGATGCCTTTCTCCTGACCCCGGTTGCGGGATTCGACCCTGGCCTGGCGGACCTCGTCCTGATGCTTACGAGGGTTGGGGAGGTCCCGATCCCTGATCTCCCATTCCCACCGGTATCGGAGCTTCCGTTCCAGGACGACAACGTCCGTCCGCCGCATCAGCTCGTGGCGACGCCGTTCCCCCGCGGCCCGGTCCGGGTTGACGTCGGCATCGGGAATGCCGGTGGCGTAGCGGATCTCCACCAGGCGGTTGTCGCCGGCCAGCGCTCGGCCGAGCAGCAGCGGATGCATGTTGCCCGTCCCGCCGAACGCATACCGGGCACCGATGGTGACGTTCTGCCCGTCAATGAACACCCCGACGTTCATCGGACCACACCACACCGAGGGCCATCACCCGGCACAGAAGACGGGCCGCCGTCAATGAACACCCCGACGTTCATCAGCGGGGTTCGTCGGAGTCCCGCCAGCGGACGTTCTCCCGGGTGATGTCGGCGATCTCCTGGCAGCCGTTGAGGGCCATGGTCCGCTCCAACCCCTCGACGAGCAGACCGATAACGTGGTCAACGCCGGCCTCACCGGCTGCACCGAGTGCGTAGAGGTAGGCCCGGCCGGCCATGACGGCCGTTGCACCGAGGGCGACCGCCTTGAAGATGTCACTCCCCCGCCGAACGCCACCGTCGGCGATGATGTCCAGCCGCCCGCCGACCGCCTGGGCAACCGGCTCGACCAACTCGATGATCGACGGTGCGCCGTCCAGCTGACGCCCGCCGTGGTTGGACAGCGCAATGCCGTCAACTCCGTTTGACGCCGCAAGCTCGGCATCGGCGACGGTCTGGATACCCTTCAGCACAATCGGGCCGTCCCACACCGACCGCAGCCACTCGATCTCATTCCAGGACAGTGCCGGGTCGAACTGGGAGTTGATGTACTGGCTGAGGTTGATGGCCGAACCGCTACCGTCCCCCGCGGCGTTGTTGCTCGCCACGCTGGCGAACGTGATGGGGTCATTGCGGAGGAAGTCGAGGGTCCACGCCGGATGGAGCAGGCCGTCCACGATCGTCCCAAGCCCGATCTTCGGCGGCAGCGTGTACCCCCGGCGAACGTCTCGCTCCCGCCGGCCGAGTACCGCGGTGTCGACCGTCAGTTGGATGGCCTCGTAGTTGGCGGCCGCAGCCCGATCGAGGAGGTCCTTCACCATCCCCCGGTCACGCCAGGTGTACACCTGAAACCACTTCGGGCCTTCGCTGACCGCCGCAACCTCCTCGATGCTCCTGGTCCCCATGGTCGACAGGCCGTATGGAATGCCGGCCCGCGCCGCCGCCCGGGCAACCGCCAGCTCCCCCTGGGGATCGGCGATGCGGGTGAACCCGGTCGGGGCGAAGATGAGCGGCAGCGGGATGGCCCGTCCAAGCAACGTCGTCTCGGTGTTGATCTTCGAGACGTCGCGCAGAATCCTCGGCCGGTATTCCAGCCGGTGATAACCGGAGGAGTTTCTGTCGAGGCTGAGTTCGTCCTCGGCGCCGCCGTCGATGTAGTCGAACACGCCACCCGGAAGCCGCCGCTTTGCCAGCCGTCTGAGGTCCTCAACGTTGGCCGCGGCATCGAGCCGTCGCTTCGTGGCGTTCAGCTCGACGGGTTTGAACTGCACAACCGAACGAAACGTTTCCACCAGTCCCATAACCGAAAGCCTAGGAGACCACCACGGCTTCCGCCCGATCCGTTCCCCGACGGAACGAGCCGTCAGCGCCTGGTCTGGGAGCGTTGCTGAGGGGCGCCGTTGCGCGGCGGCTCGTCCAGCTCGATCCGGATCGGTCCGGACGGTTGGTCGGCGGACGGGTCCGGAACCGGATCCGGTTTTGCTCGGGGGTCGTCTTCGGGTGCCGGGGGCTGTCGCTCCGCCAGAGCCGGCTGCTGTTCCGGCAGAACCGGCGGCTGCTCGGGCTCCTCGTCCATACGGCCACCGGGGTCGTCCCGCTCGGGAACGACGATCTTTCGGATCTCACCGGTGCTCTTTGTCACCACTTCGGTGACGGTCCAGGCTCTGCGACCTCGGGCGACGCCGAGGCGCTGGCCGAGTATGTGGTTCACCGCACCGCCGATCAGCAGCACCTGGGCCGCAAGCCAGATCCAGGTCAGGGCCAGCAGCACGGCACCGAACGCGGACCGGACCGCGTTTGCGGTCTCGGCGAACTCGACGTAGCGGGCGAAGCCCCAGCTCAGCACCCACCACAGGACGGCGGCCACGACGGCACCGGGCAGGTCGAACCGCCAACGGTGACGCTCCGCCGGTCCGTAGTGGTAGACGATGGACGCCCACAGGATCAGCACCAGAATGGCCACCAGGCCGCGAAGGGTCGACTCCACCAGGCCGTCATCGATCTCGGCCCACACGTAGATCTCGATCAGGACCAGGGGGACGGAGATGAGGATGCTGCCGATGCCGAGGATGACCGCTACCACCCTGGTGTAGTACCAGGGGCGGCGGTCCTCGATGTCGTAGATGTCCTCCAGGGCTCGGATCAGTCCGGAGAACCCCCGGCTGATGGACCACACCGCCAACCCGACCGAAACGATAAGGAGGTTGTTGTTGGTCTGGTTGAACAGGCCGTTGATCGTGTCCCTGACGGTGAGGTTCTCATCGGTGAAGACGCGGTCGACAAACTCGACCAGTCGGTCCTCAATCGTCTCCTGAAAACCGAGGTTGACCAGTTCGTCGAGCGGGCCGAGCACGGCCAGAAGCGACAGGACCAGCGCGGGCAGCGAGATGACGATCCAGAACGTGACACTGGCTGCGAGGTCACCGACGCGACCGTGGTACCAGCGCAACGCAACGTCGACGACGAAGCGCCATGCGGCGACCACCCAGCCGACCGGACCCTTTCTCACCCCGTCCAGGGTACGTAACTCGGCCGGTGAATGGGCATCTGAGCCGTTCGAACCACCCTGCACCCGCTGAACAAGTGGGATACCGGGCCATGCCGGCCGGGGGCGATCAGCAGGCGCCCGCATCGGATCACTCGTTGTACAGTGCAGCAATGAGCTCGCAATCCGGTTCGCCGTTCACCAATCGAAAGGCCGGAGAGGCGTTCCTGATCGACCCGGAAGGCGGCCCCGGCACCGGCGTTCTTGTCCTCCATTCGTGGTGGGGGCTGACACCGTGGACCAAGGAGTTCTGCCGCCGCATCGCCTCCATCGGCTACACCGCGTTGGCGCCGGATCTCTTCGACGGTGTCCAGCCGATGACCGAGGCCGAGGGGGAGGCGGTCCTGGCCGACCTCAGCCCCGACGAGCTGTCCGGTCTGGTGATGTCATCGGCCCAGACGTTGCGGGCCGCCTCGGCTGACGCCGAGAAGCCGATTGCGGTCATCGGGTTTTCCATGGGAGCGTCGCTGGCCATGTGGGTCTCCGCACGGCTGACCACCGAAATCGGCGCGGTGGTTGCGTTCTACGGCGCTCAGTCGATCGACTTCGACGATGCAACCGCCACCTACCAGGGCCATTTCGCCGAGGATGATCACATCGTCAGCGAGGAGGACCGGGTGGTGACCGAGTCGTTCATCCGGCTCGGTGGGCGGGACACCGACTTCCATGTGTATCCCGGCACCAGACACTGGTTCTTCGAGGCCGGCGACACGTTCGACGACGAGGCGGCCGAGTTGGCCTGGACCAGGACGGAAGAATTTCTCAACAGCACCGTCGGCGCTGCCTCCTAGACGCCCCGATAGGAACGGGGATCGATCGACCGAACGCGTCAAACGGCGTCGGTTGGCCCGCGCCGAGCGATGACACGGAACCGTCGGTCAGAAAAAGCCGCCGGCCAGCGCGGCAACCACCGTGCCGACGGCAAGCAGCCCGCAGAGTGCGCCGGTTGCGGCCAACGCGGTCTGCTGGGTCTGGCGGTACCGGATGGGCAGCCAGCTGATCAACCAACCGGCGCCGAAGCCGGCGACGATGCCGCCGAGGTGGCCCCAGAACGAGATGCCGGGGATGATGATCGGGATGGCCAGGTTGAGGGCCAGGATGAAGCCGAGCGATGACTGGGTCAGGCTCACCCCTCGAGCCCACAGCACGGCCGCCAGCGCACCGGCCAGCCCAAGGACGGCTCCGGACGCTCCGACGGTCGGCTGGTTGAACCCGAATGCCAAAACCGCAAACGATCCACCGAGCAGTCCGGCCAGGTACATCAGACCGAACCGGAGCCGGCCCAGGCCCTCCTCGAGCGCCTGACCGAGAATCCACAGGCCGTACATGTTCATCGCCAGGTGGAACAGGCCGCTGTGCAGGAAACCGACGGTGATGATCCGCCACCACTCGCCATCCTGGACAAGCGGGCCGAACAGCAGGCCGCGGATGTTCAGTTCACCCCGGGTTCCCTGGTTGACCAGGAACGCCAGGACGTTGACCGCGATCAGACCGACAACAACCGGCGGCCGGTCCCGCGGCAGGTTGCGGGCGTTGTAGACCTGCTGGGATCCGGTGCTGGCGCAGCTGACGCAGTGGTGGCCGATGGAGGCCTGTCGCATGCAGGCGGGGCAGATCGGTCGCCCGCAGCGCTGGCAGCCCACCGCGGCCCGGATATCGGGATGTCGATAGCAGGTGGCGTCTTCGGTCAGCACAAAATCCAGCCTACGGGCGTTGAAGTAACGACCGTATAAAGGTTGAGGGCGCGGCGGAACGGTGAGCCGGACGGCATACTCCAGCGTGGTGCTTCGCTCCCCCTACGACCGGGATATCGCCCGGTTGGCCGTCCCGGCCCTCGGGACGCTGGTGGCGGAACCGCTGTACGTCCTGGCCGACACCGCCATCGTCGGCCGGATCGGCACCGACGAGCTGGCGGGTCTCGCCCTGGCGACCGCCGTGCTGCTCAGCGTCCACTCGATCGCCATCTTCCTGACGTATGGGACGACCGCCACCGTCGCCCGGTTGATCGGCGGCGAGCGGGAGGCCGACGCCGCCTACCAGTCCGGCCAGGGGCTCTGGCTCTCCGTGCTGCTCGGTTCGGCGACGGCCCTACTCCTCCTGTTCACCGGCGAGTGGTTCCTCCGACTGTTCGGCGGGGAGGGGGCACCGCTCGACGCGGCAAAGACCTACCTCTTCATCAGCCTGGCCGGCCTGCCGTTCCTGCTCATCGGTCTGGCCGGCGCCGGGGCGTTCACCGGCCGTCAGGACACCAGGACTCCGCTGCTGATCGCGGTCGCCGGGGCCGTCGCCAACCTGATCATCGAGCTGATCCTGGTCCTCGGTCTGGGGTACGGCATCGGGGCGTCCGCACTCTCCACGGTGATCGCCCAGGTCGGAACCGGACTGGTGTTCGCCGTCGCGGTGCTGCGGTGGGCCCGACAGACCGGGGTGAGCCTCAAACCGGATCTCCCGGCGATCGGACGGCTCATGGCCGGCGGTCGGGCGCTGATCCTGCGATCGATCGCCCTGCGAAGCTCCTTTGCCATCGGAACGGCCGTTGCCGCCGGGATCGGTGTCGCCGAGCTGGCCGCTCACCAGGTGGCCACACAGATCTGGGGCACTCTGACACTCGGTCTTGATGCGTTGGCCATCGCCGGACAGGCCCTGACCGGCAAATGGCTCGGCGCGGGCGACGCCGTCCGGGCCAGGGCGGCAGCGCGGCGCATGATCGAGTTGGACGTCGGCATCGCCGCGCTGGTCGGCATCGTGGTGTTTGTGGTGCGGGAACCGCTCGCCGGGCTGTTCAGCACGGACCCGGCGGTGGTCAGCGCAACGTCGTTCGTTCTTGTTTGGGTGGCGGTTTCCCAACCGTTGAACGGCTACGTCTTTGCCCTCGACGGGATCCTGATCGGGGCGGGAGACCTGACCTACCTGGGCCGGGCGGTTGCCCTCGGGGCGGTGATCTTCGCCGGAATGGCAGTGTGGATCGTTCGGGCCGAAGCCGGTTTGGGTTGGCTGTGGGCCGCCATCACCGTGCTCATGGCGATCCGGGGCATCACCCTGTGGTGGCGCTGGCGGAGCGGCCGCTGGGTGATCCTGGGGACCTGAGAGGAAGGGCCCCGCCGGTCACCGGCCGCCGATCGCCGATGGGTGTCCGTCGCCGGTCACCGGTCACCGATGGGTGTCGGTCAGTCCCGGTCCTGCCAGGTGCAGACGCACACCTCGTTGCCCTCGGCGTCCGCCAGCACCCAGAACGCCTTGGCCCGGGCATCGGAGACCAGGGTGCCGCCGGCGGCAACTGCCGCGGCCACCCGGCCCTCGGCCTCCGCCGGGGGAACCGTGATGTCGAAATGGATTCGGTTCCGGTCGGTCCGCGGCGGATCAAGCGTCTGGAACCAGATCAGGGGCCCCTGGCGGCGGGGGTCGACCAGCGCCTCGGCCCGCTCGATGTAGTCGTAGTCCAGGACCGCCTGCCAGAACGGTCTGATGCGATCCATGTCGACCGTATCGATGGCGATCTCCAGCTGCTGGACCGGCCGCTCGACCAGCGTGGCCTCGGCTTCAGCGGCAAGGGCGGAGATGGTCCTGGCCAACTCGACATCCCGCATCGTCACCATGCCGACCGCGTGGGTCTTCAGGCTGATCCGCAGCACCCCGGGATACCGCAGATCGATGTCCGGGTGGTGATCGGCCGCGTCGGCGGCATCGACGATTGTGCCGGCCAACGCCGCCGCCGACCCGAAGTCCGCAACGGCGAACCCGGCCTGCAACGACTCGAGCACGTACGTCCAGTCATCCAGACCGTCCAGCGCCGCGATCGCGGTGGCGCGCAACGGGGTGGTTCCGTCAACGGCCACCGGTCACTCCGAGGCCTTCTTCATCAGCAACTGGTTGACGACCTTGCCGTCGGCCTGGCCTCGGGTGGCCTTCATGACCTGACCGACAAACACACCCTGGAGCTTCTTCCGGTCGCCCTCGTCGCCGTCGACGAACCTGCTCCACTCCTCGGGGTGGTCGGCGATGATGCCGTCCAGAAGGGACTCGAGCTCACCGGTGTCCATCGCCTCGAAACCAAGCTCCTCGGCGATGGCCGATGGGGTCTTGCCGGAGGCGACCATCTCGGCCAGGACCTGCTTGGCCTGGGTGGCGGTCAGATCGCCGCCGGTCTCCATCTTCACCAGGTCGGCGAAGTTGCCGGCGTTCAGCTCGGTTGCGCCGTCGACCGCCAGGTTGTTGGCCACATGGGTCAGTACCCGATCGGCGTCCGCCCCGGCCTCGATGGCCGCCAAGGCCAGCGCGTCCAGCTCCCGCTCGACGGCGATGGCCGCTCCCGGAACTTCGGCTCCGGCGTCCACCAGCGCCTGCCGGCGATCGCGGGGCAGGGCCGGCAGGGCGGCTCGGATCTCCTCGATCCATTCCGGCGACGGGTCGACCGGCACCAGGTCGGGGTCGGCGAAGTATCGGTAGTCCTCCGCCTCCTCCTTCGAACGCCCGGCTCTGGTCCGACCGTCCTCCTCGTCCCAGTGCCGGGTCTCCTGCCGGGGGGCCTCCCCGGCGTCGTACAGGCTGATGTGGCGTTTTGCCTCGTAGACGACCGCTCGGCCGAGGGACCGGAGAGAGTTCACGTTCTTGATCTCACACCGGGTTCGAAGCTCGTCTGAGCCGATGGGTCGGACGGAGACGTTTGCGTCGACCCGCAGCGACCCCTCCTCCATCTTCCCGTCGCTGGCCCCGATGGTGACCAGGATGGCCCGCAGCTCCTCGACGTACTCCTTGGCCTGCTCCGGGCCGCGAATGTCGGGTTTGCTGACGATCTCGATCAGGGGTACTCCGGCCCGGTTGTAGTCCACCAGCGAGTAACCGGCGTCGTGGATGCGACCCGAGGTCCCGATGTGGGTTGACTTGCCGGTGTCCTCCTCCATGTGGGCCCGCTCGATGCCGATCGTCCCGCCGGAGACCAGGTCGAGGTGACCGTCGATGTTGATCGGCAGGTCGTACTGGCTGATCTGGTAGTCCTTCGGCATGTCCGGGTAGAAGTAGTTCTTCCTGGCGAATACGCAGCGCTGGACCGTGCAGTTGAGGGCCAGGCCGATGCGGATGGCCAGCTCGACCGCTTTCTCGTTCACCACGGGGAGCGTGCCCGGCAGGCCGAGGCACACCGGGTGGACGTTGGTGTTCGGTTCACCGCCGAACTCATTGCGGGCCGGGGAGAACATCTTGGTCTTGGTGGCCAGCTCAGCGTGGACTTCCAGGCCGATGATCATCTCCCAGTCGTCCGGCAGGACGCCCGGCTCGTGGCCGATGGAGTTGTTGTGGGTTTCAAAGACGGTCATGCCCCGTCTCCCTTCCCGGTTGCGGCCTGCTCAAGCACGGCGGCGGCCCGGAACATGTTGACCTCGCCGAGCATCGGCGCCAGCACCTGGACCCCGACCGGCAGGTCATCCGCCCCGGTGCCGAACGGAACCGACATCGCCGGGTGGCCGGTCAAGTTCGAGGGGATGGTGCAGACGTCGTTGTAATACATGGTGAGCGGGTCGGCCTTCGCCCCGAACGGGAACGCCACGCAGGGCGAGGTCGGTGAGAGGAGCACATCGAAGTCCCTGTAGACCTCGTCGAACTCTCGGATCATGATCGTCCTGACCCGCTGGGCCTTGCCGTAGAAGGCGTCGTAGTAGCCGGCGGACAGGGCGTACGTGCCCAGCATGATCCGCCGCTTGACCTCGTCGCCGAAACCGGCGGTTCGGGAGGCGGCCATCATCGATGCGGTGTTCGGGCCCGGCTGGCGGAGACCGTACCGGACGCCGTCGTAGCGGGCCAGGTTCGACGACGCCTCCGCCGGGGCGATCATGTAGTACGCCGACAGGCCGGCCATGGCCGAGGGGATCGACACCTCCTCAACCTTCGCTCCAGCGGCGGACAGCGCGTCGGCCGCTTCGTGGGATCGGGCGATGACCTCCGGTTCGAACCCGTCGAGATCGTCCCTTGTCAGCTCGGCGATGATGCCGACCCGCAGCCCGTCGACCCCCTGGTCCAGGGCGGCCGTCACCGGGGCGTGCTCCCGGTTGATCGACGTGGAGTCCCGCGGGTCGAACCCGGCGATGGTGTCGAGGGCCACTGCGCTCTCCGCGACGGTCCGGGTGAACGGACCGATCTGGTCGAGCGAGGACGCAAAGGCGATGAGCCCGTAGCGGCTGACCCCGCCATACGTCGGTTTCACCCCGACAACGCCGCACAGCGATGCCGGTTGGCGGATCGAACCGCCGGTGTCCGAGCCGAACGACAGCGGGGCGAACCCTGCGGCAACCGCAGCGGCCGAGCCACCGGAGGAGCCACCGGGGACCCGGGAGGTGTCCAGCGGGTTCCTCGTCGGCCCGAAGGCCGAGTTCTCGGTTGAGGAGCCCATGGCGAACTCGTCCAGGTTGGTCTTGCCGACCATGACCGCCCCGGCGGACCGGAGGCGCTGGACAACCGTGCCGTCGTACGGCGGTTTCCAGCCCTCGAGGATCCGGGACGAGCAGGTGGTGGGCACACCACGGGTGCACATGTTGTCCTTGAGGGCGATCGGGACACCGGCCAGCGGGCCGGGGTCCTCACCGGCGGCAACGGCCTGGTCGACGGCGGCAGCCTGCTCCCTGGCTTGCTCGGCGGTAACGGTGTTGAAGGCGTGGATGTCACCGTCTGCAGCGGCGATCCTGGCGAGGTGGTCCTCGATCACGGCGGTGGCGGTGGTCTCCCCGGATCGGACGGCGGCGGCGATGTCGACGGCGGACGACGACTGCTGGTCTGCGGTCACGGTGCCTCCCCCAGTGCGGGCGGCACCTTATATCGGCCCTCCTCGATTTCGGGTCCGCCGGCCAGAGCCTCGGTTCGCATGGCCTCGGCGTCTGCGGCCTCCTCCGGCTCGTCGGGCCGGAACACGTTGGTCAGGCCGAACGGGTGGGCGGTCGGCGGGACATCGTCGACGTCGAACTCCTCCAGCTGGTCTGCGAGGTGGAGCACGGCGTCGAGTTGCCCGGTGAAGGTGTCGAGTTCGGCGTCGCTCAGCTCCAGCATGGCCAGCTGGGCCACCTTGGCGACGTCCTCCCTGGTGATCAGTTCCGGCGCGGGGGTCGATTCTTGCACCCGTCCAGGCTAATCCCCGCAGCCGAGGGACCATCGTCTATTTGCAGACCGACCGGGCCCGGCGGACGGGCGACCGGCCCTAGGTGTACCAGCTGGTTTCTTCCTCGGCGGTCTCCCACCAGTCCTCCGGGGCCGGCTCCCAGTCCGGGTCGGGGTGGATGCAGTCCACCGGGCAGGGGTCGACGCACTTGTTACACCCGGAGCACAGCTCGGGGACGATGATGACGTCGATCTCATGGTTGAAGATGGCACCGAACGGTTTCGGGCAGGCCCGGAAGCACGCATCGCAGTTGATGCAGATGTCCATATCGATCTTCAGCGGGGGGTTCTTCCACTTGCCCTCCCGCTCCCGCGTCTCCATCCGGACCTGCCGTCCGGTTTTCTTTGGGAGCGCCTCAGACATCATGGTCACGCTACCGGATAGCCTCTCTCCGTGACCAGCTACGCGTTTCTGTCAGCCGCATGGGTCGACGCCGCCCGGGCCCTCCGGGACGAGTATGCGGATCGGATCCCCGCATCGGCCATCGAGGCGAGGGTCAACGTCATCGTGACCGACGTGCCCCACGACGAGGACGGCACGGTGGAGGGCCACATCGACACCAGCTCCGGCCAGACCATCATCGAGCGGGGTCACCTCGAGGACCCGGAGCTCACGGTGACCGTCGACTACGCAACGGCACGGGCGGCCTTTGTGACCCGCGATCAGCAGGAAGTGATGCAGGCGTTTCTTTCCGGCCGGATTCTGGTCGACGGGGACGCCACCAAGCTTCTGGCGCTGCAGTCCGGCTCCCCCACCGACGTTGATCCGTCGCTGATCGAGATGTACCAGCGCCTCGACGAGCTGACGGCAAAGGACGTCTGACAGCCGGTCGCCGAACCCGGCCGAGCACTCACTGCTCGCCGCACCCGCAATCGGTGGCAACGCCCGAAGAGCAACAGCCGGCGGGAACCGCCGGTCGCGCCTGGCCGTAAACCCCTGCGTCCGCCCGTGCTTCAACCCGCACTTGGCACGACGACGCAATCCCTAGCTTCGTTGCGACGACGGCCAAGTCCGGTTGGTACCAAATACACAGTACAAGAATTCCCCTATTTAGATCAATGACAGACCCGCGACTCTTGGTAAATTGCGGGCGATCTTCCATCCACATGGGGACATCGCGCCCACAATCGGCGCAAAAAAGTCAGTCGATCAGAGAACAATTCCACTTCTTTAGAAGTTCCCTGGACCGATCGTGCGTTGCGGCCACCACCCGCACGCATCAGCCCACTGACAGTGTAGACGCCCTATTTTCTGCCACTATCCGATCCGTGCCCCCTCGTTGGCCGCCGCGACCATCCCCGCCAACCATGGGGTCACGGCCAGTTCTTGAGCCTCGGAAAAGAGATGATTGGCCGTGGTATCCCCAGCGCCAATCGCCGCCCGTAGCCTCAGGCGACCCAGAATCTGCCACAGCGGCAACGCGTCGCGATCTGCGATGTTCATAGCGGTACGAAAGAGATCGGCCTTTTCCGATCGATCAGCCGTGAGCAGCGCCGAAACCCCCTCCACCGGCCCAAGATTGGCCACTGCGGAGGCAAGGATCAGATAGGAACCGTGCATCGGCGCCAGGCGGCCGACGGCCCACTCAACCAACTCGGATGGGCCACCGTCGGCCATCGCATCGGCCAGCATGCCGATCACCGCAAGATCGAATGCAGAAGACGACGCCCGTCGGCCGACCTCCGCGACCGCCCGGCGCGCCGTCTGCAGCCGCACCTCGTCCCCACTCGCCGCTGCACCGGCGTGGAGTGACGCTGCGGACGCCGCGTCGAACACGATGTTGTCCCCCGGTTCGTCGGGGCCGGGCTGGATGGTCGATTCGTAGAGGTCGCCATGGGCCCCCTCCAGCAGCGTCCAGACGAAGTGCTGGGTTTGATAGGTTCCGGCTGCGATCCGTAGACCCGCCCGCTCCCCCAGCCGATAGGTCTGAGCCGCAACGACGGTTGCCTGCTCGTGATCGCCCTGGTCGATGAGTGCCGTCGCCTGGTAGACCCTGGCAAACCATGCCAGCTGGGCAAGACCGCTCTCGGTTGTCAGCCTGACCTGGTCGAGGATGTCCGGATAGGCCGCCCGAGACCGGCCGGCCCCGATCGCATTGATGATGTCGACCTGACGAATCCCGGCCTGCAGTTCCCGGGACTCGATCTTGGAGAACCACGGCATCTGGCTTGGCCGGGTGGTCGTCAACCCGAGACCACCGGGAAGCTGGGCGGCCATCCAGGTCCTGGCCAACTCATCGGGCGACTCGGCTTCGGCGTAGGCCCGGTCGGCAACCCGCTGGGCTTCCTCGATGCGGCCGACGAACAGCAGCTGCCGGGAGAGATGGACGTTCAGGTGGACCCGATCGGCGGTCGACAACCGCTCCTGATCGATGAGCTGAAGCACGTCGATGCGGTCCGGATCACCACTGAGATCCTCGGTGTCCGGCAGGCCGCTGGTCGCCGCGGCGACCGCCGCGTGGTCGTCGCCGCCCGCAAGCGCCCTACCGGTGGTCCGCCGTCTTTCACCGGTGGCCCGCACCCCGCTTCGTTCCAGTGCGTCCAGACGGAGCACCTCTTCGTCAAGGCCGACCGTCTCCGCGGAGAGCCGCTCGGCGTGGTCGATGTTGCGGGACGTGACCGGAAAGTCTCCCTCGGCGTAGCTCAACCGGGCGGCGTCAAGCAGCGCCCGGGCGGCGGCGTCGGCGGGAATGAGCGGCACCGAACGTTCGGCGTGCCACGCCAACCGGTGGGGATCGGTGAACAGCCGGAACGCCCGGGCGTGTAACTCCTGCTGTTCCCGGGTCGACAGCGTTTGCCGCAGCGCCTCGGCTGCCATGACGTGGAGGAACCGGAACTCGTCCGGCATCGGCAACTCCAGGAGCAAGCCGTCGTCGACCAGGGACGCCACCTGACGACCGGCCTCCAGCTCGGACAGCTCACCGAGGCGACAGAGGTCGGCGAGCGTGAACCGCATGCCGAGCAGGGCTGCAACCGCTCCACACGACCTGACCGGGGCGTCCATCGTGCTGACCACCGCCGCGTACCCCGTACCGTCGACGTCCTCGGTGGCGATCTCCAGGGTGCGGCGATCGATGCGCTGCAGCAGTCGGTCGGCCACCTCGGGAATCCCGGACGAGAGTTCCAACAACTGATCGGCGAGCCGGGACGCCTGGGCCCGCGTCACCTCCGGAACCCGCCAGTCGATCAACTCGTGCATGGCCTCCCGGTCGATGGCCCGAAGGCGAAGCTCGGGCAGGCCGGCCCGGCCAAGGTCCTGGACCCAGTTCGACCAGGTGGCCGAACCATCCCGCGGTCTGCCGACAGCGATGCAGAACACGTCGATGTCGAGCGACGCCCGGCATATCGAGAGCAGCAGCGATCGGGATTGGGCGTCGAGCCAGTGGGCGTCGTCCACCACCAGGCAGAGCGGCCGTCCGGCATAGATCTGTTCGAGATGCCCGATTATCTCGGTCCTGGCCTTCGTGTTGGCTGCCGGCTGGTGCAGCTGGTCCAGGTGGGGTGCCACCAGCTCACGCAGCCCGCGGAACGTGTCGAGGAACGGTTGCAGGCTCCCGAACATGTCCTGGTCCGCAACGACATAGGCGGTGTGGAAACCGGCGTCCTTCAGCCGGAGTGCAACCTCGGCCGCGAGGCGGGTCTTGCCGATACCCGGTAGACCGTGGAGGGCGATACCGCCGCTCCGCACCTGGAGGGACTCCGCCACGATCTGCGAAAGCAGCCCGGCCCGGCCGGCAATGGGGCGCTCGGCGAGGCGGTCGATGACCGCCGAGTGCAGGGGTGGGGACGCGGGCCCGGGGGCCGTCACCGGGGTTGCGGGACGGCGGGCATCGAGGCGGTGCCGGGCCGCGGTGAGATCTTCGTCGAGCGGGATCCCGCTGGCCGAAAGCTCGGCCTGGGTGGCGTCGATGATCCGCCTCGCCCCCTCAACGTGGTTGGCGGCCAGGTGGAGACGAACGGCGGAGAGGATGAAGGTCTGGTTGAAGGGGTCGTCGGCACAGAGCTGGCGAACCGCGGCGAGCACATGGTTCGGCAGCGCCGCACCGTCCGCCTCCCACCGTGCGACAACGTCCTGACGGGCGCCGACCACCCGTTCCGCAGCGGCACGGAGAAGGGGTGGCATCTCGCAGCCGGGGAACGGCGCGCCAAGCAGCAGGTCCGGCTCGTCCCGATCGTGCGCGCCGGCCGCCCAATCGAACAGCCGCCAGAGGTCGACGGCGTCACGGTTGATTTCGAGCCGGCGGACCGGGCTCCGCTCGGAGATGAGGCGGGCCGACTCCGGGTGACCGGCAGCCACTTTGGCGTTCAACCGGGAGATGCTGTTGCGCAGGGACGCCGACCAGCTCGGCGGGAGACGATCGGCCCAGAGCCCGTCCGCCAGCCGCTCCGTGTCAAGACCGTCCGGTCCTGCGGCGGCCAGGAGCGCAACCAGGTTTCGCTCAACCGGGCTGAGTTTGATCGTGTTGTGACCGACGCCGACCAGTAGCTGATTCAAAACTCTGACGGTGATCTGCCGGCCAGCAGCCATGGCAAAGCATCGCGTGGGGCGTCGATCGTAACAAAACGATCTACTTCTCTTCTGAACCGATCAGGCGGCGGTTCGACGTTCGGAACGGAAGATCAGGCGTCCGTGATCAGTTCGAGGAGATGATTTCGATCTCGGTTCCGGACCGGACCGACTCGCCGGGAACCGGGCGAAGTGCGATGACCGAGGAGCCGATCGTGCCGTTGATCGCCACCTCGAACCCCTGGGCCCGCAACTCGTCGATGGCCTCCGAAACCGGCACGCCGATCAGGTCCGGGACGGTCACAAACGGCCGACCGAGCGACACCGTCGCCGTAACCGTGCCGCCGCGGGACAGGTTCTGGCCGCCCGGCGGATCCGCGCTGATGATCAGCCCTTCGGCAACCGTCTCGGAGTACGCCTCGGCGGTGGCCAGGACAAGATCTCGGTCCTCGACCGTTGCTCTCGCCTGCTCGACCGTGAGCCCGTCGATCGACGGCACCTCGCGGGGCGCCGGTCCGGAACTGAGGACGAGGTCGATGACGACGCCGGGGGGAAACTCGGTGCCCGGCTGAGCCGGGACGCCGTCGATGGTGGCCTCGATGACCAGGCCGGCGTCCACGGTCTCGCTGAACTGCTCACCGACGGTCCCGATCTCCAGGCCGGACCGCTCCACGACATCGCGAACGTCGGCCTCCGGTCGACCGATCATCTCCGGAACGGTTCGAGGCACCGGGCCGAGTGAATACAGCAGCGTCACCTCTCCGCCCGGACCCAGACGCGATCCGGGGGCCGGGCTCTGGGTCAGCAGCTCCCCGGCCTCGGTGCCGTCCCGCTGTTCCTCGGAGACCGTGATCGTCCAGTCGAACTCCGCCACGGCGGCGATCGCTTCGGCCGGGCTTGCGCCGGTGAAGTCCGGCACCGGGTAGGAGGGGAGGCCGAGCTCGATGGTCTCCAGTTCGGCGGCCCGTGAGTCGGCGATGGCCCGGCCGGCAAGGAGCGCACCGGCGCCGAGCAGGAAACACAGCACCGCAAGGAGGGCCCACCGGCCCCATCGAATCGGCTGCCGGCCGTGCTGGACGGTCTCGTACCCGTCGCTGGTCTGATCGTTCAACGCGCCGACCATCGGCTGGTCCGGCGGGAGTGCCAGGTCCGGTCCGTCGTCGTCCTCGATGATCAGCTCACCGTCGTCGTTGATCCGGACGTTCGGCCGGTGGCGGATACGCGGTCCATCCCCCTGCTCGGTCAGGTCGATCAGCGTCAGCGGATCGGGGTCCGGCATCTCCCGACACACCTCCAGCAGGGCGTCCCGGAACTCGACGGCGGTCGACCGTTCCGCAGCATCCGCTCTACCCGCCCTGGCCAGCGGCTCGGCCAGCGGACCAAACGACCCGTCAACCGGGAGGTCGGTCGACTGGCGCAGGACCATCGTGCTGAGGGCGTTCTCCTTGACCAGCGGCACTTCGCCGGTCATCGCCTCGATCAAACAGACCGCCAGCGAATACACGTCGACAAGGCCGTCGATACCACCGGGGGTGGCCTGCTCCGGGGCGGCGTAGCGTGCGGTGCCGATCAGGACCCCCTCCGGCTCCGTCCAGGCCGCCCGGGCGACGGCCCTGGCGATCCCGAAGTCACCGATGTAGACCCGTCCGTCGACGCCGAACAGCAGGTTGGCCGGTTTGATGTCCCGATGCACGAGCCCCTGTTCGTGGGCGAACGCCAGACCGCGAGCGGCCTGCAGGCCGATCACGGCGGCCTGGGCCGGGTCAAGGGGGCCCGCTGCATTGAGGATGTGGCGCAGGGTACCGCCGCTCAGCATCTCGGTCACGATGTACGCCCCGCCATCGGCGCCGTCCGGATCCTCGCTCCAGTCGAAGACGGTCAGGATGTTCGGGTGGCTCAGCTGGGCCGCCAGGTGGGCCTCTGAACGGAAGAGTTTCAGGAAGCGATCGTCGTCGGTCAGCTCGGCCCTGAGCTGTTTCACCGCAACGTCCCGACCCAGCTTCAAGTCACTGGCCTGGTACACGTCGGCCGACGCGCCGGACCCGATTCGGGACAGCAGAAGGTAACGATCGCCTAGCGTTCGGGCGGCGGTTTGGTCGAGGTCGGGTCCCGACATGAGGTCGAGCGTAGTGGCAGCGACCCCGGCGGGGGCACAATGGTCAGTGATGATTTCCCAGACGAGGCAGCGCTTTGCCATGGCCGGCATGGTCGCCGTTGCACTGCTGGCGATTGTGCTCGCGGCGATCTACCAGGACGACAACAAACTCGATCAGCCGAATATCGTCGGCCAGGGCAACACCGCGGACGCCGCCGCCGGAGATGGCGCACCTGCTCCCGCACCCACGGGGCCGATCGAGGCGTTCCTGCCTCGATCCGGCGAAGCCAGCGCCTGCAGTGAGGACATCGGGGTCGACCTGGCCCCCGGTTTCGGGGCAAGGCTGACGATCAACGGGGTCGAGATCGCCCCCGAGGACATGAACGTGAATCTCGACGAGGACGGCGAGATCTCCGAGGTGGTGACCGCCTCCCGGTCGCTGGGCCAGTACACGTTCAAACCGGACGACAACTGTCCGAACGGCTCGCTGCTTCGACCGGTTGACAACGTGCTGGAGGTCTGCGTCTACCGGTTGTCGGACAACACCCAGGCGTGCGCCGTCCGGCGGGAGAACATCTTCGACGCTCTCTAGGGCCCGGCGCACCTGCAGCCGGTTGACGTTGGCCCGGAGCGCGCGGCTGGGTTCTCCTACCCGTCCACCGGCAGACCCCGAACCGGGAGACCGGCGGCGGTGTAGACCGCATCGATGGCCGCCATGTTGGCCACGGAGTCCGCGCCGCCGGTGGGGAACGGCGCGCCGTGCACCAGGTGGTCGACGAAGGCCCGCAGCATGTGCTCGTAGCTGATGCCGCCGTCGACGGGACCGGCGGTGGTCCCGGCATCGGTGGTGATCCGCAGGAGGTTCCCGTTCTGGGGGGCCATCGGGTTTGTGGCCTCCAGCCGACCGTCGGACCCGACGATGGTCAGCTCGATCGCCGGTCCCCTGGTCATGGCGCTGGCCACCGAACCGGTTGCACCGGACGGGAACCGGAGCTCGGCCTCCATCGCGGCGTCGATGT
>JBCCGJ010000020.1:0-34052 GCA_039029335.1 Actinomycetota bacterium | reverse complement strand
CTTCCAGCCGCCGTGCCGGTGGCCGTTGGCGTCGAGGTCACCCTCGAAGCCCGCGGTGACGTTGTGGACGTCTCCGAATCCCGCCCGGCCGAGCACCTCCGCCGCAGCACGCGACCGGGCCCCGGATCGGCACACCACGAGCACACACCGGTCGGTGGAGAGCCCGTCGGTGGCGGCGGCGAGAAAGTCGGGATTGGGCGCCCCGTCCGGAAAGCCGATCCACTCCACAAGACGGACCTGTCGGTCGAGCGAACGCAGGTCGGGAACACCGACAAAGTTCCATTCCGCGGTGGTTCGAACGTCGATCAAGACCGCCTCCGGGTCGGTTTCGAGGCGTTGCCACGCCTGGTCAAGGGTCAGTTCGGAGACCATCGGTTCCTCCTGGCTACGTCGATCGAACGGGCGCACCGCTAATAGATGACCATATCAGTCGGGTTTTGAGGAATGACACCGGAATTACACTGCGGGCATGAGCGATTCTGCGTCAGACTCCCCGATCAGCGGCGTCACCGGACAGGCGGCGGGCGACCAACCGGCGGCGGATCGGCTTCGCTATCGGCTGCTCACCGGCCAGGACACCGCTGAGTTCTGTCAACGGGTGTCCGATGCACTGGACGACGGGTACGTCCTCCACGGCTCCCCGACGCTGATTTTCGATCCCGATCAGGGCACCAGGGTGGCCGCCCAGGCGGTTGTCCTTCCGGACGGCACCGCCTGAGCAGGCTGAACGGGCCGGACCGGCTGAGCGATGGCCGGGTTACCCGGTTCAGCCGGCCGGAATCAGCTGTAGGCGCCGACCAGGTGACGCAGTTCCTCCGCCATGTCGGCCACGGCGGATGCCGACTGCTGTGCGTCGTCGGTCGACTGACTCGTCTCCTCCGCTGCCGAGGCCACGTCCGCCACCGACCGGGCGATATCCCGGGTTCCGGAAGCGGCGACCGCAACCGATTCACCGATACCCGCCGTGGTCTGGGACTGCTCCTCGACCGCTGAGGCGATCGTGGCGGAAATCTCGTTGATGCGGTCGATGGTTTCGCCGATCTGCAGGTTGGCCTCGACGGCGCCGGCAGTGTCGGCCTGGATCGCCTCGATCCGGACCGAGATCTCCTCGGTCGCTCGGGCGGTCTGACTTGCCAGTTCCTTGACCTCGTTGGCGACAACGGCGAAACCCTTGCCGGCCTCGCCGGCCCGTGCGGCCTCGATGGTGGCGTTCAGGGCCAGCAGGTTGGTCTGCTCGGCGATGGAGTTGATGACCTTGATGACGTTGCCGATCTCCTCACTCGACTCGTCGAGCTTGGAGATGGAGTCCGACGTTGTCCTGGCCACTTCCACGGCCTCGGACGCCACGTTCGATGCCTCGTTTGCGTTTGCAGCCACACCTCGGATCGACGCGTCCATCTGCTCGATGGCAGCGGCGACGTTGGCCACGCTGCTGGAGACGCTGTCTCCGGTCTCCGAGGCCTGGGTGGCCTCCGCACTGGTCTTCGCTGCGGCGGAGCCCATGGAGCTGGACGCCGTCGTGAGACCCGATGCGGCGTTGGCCAGGTCATCCGAGGAACGGTGGAGGCGGGCGATCATGTCCCGGAGAGACGCGCTCATCGTGGTGAACGACTGACCGAGCTGACCGGGGATCTCGCTCTCGCTGTCGGCGTCGGAGATCCGCCCGGCGGCGATGGCCTCCGCGGTGGCACCGACCTTGCCGAGCATGCCGGTCATGCGGTTGAAGGAGGTTGCCAGCGAACCGATTTCGTCGTTGGCCCCGACGGCGATCGGTTCGACGGCGAGGTTGCCACCGGCGATCTCGTCCGCACGGACGGACAGCTCGTTCAGCCGCTCGATGAAGCTACGGATCGCCAGTGCCGCAACGACGGCGGTGGCCAGGACACCGACGATGGCCAGAATGAGGGCCTGACGGGAGGCGGCCGACGCATCGTCGGCAACCGACTTCGCACCGCTGAGGATGCCGTCAGCCTGGAAGTTCTCGATCTGCTTCAGCAGGCCGATCCGTTCGGTCATCGTGTCGAACCAGACCTCCGGCTGCACGCCGAACCCGTCAAAGCCGGGGGCGCTGACGTCGGTGTTCAACGCGATGGACTCGAACTCGGCCACCTGATCGACCACTGGATCCGCCTGAAGGCTGTTGAAGAAGTCGAGCACCTCAGGATTTGCGGTGTCCTCGACCAGCGAGAGGTAGGCCACCTGGGTGGCGATCAGGGAAACGACCGATGCGTACTGGCCGGGACCGAAGCCGTCTGTGGCGAAGACCGACGAAAGCTGGGCCCGCTCGATGCCGCTCCGCTCCTTGGCGTTCAGGAAGGTGACGTAGACCAGGACGTCGTTGCGAAGCTCGGCGTCGCTGGTGCCGGAGGCGGTTGCGGCGACCGCATTCAACAGGTCGTTGTTCATCGACGTGTACCAGCCGATGAGGTCGCCGGCCGGGACCGACAGGTTCAGCGCGCTCTCGCGCCGCTCTTCAACCTCGGCCAACTTTTCCAGAGCCGGCTCCAGCGCGGCCTGAATGTCCGACGGCAACTCGCTCCGGTGCTCATCGATGTAGGCGATCAGCTCCGCCCGCGGCCCGTCCATCGTGGCGTGCTGGGCCGGCAGCTCGTCGACGAACTTCTCACCACCGGAGCTCACGTACAGGGCCGTGGCGCCCCGTTCCTTCTGCGTCTCATGTAGGAGGTTGCCGATCCTGACGCTCAGCTCGACCAACGTCTGCAGGTCAGTGGCCTCCTTCGCCCGTGAGCGCTCTTCCAGCGCAGCACCGGCCGCAAAGAACGTCATGGCCAGCAGCGGCACGAGGACCAGTACACCCAGCGCCGCTCGAAGTGGGATCCTTCCAAACAACCGTGCCATTGCCACTTCCTCGTTCCTCTTCCATACCGTTACGTGACCGCGTGGGGGTGGGCTTAAGCCCTACCGACTCCCCCTTCGCAGAATCGGCCGACACAAAGCTGAGATGAGGGTGGTTCGGTCGATACTCAAAATGGAGCAGGTCGGTTGACCTAGCCCTCTCACCGCACGACCTCCTCCGATCGGCCGCCGCCCCCGGGATCACCCGACGGAACGGCGCACCAGCGGGGCGGTTGCTGTCGGGAGCCCAAACGGACCGGGCAACAGACCGCCGACGGTGGCGATTCGGCGCTCGGCCGTCAAACCGAGCCGGGCCGCTATCGGAACAGCCGCTCCAGGACGGACACCCACTCATCCTCGGCCACCGCCGTCTCGGTGACCTGACCGTCGCCGTGGTACTTCAACCGGTCCTTCAGCAGGGTGACCCGACGGGGGCCACCGTCCACCAGCCGGGTCGCGAACGGTTTTGCCGACCAGTGGAGGGTCCGGTCGGTCCTGAGCCGGTCCGACGCATCGTCGAAGTCCGCCATCTCGTGGGCCACCCGACGGAATCGGTACTGCGGGATGGGGACACCCGCGCCGCCGTCGCCGACGGGGCCAGCCGTGTCGGCGTCCACCTGAACGTCCAGCTTGGTGAGTGTCAGGCCTTCGGCGCTGTCGATGAGCTGGAACCAACCGGCCTCGTCCTGCTGCGGCTCCCGGTCGTTGAGTCGGAGCGGTGCGATGAAGCTGTCCCCGAAGCCGACGTCGACCAGGTACGGCTCGTCCAACTGAACCTCCAGCGCCAGGTGATCGACAAGCCGGTTCGGTCCGTCGAGCAGCACCGCAGCACCGAGCCGCAGCACGGTGAACCCCAGAGACTCCAACAGGACGGCAAAGGCGCCGTTCAGCTCGAAACACCAGCCGCCCTGACCACGTTGGATGATCTTGGGGAGCGACCAGGTCGTCGACGTGCTGACCGCTTCGCCGCGGTACACCGCCAGATTCTCGAACGGCACGGTTGACAGGTGGGCCCGCTGCAGCGCCGCGAGCGTCTCCAGGTCAACGGCCGGCGTCCCGGTGAAACCGATTCGATCGAGGTACTCCTGCACGATCCCAGGCTACTGGTCGTCGATGCCTTGGTCGTCCAGGACCGACCGGATCGCCTGGACAATGCAGGAGGCCATCGCCGCGCCGGGGCACCGATGGGGACCGGCGCCGAATTCCTGATCCGGGGTGGTGAACCGGAGCCGAACCGGATCTCCGGCATCCAGGTGAACAGACCCGATCGAGACCGGACCGGTCGCCACGCGCACCGTGCCCGCAATGGCAGGCTCGCTTCGTCCACCCGGCTCGGCCGCCAGCACGGACCGCAACAGCGCCGCAGTCGCATCCCGGTTCTGGTACAGGAGCGAGAGGGCCGCAACCCCACCGTCCGGGTGGTCATCGAGCAGGTCGAGCAGCCACCGGCACCGTCCATCGGTTTCGCCGTCGACGGGCATGCCTCGTCCGATCGCGGCGGCGATCGAGTCAACGGCCGCCGCTGTCGCTGCGAGGTGTCGGTGGTCGACGGCGAGGCTTCTGGCCAGTGCCCTGGTCGGTACCCGCCCGGCCAGACCATCCGGGTCGACCACGCCCTCGGCGAGCGCGGCTCTGGTCTCCTCGACCGCATGGCCGGCGAGCCGAGCCAAATCGATCCGATCGATCGCCGATTCGACCGAGCGCCTCCGGCAGGTGTGCGACGAACCGCTGCTGAACCGGGCCATACGGCTCCTGAGCAGTGCGACCGCTCCGGTACCCAGGGCGGCGGCAGGGGGCGGCGGCACCAGATCGGGATGCTCCAGAGCATCGAGCACATCCGCCGGGCTGCTGAGTTCGATTGATTCGGTCACCGTTCCATCGTCGACCGGGAACACATCGGCGCGCGCCGAAGTGTCGGGGACCTACGATCGGCCCATGGCGAACGAACAGGTTGTGGCCGTCGGGAAGATGCTCAGCGATCACACCAGGGTCGCCCTGCTCGATGCGATGTTCGACGGCCGGGCGTACACGGTGACCGAACTGAGTCGTTACGTCGACGTCGCCCAGTCGACGGCGAGCGAGCACCTCGGGAAGCTGCTCGACGCCGAGCTGGTGGCCATCGAGTCCCAGGGCCGTCACCGGTACTACCGGCTTCGGAGCCCCGAGGTGGCCTCGCTCCTCGAACAGCTCTTCGAGTTCGGGAACGGAACAACAACCGTGACACGCTCGTCTCGGGTGCCGGCAGCGCTGGCCTACGCCAGAACCTGCTACGACCACCTGGCCGGCACCGTGGCCGTCGCCTTCACCGAGCACCTGCACACCCGGGGGTTCGTCGCGGCCGGTGACGGCGCACCGATCATCACCGACGCCGGTCGGCTCAGGTTGACCGCGGCCGGCGTCGCCGTCCCGGAGACAAGCGGGCTTGAATCGATCGGTGGGCGGCCGACCGTCCGGACCTGCCTGGACTGGAGCGAGCGGAAACACCACCTGGCCGGGGCGATGCCCGCGGCACTGCTTGAACTGATGCTCGACCGCGGGTGGTTTCGTCGACAGAGCGGCGGGCGGGCGCTCCGCTTGACCGATGCCGGACGGCTGGGCTTACGGGACCAGTTCGGCTTCGAGGCGCCCTAGGGCGACACACCCCGGGCCAATGGTGACGGCCAGGCGGCAGGGCCTGCGGGCGGACGTGCACCGGACCGCTCACGGCCCGGGCAATTGGCGACACGATGGTCGTCGCCGGTTATACTCCCCCGCCATGGCAGCATCCGGTGTGGAGAAACAGCTGGTCGAGAAGTTGAGGGACGTCCCGCTCTTCCATCAGACAACCAAGAAGCAGCGCAGGACCCTGGCCCGCCTCGGCAAGGTGCTCGAGTGGAAGGCCGGCACAACGGCCATCAAGCAGGGCACACGGGGTGCGGCGTTCTTCCTGATACTCGACGGCAGCGTCGACGTCATCGCGGACGGCACAAAGGTCGCCCGGTTGAACGACGGTGATTTTGTCGGTGAGATCGCCCTCATCGAGAATGCGCCCCGCAATGCGGATGTGGTTGCGGTCAACGACACGACCGTGTTCGCCTTCAGCCGCGGCGGGCTTGCCGCAGCGCTCGAGACAGAGCCGAAGATGGGTATGGCCCTGCTTCAGGCCATGGCCAGCAGGCGCAACGTCACCCAGTAACACCACCGGGCCGGACCGTCCCGCCGGGCGCCCCGCGCCCGATCGGCCATAAACTGCAGGGAATGTGGTTGGCATGGGAGATTGCGGCGGTCGTCTCGGTACTCCTCTGTCTGTGCTGGCTGTTCATCCGGCGTAGCCGGTCCCGGCAGGCGGAGATCGCACGACCGTTCGCCCGTGAGCTGTCCCTCATGTTCTGCCTGTATGCCATCTGGCAGCTGGCGGGGGAAGTCGCGGTCGATGACCAGGCCGGCGCGTTCCGCCGGGCCCGGCAGATCTGGGATCTGGAGCGGCTCCTGCTGTTCCCGAACGAGGTCACGCTCCAGGAGTGGCTCCTCCCCTACGGGTGGCTGATCCAGGCCGCGAACATCTTCTATGCGACCGTCCACGTCCCGGCGGTCATCATCTGCCTGACCTGGCTGTTCATCCGGGACCGGCACTACTACAGCGTCACCAGAAACAACCTGGCCATGCTGACCGGCGCATCGCTGCTGATCCAGCTGGTCCCGGTGGCCCCTCCTCGATTTCTCGAGGAGCTCAACATCCTGGACACCGCGGTCCATTACAACCAGTCCGTGTTCTCCTCCCTCGGCTATGAGTCCGCAGGCCAGCTCCAGGCCATGCCGTCGCTGCATGTCGGATGGGCCTTGCTGGTCGCCGTGGCCACCTGGCGCATGGGCACCGGTTGGTGGCGCTGGGTCGGCCCGGCCCATGCGGTGGTGACAACGCTGGTTGTGGTTATCACCGCCAACCACTTCTGGCTGGACGGTGTGGTGGCCGGTGCGGTTCTCATGGGCGCGGCGTTCACCCAGCAGCTCGTCAGGACCCGTGTGCTCCATGAACCGCCCCAACCGACTCAGGAACCGGCGGTTGCCAACCGGGAAGAACGGCGCGAACCTCAGCCGTCCTGAGGTCGGCCTCGGTTAGGCAACCAGCGGGGCGGAACACCGGCCTCCGCTGATCATCAGGCCGCAGGCGGCCCGTGTCCGGTCAGGGGTAGTTACCGGCGTGCCAGTCCCAGGCCTTCCCGTCAGAGGCGACGAACCGCTCGAACGGGGTCGGACCGCGGCGCTGATACTCGCGCCATGACCCGATCCGCCGGTCGTCGATGCGGAACACCACTGTTCCGTGGTCGGCCTCGTCACGGGCCTCCATGCCGAACGTGAATTCGAACACGCCGGTCTGGGCCGACGCATCGAACCAGACGTGGTGAATCTCCAGATAGGTGCCCGGCCGCAGTGGCGAGAAGTAGTCCCGCAACTGCGGCCGACCGACAAAGAGCTGCCGGTCCGGCGGCTCCATGTAGACGGCGTCCTCGGTGAAACACGCGGCCGCGGCGTCCGCATCACAATCGGCCCACGCCGTGGCGATACGACCCAGCAGCGCCGTCACGTCTTCGCGGTCGAGTTCCCTGTCGGCCATAGGAGGCAACCTAGAGGTTCAACCCGGCTTGAAGTCAAGGGACCGTCCGGCGCAGTTCGCCGACGGCGGGGCAGGTCAGCCGACGGCCACCTTCGTGGTGTCGAAGGCGACGCGGTCCTGCAGGTCGGTAGCAATGTCCAGCGTCTCGACGTAGGACCATGCCGCCTCGGGGACCCGTTCGCCGTCAACGACGACGTCGTAGTACTCGGTGTTGCCCTTCAGGGGGCAATGGGTGGTCTTGTCGATGGCGACGAGCGCGTCCATGTCCACCCCGGCCCGCGGGAAGTAGACCACGTGGTCATACAGATCCTGGCCGACCTCTTTCACCACCAGCGCATCGGCCGAGCGGGCGATGACGGCGTCACCGACGGACGCGGTACGTTCCTGTCCGGCGGGAACCACCCGCATGAAGTGGCGCGGTTCGTTCGGGTTGTGGATTGCGTTTTCGACGAGGGTGACGTCTTCCGGAGTGGTCATGAGATGCTGCTTTCCTGGTCGTTTCGGTGGTCCATGTCGGCGAGGTGATCGATGACGGTCAGTGCCGTTTCCTGGCGGTCTTGCACCTGCAGGTGGGCGGCGGAGGACTCAACAAGTGGTCCGGTCATCTTCTTCGGTTTTGAGGTGTAGGTGCTGCCGTTGTGGAACGGTCCACCGTTCCCGTGCAGCACGTCGATGTAGCGCCCGGCCCCTTTTTCGATCGGCTGGTCCATCCCGATGAACCGGCCGACCAGACGCATGGCGCCGATCATCAGCTTAAACGGGCCGGTGACGTGGCGAGCGGCGTTGGTGCCCATGTTGGCCCCGGGTGAGACCGTGTAGAAGCTGACACCGCCGGGGTGGCGGCGGGCCATGGCGGCAGACCACCAGGCCGAGAAGGCCTTGGTCGACGAGTACTGGCGGTTTCCGTCATATGCCGGTCCCCCTTCTGCCCTGGCGAAGTTGGTCATGGCCTCCTCCGGTGTGGCACCGAAGTCGGACGGCTCGCCACGAACAAAGTCGTAGACGCCCATTCCCATGGCCTTCGGCAGGTCGTCGTTGGCGGCCTCGGAACCGACGAGGACAACCGATCCGCCGTCAGTGACCAGGCTGGCCTCCAGAAGGGCGGACGTGATGATGTGGTGGCCGATGAGTGAGGCGGCGAACGCCATCTCGATGCCGTCGCTGGTGCGGTTGAGGGTGTTGGGCACCATGCCGGCGTTGAGCAGGACGGCGTCGAAGGCGACACCACGAGCGACCAGCTCGGCTGCAGCGGCCTGCGAGGACTGGATCTCCGCAACGTCGACGACAAGGGTGGCGAACGGATCGACACCGGTCTGCTCCACCAGCTCTCTCCGGGCCGCATCGGCCTTTTCCTGGGAACGGCAGGCGAGGACGACGGCGCCGTAGCCAAGCTCCGCCAGCTGGCGGGCGGCCTCGAACCCGAGGCCGGAGTTCGCCCCCGTCACCAGGGCCCTCCGTGTTCCAAAATCTGTCGGTGCCATTGCTGACGCTCCTCCTGAAGGGACCGGCAGGACGTTCCTGCCCATATTCTGGACTGTTTAGTCCGAAATTAACTCTAGCACGATAGGCGGACTTTCGGACCGATAGTTCCAGAAATTCGGACTGCCCGCTAGAATCGATGCTGTGACCGCAGCAGATACCACGCCCCAGGTCGGCAGGCCGAGGGAATTCGACCACGACGCCGTGCTCGACGCGGTTGTCGAACTCTTCTGGGAGAAGGGGTTCGGCGCAACGTCGGTCGGGGACATCGTGGCCCGCACGGGCCTCAGCAAGTCAAGCCTGTACGGTGCATTCGGCTCCAAGGATGCGCTGTTCGAAACCGCTCTCGACCGTTATGTGGACGACCACCAGCAGATGGTGGCCGAGCGCCTCCTGAACGGGAACCGGGGGCTCGACGACATCGAGGCGTTCTTCGCCCAGGTTGTTGAGGAGGCGAGCCGTGAGCACTCGCAGGGCTGTTTTGCCGTCAACACGGCGACCGAGCTCCGCAATGCGGAACCGATCGTGGTCCAGCTCGGGGTCCGACATCGAGACATCCTGCGCGGCGGCTTCACCGGCGCACTGAACCGGGCCGTCGAGCTCGACGAAGTCGATGCCGACCGCGTCCCGGATCTGGCCAACATGCTGGTCACCACGGCGTTGGGGCTGGCCGTCATGGTCGGCGGCGGCGCAACGGCGGACGAGGTCAACACCCACGTGGCCGCCACCAGGAACTCCCTTCGTCGGCCGTGAGCCGACCGTCGGTCAGCCGAGGTCGGGTACAACCAGCGGCGGACCGCCCGCTCCGATCGGCCGTGTGAGCAGATCGGTTCGTGTGGTCGGATCGTCAGGCCAGACGAACCGACGCCACCACCGGAACCCGGCCTTTTCCGCGACCCGTTTCGACGGGTGATTCTCGACATGAATAATGCAGAGCATCTCGCCGTCACTGTGCGTATCGGCCACGTCGAGGAGAGCTGCGGTCGCCTCGGTCGCATACCCCAGACCCCGCGCCTCGGGGACGAGCCGCCAACCCCACTCGAGGCGGTTCATCCCCTCCAGGACGACGGTGCCGACACCGGTGTAGCCGACTATGTCGCCGGTCGCCCTGTCGATCACCGGCTGTTTGGCATACGGCACGGCGGCCGCAAGGGCCAGCATCTCCTCGAATCGGACGTTGGCCGACGCCACATCGTGGACACCGGCGAACACCGTGAACGCCTCGTCGGTGAACAGCTCGACGAATCGAGTCCGATCGCTCTCCCTCGGGGGCCGGATGATCAGCCGATCGGTCTCCGTCGTTGGCATCAAAAAACAGTAGACGCCGAACGGCGCGGAGGTAGCGGGTTACCGACACCCGCTACCTCCAGGGTGCCCGGCCTCACCGGGCGTGATTCCCGGGCAGGATGTAATACCAGGTGTTCCGATCCTCGCCGGCTTCCCGCAGTGCGGCGGCTGCTGCCGCGATGATGGGTCCGGTGCGGGTCTGGGTGTAGAGCCAGGTCTCGATCTGGCGGGCTCCAGGCACATGATCGGACAACTCAAGGGCTGCCTCTTCGTAAAACGCCCGGACGTCCTGGCCCGCGGCCCGGACCTGGTCCGTGTCCCAGCCGACGTCAGCCAGCGACGCACCGTCGGCAAGTTTGATGAACGCATCAATTGCGTCACCGATCGCGTCCGCCTCGACCACTCGACCAAGCGCGGTCCGCCCCCCTGCGGATTCGACCTGGCGGCGGTAGGCCGGAAGCAGGCCGGTCGCCTCGTCGATGGCCGGGTGGAGATCGGGATCGTGGCGAGGGGGCAGGGTGCAGGTAGCGGCCTCTTCGGCGTCGTCCTCGATGACCGTCGGATGGTCCTCGATGACGGGTACGTCAGTCCGTTCGAGCAGAGCGAAGGCCCGCCGGATCACATCGCCCTGGAACTCGACGTCCCCCGGTCGACCGAGCGGGCGGCCGAGGGGGAATTCGACATGGAGGAAACGAGGGGCCTTGCTGTTGACCGCCTGCTGGCGGACGAGAGACAGTCCAACCGTGGCCAGACCGGCCTCCTCAAACACTCGTGCGAGCACACCGACCGTGCGCGTACAGAACGGTCATATCGGGGTGAGCAGGACGACATCAACGTCCTGGTCCAGGAGGACCTTGGCCGCCGCCGGTCCGGAGTCAAGGAGGATGGTCGAGAAGGTGGCATCGAACTGGGCGCCCATGAAGGAAATGTGGCGATCCGCCACCGACCCGATCTCGCCCGCCGCCGCCATCTCCTCCAGCCGATCCACCGGATAGACGACGTTGATATCGGCCGCGAACCCGGTCCGGTCGAAGTTTGGCGAGAAGTGAGCCA
This sequence comes from Actinomycetota bacterium, assembly GCA_039029335.1. Taxonomy (GTDB): domain Bacteria; phylum Actinomycetota; class Acidimicrobiia; order Acidimicrobiales; family SZUA-35; genus JAHELU01. Next base: position 22,783 of record JBCCGJ010000020.1, on the reverse strand, counting down.
GCTGGACGTCTCGGGCCGCTGCGGGAAGGACCGTGAACGACCCGTCCGTCGGCTGCCAGAGCGTCACCTCCCCGGCGGGCTTGAGTCCGGCGGTGGTCACGATCGCCACCTTTGCATCCTGGAGCGATGGCGCCCGCGTGACCGGAGTGTCATCGAAGTCAGGCGTCGGGAGGTCCCCAACCCGCTTTCGAATGGCTTCATCTGCCGACATTGCTGCTTCCCTTCCTGTTTTTGGATTAGGCGGCGAGACTAGTTGACCGGCCGTCTAGTTGGACTTCTGTGGATTCCACTTCACGTTTGCGTGACCTCTTCCGGTCAGCGGATGAGTAGCCGAGCGGCCCGACCGAGGCCCTGGAGCAGGTCGGGGTCACGGCGTGACTTGGCCAGGACCATCAGCCCCTCCATGTGCGCAAGGACCTCAAGCGCCGCCTGGTCAGGGTCGACGTCATCGGCAACGTCGCCCGCTGCGATACCGCGCGCAACCGACGCGGCCAAAGACTGCGCCATCTCGGTCAGGATCTCGTCGACCTTGGCCCGTACCTCTTCGTCACGGACGGACAACTCAACGGCGAAGTTACCGAATCGGCAACCGAGCATCGCCGTCCCGTCTGGGCTGTTGCGCCGCAGGTTGTCGGCCAACAGGCGCCCATAGGCGTCGATCCCGTCGAACACCGAGAGCTCCGGGTTGTCGATCGACGCGGCGAACAGCGTCGATTGGGCCCGACGCCAGGACCGGTCAAGCATGACCAGCGCAAGCTCCCGCTTCGAGGGGAAGAAATGGTAGAAGCTGCCTTTCCGAACATCGGCCATGCGACACAGATCGGCGACGCCGACGGCTTCGTACCCGCGCTCGTACATGAGTACATCTGCGGCGTCGATCAGGCGCTGCTCGGGTCCGGCTCCCTCCACCCTGGCCAGACTAGTTGACCGACCGTCTAGTAGCAACCGAACGAACCCGAGCCGGGCTGGCTCGACGTGGCGGTGCCGCTTCGGACAGCCGATGGACCGGAGCCGACGGGTTCCGGTCCGGCGGCCGAGGCGGTTGTCATGGCGGGGTGATGGAGGCGAGAGTTGCAGTGGCCATCTCGAGGAAGTCGGCCTCGGCGACGTATGGTTTCAGCTGCCCGTCCAGCCACAGCATCGCGGCGCCGTGAACGACGAACCACGGGCCGACCGTCTCCGAGGTCATGCCGTCACCCGGGGACCAGGTGAGGTTCGTTTGACCGATCGCTCGCTGCAACAGCAGGAACGCGCGAAGGGCTGCCTGATCCAAACGCTCCGGGCATTGGTCTCCGAGGATCCGCCGGGAGGAGAACATCAACCGGTACCGCTCGGGGTTGTCCAGTGCGAACCGCAGGTACACCTGCCCCGCCCCGGAGCGCCACTCCCCCTCCGGCAGACGATCGAGCGCCATCTCCAGCGCGTCGGCGAGCGTGGTGTAGCCGTCAGCTGCAAGCTCGGCCAGAAGAAGCATGCGTGTGCCGACGTGATGCCGCGGGGCGGCATGCGAGACATCGAGGTTACGCGCCAACGCCCGTAGCGTCACCGCCTCGACCCCTTCGGCCTCGAGGAGCCGCGAGGCCTCCCTGAGCAAGGCGTTGCGCAGGTCGCCGTGATGGTAGGTGTCCGATCGCATCTTGTCAGTAGCAAGTTACCAGAGTATCGTGCCACCCATATCATCTTGTCGCCGACAAGATAGCAAGAAGGAGCGGCGCCGTGACCTACAGGCGAGTCAGGATCGATACGTTCGGTGGGCCAGAGGTGCTCCGCGTCGTCGAAGAACCCACCCTCCCCGAGCCGGGCCCCAGTGAGGTGCGGGTTCGGGTGCTCGCCGCAAGCGTTTCCTTCACCGACACCATGATCCGGCAGGGCTCGTACCCGGACCTCAAGGACGATCCACCGATCACCCCCGGCTACGACGTGGTCGGCGTGATCGACAAGCTCGGCCCGGGGGCCTCGAAGCTTGCGATCGGTCAGAACGTGGCCGATCTGCTGATGATCGGCGGCTACAGCGAGTACCTCTGCCTGCCGGAGCACGGCCTGGTGCCGGTCCCCGACACCGTTGACCCAGCGGAGGCGGCCAGTCTGATCCTGTCCTACGTCACCGCATATCAGCTCCTCCACCGCAAAGCGGAGGTTCAGTCCGGGCAACGGGTGCTGATCCATGGTGGCGGCGGGGCGGTCGGCAGTGCACTGATTCAGCTCGGATCGCTGGTCGACCTCGAGATGTACGCAACCGGATCAGCAGCGAAGCAGGACCACATCGCCGACCTCGGAGCAACCCCGATCGACTACACCCGGGACGACTTCGTCGAGCGGATCGCCGAGCTGACCGGCGACGGCGTCGATGCGGTATTCGATGGCGTCAGCCTGGCCAACGCCAACCGGTCGTACCGCACCCTCCGAACGCGAGGCACGTTGGCGATCTACGGTGCCTCGAACGTCGACATCGGCTCGGGCCGCGGCAAAGCCCAGTCGGCCCTCGGGGCCGCCCGCCTCGCGCTCAGATGGGTGACCACCCCGCGACGCCATATCACCGGCTACAGCATCCGATCCCTCCGGACCAAGTATCCGGACTGGTTTCACCAGGACCTGACGGCGCTCTTCGAGCTTGTCGCCGAGGGCCGCATCCGCCCGGTGATCGACACAAGGATCGACCTCGACGAGATCCGCTCGGCACACGAACTCATCGAACGCGCATCGCCCAGGGGCCGGATCGTCATCACCATGGAGCAGCAGCACGACGATCCGAGCTAGGGCGACGGTTCAGCAACGACTGATGCGAGACCAGCGACACCGGAGAACGGACGAGACGTCCCTGCCCCGAGTGCAGCGATGTCGTCAGCGATCTCTGCAGCAGGGATCCAACGGCCCCGCACCGCTGAGCCAACCGTTACCCACCTGTTTGATGGACAGGTGATGGACAGCACCAGCCGGGAATCGGAAAGGCCCCACCGCATGGATGGGGCCTGACCTGGGATAACTCTGGAGCGGACGACGAGATTTGAACCCGCGACCCTCACCTTGGCAAGGTGATGCTCTACCAGCTGAGCTACGTCCGCATGAATTGCGGATGTAACTATACCCGGCCTGCAGCCGAGACCACAGCCGTTTGGCCAAACCTCGGCCGATCCACTCCCCTAACGGTTCAGTTTTTGGAACGCCGACTGCATGACGGCCGCCCAATCCTCGTCGCTGAGACCCTCCTGACCGGCTGTCGACTCACCGGAGGTTTTGGCCGGTTGGGCGGGTCGGTGGCCCGCCGGCGGACGGGATTGCAGGGGCCGATGACCGGCCGTCCTTGCACCGGTGGTGGGACCACCGCCGGTGGCGGTCGACCGGGGGGCTCGACGGGCACCGGCAACCGGGTCCGGGTCGGGACCGGACGCATCGGTGGCCTTCGATGGACCCGGCCCACCGGTAGCCGAAGGCACAGGAACCGATACCGGTGCCGGTCCGGCCGCCGGAAACCCGGGCCGCCCGGTCGGGGCCGGCGAGGCGGGCAGGCCGCTCTTGGATTCCACCGCCGGCGAGGCGGGCCGCCCGGTCTTGGATTCCACCGTCGGCGGGGCCGGACGGCCGGGCTCCACCGGTGCGGCGGCTGCGGCGGACCGATCGGCGCCACCCCGGTCCTGCACCTCGATCCTGGACGACGGCGCCGCCCGTTGGTCATCCGGCGGTGCTGCAGCGGGGACCGCCGACGCCGAAGCCTTCGGACCGGTCGGCGGTGCGGGCGCGTCGGGGGCGATCGCCGCAGGGTGCGGCGAACCGGCAAGGCGTATGTGATCCGGGATCGGCGTCGGCCCGGTCACCGTCGCGGTGATGGTGGCCATGCCGTCTCCGTCGAGCCCCACCGCAGCGCCTCGGCCCGGCTTACCTGCACCGCCCGCCGCAGCGAACGAATCGGCCGCGACGGCCACCAATACAGGCCGGTCGGCGGTCGGCGACACATCGACCGGTTCGAGGGCCGGATCGCCCGCAGCGTCGAAGTGACCGAGGTCGGCAAGGAGCATCTCGGCTCGCCGTTTTGGCGACGTGTAGTGCCAGTACCAGACCGTGAGCACACCAAGCATGATTGCGATGCCGATCAGACAGACGATCAGGAACGTGATGGCCTGCCGGGTTTCGTCCGGCTCGAGCACCTGACCGAGGATCTGGGCCGACAGACCGCCACCGAAGGTCCCGGCGATCAGACCGTCGACAGCCTGTCCCACGACGGGTTCCACGGCATGGTTCACTGCACACTCCCCGCATAATTCACTGCGCTCGGTATCGGACCGTCAGCCGACAAGAAGTCGGCTGCGGCGACACGTAGCGGTGAACCGTGACCGAGCCAGACGGCGGGCGACTCGAGGCTGAACACTACGGCGACTATAGCTGGTGGCGAGGGCACGAGTAGGTGGTCCGACCGCCTACCTCACGCCGCAGCAGCTCCTCGCCGTCCTTCGGGCAGTGACCACCACGAACCCGGGCCGGCTGCAGCTTGCCGGTGTGGGAGCCGCCGTCCGCCATGAAGTCCCGCAGCACCCGTTTCAGGTTCCGGTGTAGGCGTGTCACATCGTTGTCGGAAAGCGACTCCGCCGACCGTGCCGGGTCAAGCCCGGCCCGCCAGAGCGTCTCGTCGGCGATCAGGTTGCCGATACCGGCCACCCGGCTCTGGTCGAGCAGCCGGGCCTTCAACGCCATCTTGCCCACCAGCACCCGCTTCTTCAGCTGCCCAACCGTGATCGTGAAGGCATCGGGGCCAAGGCGGTCCTCGTCCGGATTCAGCTCGATGCCACCCAGGCGGCGGGGGTCCCGAATGCGCAGTTCGAGGCCGGACCGGAAGACCAGCCAGAACCGGTCCCACGCCGGGTCGTTCCGCTGCGACGAGTACTCCAGGTATTCGATGGCCGGATCATCGCCGACGATCAGCCGCCCGGTCATCCCGAACCGCAGGCCGAGCCGATCGCCGGACGACAGGTCGAGCAGCAGCAGCTTGCCCCGTCGGTCGGTGCCGGTGACGGTGGCCCCGGTGGCCGCGGCGATCAGGTCCTCCTCGGTGGTGCCGTTCTTGCGGAAGAACTCGTCAGGGGCGTGGACCGACGCGATGGTCTCGCCGACCGCCCGCTCCGCATGGAGCCGGTACATCTCGATCTCCACACCCTCAGGCATCGGCCACCGGTCCCCGCAACAGTCGTTTCACCAACCGCTGCATCAACCGGCCCCGACCACCGACTTGGCCTGGTCGGAGAGGAACTCGTCCAGGATCGGGTCGAGCTGGTCGAACTCGATCAGGAAGCCGTCGTGTCCGTGATCGGACTCCAACGTCCGATAGGTGACCGATGAACCGGCGGCCCGCAGGTCGTCGACCATGGCCTCCTGTTGTCGGGGGGTGTAGAGCACGTCGGAATCGATGGAGACAACAAGCGACGGCACCCGGACCCGATCGAGCGCAGCACGCGTCCCGCCCCGGCCGCGACCGACGTCGTGGAGATCCATGACCTTGTTCAACACCAGGTAGCTGTTGGCGTCGAACCGCCGTGCCAGCTTCTGGCCGTGATGATCCAGATAGCTCTCCACCTGGAACCGGTCCCACAACCCGAAATCGGCAACGGGGTCGACAGACGCACGGCCGAATCGGTCGTAGAGGGACTTGTCGCTCCGGTAGTGGATCTGGGCGATGCGACGGGCGAGCATCAGACCACGGTGCGGCCCCTCCCCCGGCGCGGCGTGGTAGTAATCCCCGCCGTTCCATGCCGGATCCTGGACGATGGCCAGGCGGCCGACCTGGCTCCACCCGATCTGAAGCGGGCTGGCCTCCGTCGTCGAAGCGATCGAGGCGAACGACGCCAGCCGATCGGGAAACATCACGGCCCACTCGATGACCTGCATGCCACCCATCGATCCGCCGACCACCGAAAGCCACCGGTCGATACCGAGACCGTCGGCCAGGAGGGCCTGGGTCCGGACGATGTCCCTGGTGGAGACCACCGGGAACCGGGCGCCATAGGGCTTTCCGTCCTCCGGGTGGGGCGACAGCGGCCCGGTACTCCCCTGGCAGCCGCCGAGAGCGTTTGCGCAGACGATGAAGTACCGATTGGTGTCCAGCGCCTTTCCGGGGCCGATCAGATCGTTCCACCAACCCTCCTGGCGCTGACCGGGGCCGGACGGGCCCGCAGCGTGAGCGTCCCCGGTAAGCGCGTGACAGACCAGGATGGCGTTCGAGGCGGTTGCGTCCAGCGTGCCCCAGGTCTCGTAGGCGATGGTGATCTCGTCGAGGCGGCCACCGCCCTCAAGGGCGAAGCAGCGGCCGTCGCAGACCTTCATGAACCGGCGCCAGGCGGGCGGATCGCCCTCTCGCCAGCCGCCGGTAGCCGGGATGTCGAGCTCAGGCTCAAGGGGCTCACGGCTGAACGCAGACACTCCCTCCAGCCTAGCCAGTGCCGGACCTCGCACCGTCCGGGGCAGATGCCACACTGCGGACCAAGGCTGCGGCGGTCACCGATCGGCCCGCCGCCAACCGCCCGAAACGGCCGGACCGGTCCCCCGTCACCCGGCGTCGACAGCCGCGATATCGACGGGAGCCGGCCTGCGGGCCCGCGCCAACCACCATCGGTACACCCCGTCGTCGGCTCCGTACGCCCGGTTCATGACCTCGGCAACCGCACAGGCGAGCGCCCAGGCCGCCGCGGCCGGTTGGCGATCCGGCGCGGCCGCCACCATGGCGGCCGCCTCCTGCCAGGCTCCCCGATCGGTGGGCAACGGCAGCTCGGCGACCTGTCGGGCCGCCAGCTTCAATGCATCAACCGCCAGCGCGGAGCCGAACCAGCGCTGCCACGCCCACGCAACCACCGGCGGGGCCAGGAGCACCGCGGCCACCCGGTCGAGGTCCTCCGCATCGGCGTGGATCGCGAGCAACGGGGTGGCCGGGATAAGGGTGCCGATCCGGTCGACCACCGGTTCGAGGACCCGCGACTGCGTGGCCAGGACCACCTTCGGAACCATCTGCCGTTCCGTCCAGGCCCGGACCTTGCCGTCGAGGGCATCGAGGTCGACCGTCGGACGATGCCACGGGCGCCTGCCGAACTTGATGGGCTCCGTACCCCACAGCGAACCGAGCGGATCGACCGAACCGACGGTGACCAGCCGGTTCGGCTCCGCCCCGTCGTCCCCGGTCCACTCGCCGCAGGCGGCGACCAGCCCGTAGTACTCGTCACGGAACCCGGCGGTTGCGGTGATCAGGTCGCCAAGGCGGCCGGTTTCCTCGGTCGGCGATGTCAGCTCGATGGGTAACGACGGTGCACCGAGCGCAGCCGCGGCGAGCCCGGACCAGGACCCGGCAACGACCGACGATCCGCGGTCCACCGGTGTCACATCGGGGCCGGCGGCGAGCCGGACCGGCCGGTCGGTCTCCGCCCCGGGAGCCACGACAACAGCACAGGCCCGAACGCCTGCGTCGAAGACCGCCTCCCGCGCCGCCCACAACGCCCGCAGCGGGGCGCGGCTCCGGCAATGGGTTCGGAGTCCTTCGGTGTCCCGGCCGGATAGGACGGACTGTGGCTGAACAAGCGCAACCGTTGCCCCCGCAGTGGCCCGTTCGACGGCTGCGAGCAAATGGGCCGCGGCCAAATCGGCGTACGGACCGAGCAGGTTCTCCCGGCCCTCCCGGAACCGGGTGACCGAATCGGCCACCGCTCCGGTTCGCAGCGGCGTGCCGAACGGCGGGTTGCCGACGATCACCCCGGACGTCGGCCAAGGGTCCGGGTACCGGTCCAGGGCATCGCCGCAGGTGACGATCGTGTCTGGGTCCACATCCCTCACTCCGTTCGCCGCGGCCCAACACCGGATCGACAGTCCGGTCACCACAACCGCGTCGGGGTCGATGTCCTGCCCGCCGATCGAGGCCAACGCGGCCGTCGGGGTGACGCCCCCCGCCACGAGATGGTCGAGTGCCGCCAGCAGGAACGCACCACCGCCACACGTCGGATCGGCCACGAAGGCCGGGGGCGGCTGATCCCCTGGCACCGCAAGCCGGACCAGTCCTTCAACGACCGACCGCGGGGTGTACCAGGCGCCTCGAGCGGTTCGCCGTTCCGGGGAGACGGCCTGTTCGTGGACAATGCCGGGCAGCCAGGGATTGGTCCAACCGTCTGGCGGATCCTGGCCGATCGGCGATGGGGTGCCGGTCGACGGCTCGGTCCCGAATGCAGCCTGCACCTGGCGGGCTACCGCCGTGGCGAGGTCGACGGCCGACAGCTCGGAGTCGGCCGCCAGCGCCCTGGCCCAGCTTCTGAGCCGCCGGTCCCTGGTCAGCGCGGCCGACGGGGAGGTGCTCACTGATCAACCACGCTCGGCGGTGCGGGCCGGTCCTCCGCCGACCGATGCCGCAGGTTCAGTCCTGGGACGGGTCCCACCCCGCAAGATCGGCGAGGCGCTTGTCGTTGGAGAAGATCTCGACGATGGGGATGTCCAGTGCCAACCGCTTCTGCATCCGCTTGACCTCCAGTTCCTGGTTCCACAGGACAAGGGTGACCGCAACACCGGAGCCGCCGGCCCGAGCGGTTCGGCCCGAGCGATGCAGATAGGTCTTGTGATCGTCCGGCGGGTCGTAGTGGATGACCACGTCGACGTCGTCCACGTGGATGCCTCTGGCCGCAACGTCGGTGGCAATCAGGCTCTGGACCTCACCGTTTGTGAACTGCCGCAGCGCCTTCTCCCGCTGCCGCTGGCGGAGGTCCCCGTGGATCGGCTCGGCGCTGACACCCAGCTTGTCGAGGTCTCCGGCCAGCCGGTCACAGGCCCGTTTCGTGTTGCAGAACACCATGGTCCGATTCGACGAGTTGATGATGGCGGCGACCACCTTCTTGCGGTCCATCTCATGAACGGTGAGGAACCGGTGGGCCATCTCCTCGACGGTGACCTCCTTGGCCTCGACCTCGTGCCGCACCGGGTTGTCCTGATACCGGGCGACCAGACTGTCCACCGCTCCGTCGAGGGTTGCCGAGAACAGGAGCGTCTGGTGCTCACCTTCGATTCGGCGGAGGATCCACTCCACCTGGGGGAGGAACCCCATGTCGGCCATCCGGTCCGCTTCGTCGATCACCACGTGGGCGACCTCGGAAACGGAGACCACGCCCCGCTCCAGGAGATCGATCATACGACCCGGAGTTGCGACGATGAGCTCAATACCCTTGTTGATGGCCTTGATCTGCTTTTCGATGTCCGCGCCGCCGTACACCGCCAGAGCCCGAAGGTTCTTGACCTTCGCCAGCGGGGCCAGTTCCTCGAAGACCTGAGTGGCCAACTCCCGGGTGGGTACCAGCATGAGCGCGCTGACCTTGCCCCGGGGTGCCCCGTCGAGCAGCTGCACGGTCGGCAGGCCGAACGCCAGCGTCTTACCGGAGCCGGTTTTGGCCTTCCCGCAGACATCGTGGCCCTCGAGGGCGTCTGCGATGGTCAGTTGTTGGATGGGGAACGCATCGGTGATGCCCCTTGATGCCAGGACGTCCACGAGGTCCTGGGCCACGCCGAGATCGGCGAATGTCTTGGTCACGGGTTCTACCGTCTCTTCTTCTGTTCGATCTTCGGTGTTGGTGACGTCAGTGGTCATGGCCTACTTGCCGTTCGATTGGAGGGACCCAAGCCATGGATGGGCCCACGGGCTGGTCTGGAGCCGGATTCCACTAGCGTGACGCCATGAGTGCGATGGACGCCGTAGAGAGCTGGCCGGTTACCACGGTAGCCGCAGGGTGGCGTCGTGCCGACGATGCACCAACAAGCATCGGCCCGACCGATCGCCCCTTTGCGCTCGCATCGGTGACAAAACCGCTGGTGGCGATGGCCATTCTGGTCGCCGTAGAGGAGGGTTCCCTGGCGTTCGACCAGCCTGCGGGCCCGCCGGGATCCACCGTCGCCAACCTGCTGTCCCACAGCTCCGGGTTGGCGCCGGACACCGGGAACCCGCCGATGGCCGAGGTCGGCTCACGGAGGATCTACTCCAACCTGGGGTTTGAGGAACTGGGCCGTCTCCTGGAGGAGTCCACCGGGTTCACCACCGCCGACTACCTGCACGAGGCGGTCTGTGCACCCCTCGGTATGGCCGCGACAACACTGCAGTCCTCCCCCGCTCACGGTGCCGTGAGCACGGTCGAGGACCTGCTGGCCTTCGGCGGTGAACTTCGGCAGCCCACGCTGGTGTCCGCCGAGACGATGGCCATCGCCACCACCCCCTACCTCGGCGAGCTGGCCGGTGTCCTGCCGGGTTTCGGCAGGCGTGATCCGAACCCGTGGGGTCTCGGGTTCGAGATCCGGGGCGACAAGAGCCCGCACTGGACCGGTCGGCGGAACTCCCCGGCCACATTCGGCCATTTCGGACGGGCCGGTACGTTCCTGTGGGTCGATCCCATGGCCGACGTCTGCTGCGTCGCCCTGACCGACCGGGACTTCGGACCGTGGGCCGCCGAGGTCTGGCCGCCGTTCGCTGACGCGGTCCTCGCCGAGGCCGATACCGGGGCCAGGACGGGCTGAGTCCCGGCCCGGGGCGTTGGCTGGAACCGGGCCGGAACGCGTGACGTTTGGCCCGAACGGGCGACTGCCCCATCTTCGACCGCCGACCAAACTAGATTGTCTGCGTGACAAAGTCCGAGAATGCCGAAACCACACAGACCGAGGCCTGGGTGGTCAACCCGACCGGGCCGCTCGTCGGGGACGTGGCGGTCCGCGGTTCGAAGAACGCCATAACCAAACACATGGTGGCCGCGCTGCTCGGTGACTCGCCGTCCAAGATCTCAAACTGCCCGGCTGTCGGGGACGTGGACATCACCAAGTCCATGCTCGAGGCGCTTGGCTGCGAGGTCGACCGGTCGAACGGTGACGTCATCGTCGATTCCGGTCCGCTGGACAACAGCACCGTTCCGCTGACGTTCAGTGGCATGAACCGGATCCCGATCCTCATGGTCGGTCCACTGCTCCATCGGACCGGGCAGGCGTTTGTCCCCCTGGTCGGCGGGGACGACATCGGCGCCCGGCCGCTGGACTTCCACATAGACGCCCTGGAAAAGATGGGGGCGAGCGTGGAGATCACCCCCGATGGCATGCAGGTCAAGGCCGGCAGGCTCAAGGGTGCGCACATAGAGCTCCCGTACCCGTCGGTCGGCGCAACCGAGACCGTACTGATGACCGCGGCCATGGCCGACGGTCGGACCGTGCTGGACGGTGCGGCGTTGGAGCCGGAGGTCATCGAGCTGGCCCTGTTCCTCCAGCGGATGGGGGCCCACATCGAGATGCAGCCGAACCGCCGGTTCATCGTCGACGGGGTCACCCGGCTGTCGGGAGCGGACCAGAAGCTCAAGGGCGACCGGATCGAGGCCTTCTCCTACCTGATCGCCGGGCTGATCACCGGCGGCCGGGTCACCGTCCACGGCTGCAGCCAGGATCGATTGGTGACCGCCATCTCAACGCTGTCCAGGATGGGCGCCCGTTTCGACATCACCGACTCAACGGTGGCTGCCGAAGCAGACCAGCTGACGGCGGCCGCCGTCGAGACGGACACCCACCCCGGGTTCATGACGGACTGGCAGTCCCCGATGGTTGCGCTCTTCACCCAGTGCGAAGGCCTCTCGGTCATGCACGAAACCGTCTACGAGAACCGGTTCACCTACGTCCCGGCGCTCAACAAGATGGGGGCACAGATCCAGCCGTACAACACCCCGCTCGGCAGTTCCCAGGGCCGGTTCGTCGGCTCCTCAACTCCCACCTCGGTTGTGGTGCGGGGCAGGACCCAGCTCATCGGGACCGAGGTTGTTGTGCCGGACATCCGGGGCGGGTTCGCCTACGTCCTGGCGGCAGCGGCCGCCGAGGGAACCACCACCATCACCGGCACCCACCATCTGGACCGGGGTTACAACACCCCGATCGCCAACTTCACCGAGCTCGGCCTGGACATCAAACGGGCGATGGTCGACGCACCGGCCGCCCCCTAGCTGCTGGCCGCAAACCCGCCGGGGACCTCGGCGCTCGGCCGACGCCGGCTCCGTTCGACGATCCTTCAAGCCGCCAGCGTCTCCGGGCCCTAGGCCGAGGCGGTCTCCGGTTCCGTTTCCTCGCGGTTGGCGTAAAACGACGGAACGCCGGTGCGGAACAGCCAGGCGATGACCGCGGCGCCGGCGAGGACCGCAATGCCGCTGACCCAGTGATTGACCCGGACGCCGAGGATCAGCGTTGCGGTGTCGATGCGAACCGCCTCCACCAGGAACCGGCCAATGCCGTAGCCGACCACGTACACCGGCAACAGCATGCCCCGGCGGAGTACGCCCCGCCGGTCGATCCAGATCAGGAACGCGGCAAGGGCCACATTCCACAGCGCCTCGTAGAGGAACGCCGGGTGGAAGGTCGACTCGTCCACGAACTCGGCGGGGCGGTGCCGCTCGTCGATCTCGACCGCCCACGGTAGATCGGTCGGCCTGCCGAAGATCTCCTGGTTGAACCAGTTGCCGAGGCGGCCGATGGCCTGGGCGACGGGTATGCCGGGGATGACCGCATCGATCACGTTGCCGATCTCCAGGCCCCGCCGTCTGGCGGCCCAGTAGCCGACCAGGGTGCCCAGAATCAGGCCGCCCGGGATACCGAGGCCGCCCTCCCAGACCTTGAACCACACGTCGAATGGCCGCCAGTCCGTGATGACGTGGTAGGCCCTGGCCCCGATGAGGCCGGCCGGTACCGCCCAGGTGGCGATGTAGCCGATGTCGTCCGGATTACCGCCCCGGTCGGCCCAGCGTCGCTGGCCGATCACAACCGCGGCGACAACACCGATGCCGATGCACAGACCGTAGTAGTTGAGCGTCAGCGGTCCGATCTCCAACGCGTTCGACGACGGACTGGGGATGGACGCAATCAATGCACGCATTGGTCACCTACAGAAGTTGAGAGGGACTGAGGGCGAACAGGTCGTCCGCCCCGGCGGTTGCCGGCCCTTCCAGCGCCGCCGCTCCGGGGAGGATCTGCTCGCCGAAGAATCTGGCCGAGACGATCTTCGCCGCATAGAACCCATCCGGGTCGTCGGTTTGTTCCCGGGCGGCCAGCGCGCCCTTGGCCAGCAGGCCGCCACAAACCACGGTCCCGAGCATGCGCAGGTACGGGCTGGAACCGGCAAGCGCGTCCGCCGGGTTGGCCGCGCCATGCTCGAGGAGCCACTGGGTTGTGCGCTTGGCCACCGCGACGGCCTGCTCCAGGTTCTCCCCGAAGTTGGCCAGCTCCGCATCGGAGGACATCGCCTTGGCCCGTTCCGAGATGCCGTCCAACTGCTCGACCACCACGGCGCCGCCCCGCATCGGCAGCTTCCGGCCGACGAGGTCGGCGGCCTGGATGCCGTTCGTTCCCTCGTAGATGGGAGCGATCCTGGCGTCCCGGTAGTGCTGGGCCACACCGGTCTCCTCCACGTACCCCATGCCACCGTGAACCTGAACCGCAAGCGAGGTCATCTCGTTACCGAGGTCGGTGCAGAGGCTCTTGGACAGCGGGATCAGCAGGTCGGTCCACTCCCTGGCGGTCTCGGCGTCCGGCCCACCGGATGCGGCCCGGTCGATGGCGGCGGCGTTTTCGTAGATGAGGCAGCGCATTGCGTCGATCCAGGCTCGCTGGGTCATGAGCAGCCGGCGCACGTCCGGATGGTCGATGATCGGGCTCGATGTACCGGGGGCGGCGCCGATGGCGGTGCCCTGCAGCCGGTCCTGGGCGTACTGGAGGGACTGCTGGTAGGCCCGCTCCGTCAGGGCCAGGCCCTGCAGACCAACGGAGAGTCTGGCGTTGTTCATCATCGTGAACATGTTCCGCATGCCGGCGCCCTCACCGCCGATGAGCCAGCCGATCGCCCCGCCGTTGTCGCCGTAGCTGAGCACACAGGTCGGGCTGCCGTGGATGCCCAGCTTGTGCTCGACGGACACGCAGGTGACGTCGTTGCGGTCGCCGAGCGACCCGTCGGCGTTCACAAAGAACTTTGGCACCAGGAACATGGAGATGCCTTTTGTTCCCGGCGGGGAGCCGGGGGTCCTGGCCAGGACCAGGTGGATGATGTTCTCCGCCAGGTCGTGTTCGCCGTAGGTGATGTAGATCTTCTGGCCGGTGATGCGATAGGAGCCGTCCCCGACCGGCTCTGCCTTTGAGGTCAACGCCCCGACGTCGGAACCGGCCTGCGGTTCGGTCAGGTTCATGGTGCCGGTCCACTCCCCGGTCAGCATCTTGGGCAGGTACATCGCCTGCTGCTCCGGGGAGCCGTGATGCTGGAGGGCGTCGATCGAACCCTGGGTCAGCAGCGGGCAGAGCGAAAAGGCCATGTTAGCGCTGGTCATCAGCTCCTGGATGGCGATGGCAACGGTCCACGGGAACCCGCCACCGCCGTACTCCGGGTTGAACGGCACCGCACCAAAACCCGAGGCCACGTACTGCTGGTAGGCCGGCTTGAAGCTTGGTGGGGTCTCCACCTCACCGGCATCGGTCCGGAGCGACCCGATCTGATCACCGTCGCGGTTGGTCGGTGCGACCACCTCGGCCATGAACCGGCCGACCTCGGACACCACCGTGTCGACCGTGGCCCCGTCGATGCCGTCGAAGTTGTCGGCGGCCAGTATCTCATCGATGTTGACCACATGGTCCATGACGAACTTGATGTCGCCGATCGGGGGTAGGTAGTCGGTCACGGTCTTCACCTTCGCTCTGGCTTACTCTGGGCCAAGTGTATGTTCCGGCGGCCGACACGGCGCAGTCCACCGGTCTGCGGAAAGCGAGATCGTAGTCATGAATCTTGTCGAACTCGCGACCGGGGTGTTTGCCTTCATCGCCCCGGAACCGGCGTTCGGCCGATCCAACGTCGGGTTGGTGATCGACGCGGACGGTCTCACGGTCTTCGACACCACCGCCGGCCCCGGTGGTGGGGACCTGGTCAGGCAGCAGATCCTGGAGTTGACCGCCCAGCTGGAGCTCCCGATCAAGCGGGTCGTGCTCAGCTCGAGCCGCATCGCATTCAGCGGCGGCGGCGCACCGTTCTGGTCCGCTGCGTTCTACGGGACCGACGTCACCAGCGAACAACTGGACGCACCGCCGAACCCGACGGCGTTCCGGCGGCTGCTGCCCGAGTTCGCCGATCAGTACCCGGACGACTTCACCACCCGTCCGGTGACCCACACCGTCTCCGAGGAGGCGTGGCTGACCGGTGCGGCCTATGCGGTGCCGCTTCCCGGTGAGTCGGCCCAGAACCTGGCGTTGCAGCTCGAGGGGGCCGGGGTCGTGTTCGCCGGCGCGCTGTGCTCGTTCGGGGTGACCCCGCTCACGTACGACGCCAACCCACTGGCGTGGATCAACAGCCTCGAGCGGATCAAGCAGCTCGGGGCAACGGTGATTCCGGGGCACGGCATGCCGGGCGGCACGGCCGACGTCGACGATCTGATCGGCTATCTGACCGCGTGCATCGAGGCAGACGGTGACCCGACCAGGATCACCACAGGACCCTGGGACCACTGGACCGACCGGCGGTTCGACCCGGTGAACGTCGAGCGGGCCGCCGCGCTGCGCCGTGGGGTCGACGAAATACCCCAGACGATGTTCTCGCTCCTCGGGTTCGATTGAGCACCGACCCGGATCGGAAACCCGGGTCCGTTGATCAGACCAGCTGTTCCTCGACCTGGTCCATGGCGTCCTCCTCGCTGACGTTCAGGGCGAACGACAGCTCCGAAACGAGGACTTTCCGTGCCTTGTTGTACATGGTCTTCTCACCGGCGGAGAGGCCCTTCGACTTCTCCCGCAGGCGCAGGTTCCGGACCACCTCGGCCACCTGGTAGACATCTCCGGAACGGAGCTTCTCCTGGTGGTTTTTGAACCGCCGGCTCCAGTTTGCCGGCTCCCGGACGTCCCGCTTGCTCAGCAGGACAAACAGGTCCTCGACGTCCTCCTGGCTGATGGGTAGCCGCATGCCGACCTCGTCAGCCATGTCGACCGGGACCCGGACCGTCAGGTTGTCATGGACAGCCTGCAGCACGAAGTACTTGGTCTTTTTCCCGTCGAGTTCCCTCGTCTCGGTCCGCTGGATGACCGCGGCACCGTGATGGGGGTAGACAACTCGATCACCGGATTTAAAGCTCATCAATCTCCTCGACGCCAGATGGACACCAGATCCCATGGGGGACGACGGGGCCTCCACGCTGTTCCGTCTCAATAATGGCGCATAAACGCCTGGATCGCACTAATTGGAGGAATTCACGCAAAGGCCAGCGCGACCGAACCAACGGTGGTCAACACCATCGCCGCAACGGCGATGATCACGGTCCAGTACATCAGCGGTTTACGTTCCCGCAGGCTCGGGTATTTGGGCTCCTCGTAGACCCCACCACCACCGGAGGCCTGCCCGCCTGTGGCGGTCACCCGGCTTGTTCCTTTTGGTCGTGCCATGTGTTCGGCCTCCACCTTGCGTTTCTTGCCGGTGTGTCTCGGCCCGGCGGGCGGACACAGATACGCACGACTGCCAGGCAGCCGTGCGCATCAACAGTTCTCTGCTAATTGTACCCGGTTGTGCGCGCCGTCCGATCTCGGGGCGGCTCGCCAGGCGTGAACCGTCGCCGGATCAGGCGGGGACGACCCGCGTGCTGAAGATCTTGTCCAGCAGACGCTTCTGCTCCCCGTCCCACAGCGGCCACAGGTGATCGAGGATGTACGGGATGAAGCAGGGGATCATGAAGAGCAGCGAGACGAAGAGCCGCACCATCGCCATGCCGATGCCGATCGGCTGGCCGGTGTTCTCCGAGACCAGCTTGATGTTCTGCGAGGCCTTGCCGAACGACTGGCCGCTCTGGCCCATCTTCACGCCCTTGTTGGCCAACAGGTAGACCAGGGCGGCCAACCCGAGGATGAAACCGAGGGCATCACTGAGGAAGTTGCCGACGAAACCGGCAACCAAGTACGGGCCGACGTCGATCAGCCATGCGACTGCCCGAGGTCCGAACTCCACGGACTGGCCGGCTGCGCCTGCGGTCATCGCACCGTCCTGCGCCTGGCCGACCGGCTGGGGTCCTCCGACCCACTGCGTGCCGTCCCAGTACCGCTGGGTGCCCGGTGCGTCCCCCTGGGCGTAGTACCAACCTGGTTGCATCTGACTTTCGCTCACCCTTGAATCCTCCCTCTCGAGGAGCTTCTGCTTTTCGAGATCAGGCGATCCTACCTAGTGAAAGACAGAATCGAAGTCAAAGACAGAATCTGTTCGTCGACCGCCCACCCCGTTTTGACGCCACATTCCTATCAGACCGTGGCCGTTCTGACCAGTGTTTGCCCGGGCCGTCGGCCCGTACGGGCTGGTGATCGCCTATTGTTGGAGCAGGTTGCAGCGGGCTCTCACCCACCACCAACGGTTTCAAAGACCGGGAAAGCGCCGATACGTCACCCATGCAGGAAACCATCCTCGTCACCGGCGGAGCCGGGTACATCGGAAGCCACACCGCGATTGCGCTCGCCGAGCGCGGCCACCGGGTTGTCATCGCCGACAACCTGGCAAACAGCTCCAAAACCGCGGTCGAGCGTGTCCGCGAGCTCTCCGGCGGCGACGTCCACTTCCACCAGGTCGATCTGACGGACGAGGCCGCCCTCTCCGAGGTCTTCCAGGCCCATCCCATCGATGCGGTCATCCACTTCGCCGGGCTGAAGGCCGTCGGTGAGTCCGTGGCCGAGCCACTCAGCTACTACCGGACGAACCTCATTTCCACCATCAACCTCCTTGACCAGATGAAGGCGAACCAGGTGTGGGACCTGGTCTTCTCCTCGTCCGCCACCGTCTACGGCGATCCGGAGATCCTGCCCATCCCGGAATCGGCCGGGCTCAGTCCGACCAACCCGTACGGACGGACCAAGCTGATGATCGAGGACATCTGCCGGGACGTCGCCGCCTCCGACGAGCGGTGGCGGATCAGCCTCCTTCGTTACTTCAACCCGGTCGGCGCCCACCCGAGCGGGGAGATCGGCGAGGATCCAACCGGCATCCCGAACAACCTGGTGCCCTACGTCATGCAGGTCGCCGTCGGTCGGCGGGACTTCCTCCAGGTCTACGGTGACGACTGGGACACACCGGACGGCACCGGTGTCCGGGACTACATCCACGTGGTCGACCTGGCGATGGGCCACCTGGCGGCCCTGGACCACATCGAGGACGGCTGCGACGTGTTCAACCTGGGCACGGGCACCGGGGCCTCGGTGTTCGACGTCATCAAGACGACGGAGAACGTCAGCGGCAAGTCGATCCCCTACGAGGTCATCGGTCGCCGGGACGGCGACATCGCCACCTCGCTGGCGGATCCGGCAAAGGCGAACCAGAAGCTCCAGTGGCGAGCGGACCGCAGCATCGAGGTCATGCTCACCGACTCCTGGCGGTGGCAGTCCCAGAATCCGAACGGCTTCGACAACCCGGACACAGCCTCGGACTAACCAGCGAAATTTGGGCCCGTACGCGACAAAGAACGTAGGCCGAGCGCCCAAATTTCGGGAGGACTAGGTCAGGATGTCGGCCCTGGTGGGCAGCGAAGCCTGGGCGCCCCGGCGGGTCACCGTGACGGCGGCGACCTTGGCGGCCCATCTCGCCGCCTCCGCCACGTCCGCGCCGAGGCACAAGGCGTCGGCCAGACCGGCACAGAACGAGTCGCCGGCGGCGGTGGTGTCGACAACGGAGACCGGCTCGGCGGGGATCAGCACCGGCTCGGCCGATCCGGTCCGTAGTCCATCAACAACAAGAGCACCGTCGCCTCCGAGCGTCACCACGACCGCCTCAAGGTCGGCCGTCTCCGCCAACCGACGCGCCTGATCCACGACCTCGTCAACCGTTGCGGCCTCCGCTCCCCCGCCACCGGCGCCCGATGCGTCGAGCAGCCCGGCCAACTCGCCGCGGTTCGGCACCAGGATGTCCACACCGGTGACGTCGTACCCGGGTGTTACGGGCGCCGGATTGACCACCAGCCGGCCAGTGCGGGGTAACCCGGCCAAGGCCTGCACTGCTTCCACCGGCACCTCGAGCTGGGCGAGGATCACGGGAGCGGCACCGATGGCATCGGCGGCCGGACCGAGGTCGTCCGGCGACACGTGACCGTTCGCCCCCGGAGCGACCACGATCCGGTTCTCCCCCGCGGCGTCCACCTCGATGATCGCCATCCCACTGGCCACGCCGTTCGTCACCTGGATGGCCGAGACGTCCACACCATCGCGTTCCAGTGCGGACACCAGGCTGTGGCCGCCGTCGTCCCCGACCCGGCCGACCATCAGCACCCGTCGGCCCAGCCGGGCCGCGGCGACCGCCTGATTCGCACCTTTGCCGCCACCACCGTGCAGGACAGAACCACCGAGGACGGTCTCGCCCGCCTCGGGGAACCGGTCGACGGAGACCGACAGATCCAGGTTGATGCTGCCGACAACCACGATCTCCTGGCCGACCACGCCCCCGTAGTCGGTCATTGCGATCCGCCCAACGCCCCGATGGCGTCAAGCACCAGGCTCCTCGCCCTGGGGTGGTCAAGCGTGTGGCCGTGGAAGACGTTCGGTTCACCGGTTCTGGCCCGCCGCCGGTCGACTACCGTCATGGCCCGGGTGATCGTGCCGGTCAACTCGACGGCCACATGTCGTTCGGTGCTCTCGATCACGTCGGGGTGGGTCACCGCCAGGACGGCGCACGGATCGTGGAGGCCGCCAAGCCTGCCGGCCCGCAGCTTCTCCGCCTGGTCGAGATAGCTGACGATCAGATCGGCCAGGACGATCGCTCCGGGATTGCCGAGCGCCCGAACGTCGTCGGCCAGCGCGTCGTCAACGACGAACTGATGGGTCAGGTCGAGCCCGGCCATATGGATGCGAGCGCCGGACCCCAGCACCACGTCGGCCGCCTCCGGGTCGACCAGAACGTTGAACTCGGCGACCGGGCTGTGGTTGCCGACCGTCGCCGAGCCGCCCATGAAGCTGATCCCGGCGAGCCGGTCGACCAGATCCGGGGCTTGACGGATGGCGAGGGCCACGTTGGTCAGCGGGCCGATCGGCACCAGCCACAGACCCTCCTCACCCCGGATCGTCTCGATCAGGACCTCGACGGCGTGGTGGCCGCTCGGCTCCCGCTCGAGCGCCGGAAGGTTCGGCCCCTGGAAGCCGCTGACCCCGTGGATCTCCGGGGCGTGACGGGCCTCGGCCACCAGCGGCCGGACCGCTCCGGCGTGGACGTCGACGTCGATACCGAACAGCTGGCAGGTCAGCAGGGCGTTGGTGGTGACGTCGGCCAACGGAGCGTTGCCGCCGACAGTGGTGATGGCCACCAACTCGCCGTAGTGAGCGGCGGTGACCAGCGCGACTGCGTCGTCGTGGCCGGGGTCGCAGTCGACGATGAGGCGGACCATGGGTTAGTCCCCCCGCAACTGATCGAAGATCTCCTTGCACTCCGGGCAGACCGGGAACTTCTTAGGGTCACGACTGGGCACCCACTTCTTGCCGCACAACGCACGGACTGCGGTGCCGTCGATCGCGCTCGGGAGGATCTTGTCCTTACGGACGTAGTGGGCGAACCGTTCGTGATCGCCGTCTTCGAGTTCCGGGTCACCGGGTTTGGCGTCGATGACCGGTTCGACCGGAAGCGTTTCGAGATCGGACATGGCTCCATCTTCGCCGGTTTCATCGGCCGGTCCAACCACCCTCGAGCTGGATCGGACGCCGGTCCCCCGCCGGGCCTGGAGCGGGCGAGTACAGTGACGGCGTGCTCGACCGCGGAACGCCGGCACCGGACTTCACGGTGCAGGACCAGAACGACCAGCCGGTCACGCTCTCCGACCACCGGGGTTCGTGGCTTCTCCTGTGGTGGTACCCGAAGGCGTCGACCCCCGGCTGAACGCTGCAGGGCCAGAGCCTGCGTGATCAGGCTCAGAAACTCCACGATGCCGGCTGTCGGATTTTCGGGATCTCCTTCGACACCCCGCAGGACAACCTGGCGTTCCAAACCGAGAACGACTTCCCGTTCTCGATGCTCAGCGACACGAACCGTTCGGTCGGTGAGGCCTATGGCGTGATGCGGGACCCGGACGATCCGTTCGCCGACTATCCGAAGCGGATCGCCTACCTGATCGACCCGGACGGTGTCATCGCCGCGGCGGACGAGGTCACCGACCCGGCCGGCTACGGCGAGCAGGCGCTTGCCACATTGGCCGCCGCCCAGCGTTAACTCCTAATCTCCGTACATGCCTCAGTTCGGAGATGTGTCGGTAGAAGTCAACGAAGACCGGGTGGCCCTCGTCGAGGTGCAGCGACCGCCTCACAACTTCTTCAGCCCCGCGATGCTGGAGTCGGTGGCCGACGCCCTTGATGCGGTCGACGCCGACCCCGAGGCCCGCTGTGTCGTCCTCACCGGGCAGGGCAAGAATTTCTGCGCCGGGGCGGAGCTGGCCGAGAAGAACCCGAAGTTGACGTCGGAGGTCGACGACGGTGTCGAGCGGCCCCACATCTACGACTATGCGGTCCGCATGTTCGGGGCAACCACCCCGATAGTGGCCGCGGTCAACGGTGCCGCAGTCGGTGGTGGACTCGGCCTGGCCTGCATGGCCGACTTCCGCATCGGCGGACCGGGAACCAGGATGACGGCCAACTTCGCCCGGCTCGGGTTCCACCACGGATTCGGCCTGTCGGTCACCCTGCCGGCCATCGTCGGTCAGCAGCGGGCGCTCGAACTGCTCTACACCGGCAAGCGGATCAAGGGCGACGAGGCCGCCGAACTGGGGCTGCTCGACCGGTTCGTCCCGGACGACGAGGTACGGGCGACGGCGATGGAGTTGGCGACAGAGATCGCCCGATCGGCGCCGCTGGCGGTCACCTCGATCAAGGAGACCATGCGCGGTCACCTCCCCCAGGCAATCCGGTCCGCCACCGATCGGGAACGGGCGGAACAGGAACGGCTTCGGGAGACGGCGGACTGGAAAGAAGGTGTCGCCGCCATGGCCCAACGCCGGCTCCCGGACTTCGAAGGACGCTGAGCCCGCTCCTGGCGGCCCGCCGCCCGGAACGGGATCGGTCGGGTCAGCCGGAGACGGCCACCACCGAGTCGGCGGTGGCAAGGTGGGTCATCGGTACGTCGTAGGAGTCCGTCGGCAGCGATTCGACCACGTATCCGCCGGTCACCCCGATGAACAGCACGTCCTGGCCGCTGCCACCGAGTCTGGCGAGGAACCGGTCGTAGTAACCCATGCCTCGGCCGAGGCGGTCACCGTTCGCGGCAAAGGCCAGTGCCGGGACCAGGACCGCACCGATCCGGTCATCGGCGACCTGCGGCGCGTCCGCGGTGGGCTGTATGTAGCCGTAGCGGTGCTGTTCGGTCGGTCCGCCGACCGGATGGACGGTCAGCTGGAATCCCTCCTCGGGGGTCCTGGTGACCGCGTACCGCGCCGACGGATCCGCATGGTCGGCCGGCAGCTGTGACAGGTCGACCTCGCCCGGCATGGCGTCGAACACCACCACCATCAGCTCGGCGGGCACCGTGGCGGACAGGAACGTCCCGATTGCCCGGCAGTGCCCGGCCGAGTCGATCACCAGATTCAACCTGTCGGCCTTCGCTCGTGCTCGCCATGCGGATTTGTCCACCCCTGGGTTGTAGCAGCCCTGGTGAGGCGGTCGGCGCAGATTTGGGCCACCACCAGCCGAGTTCTAGTGTTTACAGGCATGTCGAACCCCGCCGAATCAGGATCACAGAGGAGGGTTGACCTGCTCTCGGAGATCGTCGGAATCAACAGCGTCAACCCGGGCCAGGCCGGGGAACGATCCG
>JBCCGJ010000019.1:0-34131 GCA_039029335.1 Actinomycetota bacterium | reverse complement strand
ATCTGGGGCGCCGACTCGATGATGGAATGGGAGGGCCCGTTCTGGACCCAGGACCTGGAGAACGGGTTCCGGGTGCTGCGCCAGGCGGTGGACACCCACCTGCGGACCAGCTGGCACGCCGCACCACTGCTGCTGGAGAGCGACGGCGGTCTGGTGGTCGAGGTGACCGACGGCGCCTCCGACCGGTACCGAGGGACCCTGTTCTACGACATGGCCAAGCTGTC
Source organism: Actinomycetota bacterium (assembly GCA_039029335.1). GTDB lineage: Bacteria > Actinomycetota > Acidimicrobiia > Acidimicrobiales > SZUA-35 > JAHELU01. The sequence goes on along the minus strand of JBCCGJ010000019.1, from coordinate 33,907 downwards.
GGTCATCCGGTTGGCCAAGGGCCAGGCCGAGGACTTTCGACCGCACGGCGTTGCGGTGGTGGCCGTCAGCCCGGGGTTCCTCCGGTCCGAGGCGATGCTTGACCACTTTGGGGTGACCGAGGAGACCTGGCGGGACGGCATCGCCGAGGACGAACACTTCGCCTGGTCCGAAACGCCGCACTACGTCGGCCGGGGCATCACCGGTATCGCCGCCGATCCGAACCGGATGGAGCTGACCGGCACGGTCACCGCCAGCTGGGAGCTGTACAAGCGATACGGGTTCACGGACCTGGACGGCACCCAACCGGATTGGGGCGCCCACGCCAGAGACGACCTGGGTATGGAGCCGTAGGCGGAACCGATGATCTGGAGCCGTAGGCGGAGCCAATGTCATGGAGCCGCAGACGGTCTAGTCTCTCGGTGACCCATCATCGATCATCGGAGATCCCGACATGGCCTCTGCACAGCTCCCCTACGACTCCCTCCCCGAGGTGCCTTCGTTTACGGTCACCAGCACAGACGTGACCGAAGGCGGCACGCTGCCGATGCCGCAGGTCAGCGGCATCTTCGGCGCCGGGGGCGAGGACGTGTCACCCCAGCTGTCGTGGTCCGGATTCCCGGCGGAGACCAAGAGCTTTGTTGTCTCCTGCTTCGACCCGGACGCCCCGACCGGCAGCGGCTTCTGGCACTGGAACGTCATCGACATCCCGGCCTCGGTGACCGAGCTGGGCACCGGTGCGGGCTCCCAGGACGGGGCCGCGCTGCCGGACGGCGCCTTCCACGTGAACAACGACGCCGGCCTTCCCGGTTACCTCGGTGCCGCCCCGCCGGCAGGCCACGGACCACATCGCTACGTCTTCGCCGTCCACGCGATGGACACCGAATCGCTCGGCATCGACGGTTCAGTCACCAACGCGATCGCCGGCTTCAACATGTTCGGCAAGGTGCTGGCCCGGGCCACGATCACCCCAACGTATGAGCAGTAGGAGGTTCGGTCAGTCGGTGGTGTCCTCGTCGACCACGGACATGACGTCCAATCCGGCGAAGTTGCCATCGGGGTCGGCGACCTCCACCACCCGGTCCGGGACGTCGTCGTACTCGAGCCGGAGCGCCCGGGTCATCGTGGCGTGCATGGCGTAGGTGCACGTTATATAGGTGAACTCCAGGATCTCTTCGTCGGAGAGGTGGCTCTTCAGCTCGGCGAACAGCGCTTCCGGCACCCGGCCGTGCTGGAGGACGAGGCAGTCGGTGTAGGCCAGGACCGCCCGCTCGACGGGCGACCAGCAGTCGGCGACGGACCACGACGGGATCGCCGCGACCTGCTCGTCGGTGAAGCCGACGTCCCGGCACGCCTTACTGTGCTGGCTGAACACGAACTGGCTGCCGACGGCCCAACCGGCCCTGGTCTGGCCGAGCTCCCGCAGCTTGGCGTCGAGCACCCGGTTCGGCGAGCGGTAGAACTGGAAGCCGGCCGTCGTGTGATCGAAGGCGTCGGGGACCAGGGCAAAGACCGTCCACCAGTTGCCCGGCGTACCGCTGGCCGTGCCCGGTTCCTCCACCGGGTCGCGGTCCCCGAACAGGAAGCGGTACATACCCTTGGCGAAGTCGTGGGCGTCGCCTTTCGGGACCTGTCGGAGCCGTGGCATGTCAGCTGCCCTCCCCGCCAGGGTCGGCTGTCAGGAGCCGCTTGGCTTCGTCGGGGTCCGGCTCGAACCCGGGAGTATCGCGACACAACTCGACCATGATCTTGTTTGGATCCAGGTAGTAGAGCGAGTGGCACCAACCATGGTCCTGTTCCATGACCGGATCGATACCTGCGGCGGCCATCCTGGCCCGGACCTCCTCCTGCTTCTCGCTGGTGGCCCGGAACGCGCAGTGGTTCACCCAGACCGGGAGGCCGACGCCGTCGGAGAGGTCGGAGGTCCAGTCGGGCTGCTCGCCTACCTTCTCGAACTGGAAAAATGCAATCGACTCCGGCTCGCCCTGATCGTTCGGGCCGATGTCGTAGAAGACGTGCCGTATCCAGCTGTCGGGCCCGAACGCCTGCAGCTCGGTGTGGACCAGGGGGAAGCCCATGAGGTCTTCGTAGAAATGGGTGGTGGCTTCCACATCTCTTGTGGCGTACGCAACGTGATGGAACGGCATGTACCGAGGCTAGGTTCCGCCGATCCGAGAGGCCAGCCTGCGGTTTTCCTTGAGGCTGTCACACCCCCGACGTAGGATAATTTTGCTACTGCATCGGACGGGTCCGATGGCGGCCGGTGGACGATAGGCGGGGATTCGCTGAGGTCATCCGGCGGTCGTCGGCCACCACCCACGAACGATCGGCGGAAGGGCGGTTTGTTATGCCTGCATCAGTGCCTGCATTAGTTACTGCACGAGTTGCTGCACCAGCGGCTGTGGTATCGGTATCGCGGACCCGACGGTTCGCCCGGCTCTCGGCGAAGCTGGCTGTGGCCGTGACGCTGCTTGTCGGACTACTAGCCGTGGTGCCCGGGTCGGCTGATGCCTCGCAGCGGTCCAGGGTCGGCGGGGACGTCGCTTTTGAGGACGGCTCACCAGCGTCCGGGATCAAAGCCACGCTGTTCGAGGCCAAGGACCGGTGGACCAGAGGTCCGTTCCTGGGTTCGACCAAGACCAAGAAGGACGGCCGGTTCTCGTTCGGGGTCAAACCCGGCTGCTACATCATCGTCACCATCGCCCCGGACGGCACCAGCTTCGGCGGACCGGACGTCGGCCGGAAGTACGACCAGCAGTACGGCTGCGTCGATCCGGGCGGTCGGAACTTCGGATTCGACAGCGTGCTCTACCGGCCGGACGCGTTCGACGCATCGGTCGGCGGGGACATCGTGTTCGACAACGGGGACCCGGCCCCGGACGTTCGGACCACGCTGTTCGAAGCGAGGACTCCGTACACCCGCGGCAAGTTCCTCGGTTTCACCACAACCGACGCGGCCGGCCGATTCTCCTACGACGTCATGGCCGGCTGCTACATCATCGTGTCCATCGCCCCCGACGGCACCAGCTTCGGCGCGGTCGACGCCGGGCAACGCTTCGACCAGCAGTACGGCTGTGTCGACGCCGGCGGGTCGAACCTCGGCTTCGACAGCGCGCTCTTCCGGCCACGCCCCGACGATCCCTGCGAGAGTGTCGTGCCTCCCACCACGATCGACCGCCGCAGCAACCTGACCATCCCCGCCGACACGGCGACACAGCAGTACACGCGCCCGGACGCCTCGTGCGTCAACGAGGACGTGGAGGTGGACCTTACGTCCACTGTCCTTGTTCAGGTTCTTGCAATCGACGGTCCGTTTGCGTTCGTCCTGCCGGACGGCGCAACGGCCGGGACGTGGGTCGACCTGACCGCCATCGGCCAGAACGAATCGATCAACCAGTTCTGGACCGTGGGCGACGGTGGCGTTCAGGAGGGCCAGACCATCGAGTACCAACTCTCCGCCAACACGACGCTTCCATCGATGTTCTACAACCTGCCCGTATCCATCGACTTCACCGGCGGCCGGATCGGGTTCTATTTGGGCTTCCAGTCCCGGGCCGACGAAACGTATGTGTGGACCTCCGCGTTCAAGTCAGGAGCGGCCGACGGCAACGCCGCCCAGGTCATCGAGTTTGAGGCCAACGGGGCATCGTGTTCGCAGCGAGATGACGAGCCGGGCATCTTTGACACCGTTGGTTGCGACACCGGCTTCCGCTGGGAACCGAACACCACCTACACCCTGCGCTGGACCATCGGCGAACAGGTCGGCACGGCCCGATGGTTCCGGGCCACGATCGAGGGACCCGGCACCCAAGGCGTGCAGCTGCCCGCCTACCTGATCGAAACCGGCGCGGCTGACAGTATGGTCACGGTTGGCTCCGTCACCAACTTCACGGAACAGTTCAGCGGCTTCGAGGATTGCGTCCCACCGGCGTCGCCCACGGGAGCCGACTTCGGCGCACCGGAAATCGCCGGTCGCTCGCTGAGCCCGGCTTCGACGAACGCAACGTGGTGCGTCAACGCCACGATCGTCGACTCGACGGTCATCCCCGGCGGCCGACTCCTGCAGTATTGATTAGTCGCCGTTCAGTTTTGCCATCAGCTCCGGGGTCAGGGCGTCGAGCACGGCCATGGCCTCCATGTTCTCCGTCACCTGGGACGGCCGGCTTGCGCCGGTGATCACGGAGGACACGTTCGGGTTGGCGGCGCACCAGGCCAGCGCAACCTGGGCCGGTTTGCAGTCGATCTCCTCGGCGACGTCCACCACCCGCCTGATCGTGTCGACCGCCGCCGCCTCCTGGGCCCGGTCCTTGAGGTAGCCGTGGTTGGCCAGGGCGGCCCGGCTGTCCTCGGGAATCCCGTCCAGGTACTTGCCGGTCAGCAGCCCGCCGGCCAGCGGGCTCCAAATGGTGGTGCCCAGGCCCATGTCCTCGTACAGCCTGGCGTACTCCACCTCAACCTTGGTCCGGTTCAGCAGGTTGTATTCCGGCTGCTCCATCACCGGCTTGTGAAGGTGATGCCGCTCGGCGATCTCATACGCCGCGCGAATCTCATCGGCGCTCCACTCCGACGTTCCCCAGTAGAGGGCCTTACCCGCGGAGATCATGTCGTGCATGGCGTACACGGTCTCCTCGATGGGGGTGTCCTTGTCCGCCCGGTGGCAGTAGACAAGGTCGACGAAGTCAAGGTCGAACCGCTCGAGCGCACGATCGATGGCCTGCATCAGGTACTTGCGGTTGAGGGTGAACTTGGTGTTCACGTCGTCGACGATGCCCCAGTAGAACTTGGTGCTGACCACGTAGGTCTCCCTGGCCCACCCGAACTGCTTGAGGGCCTGACCCATCAGCCGCTCCGACTCGCCACCGGCGTAGGCCTCGGCATTGTCGAAGAAGTTACAGCCGGCGTCCCTGGCCGCGGCCATCGACTCCACGACGGCGTCAAGGCCCTGCTGCCCGCCGAACGTCACCCACGACCCATACGACAGGGTGCTGACCTGCAACCCGCTTCGACCCAACCTGCGATACGTCATCTCTGCCATGCCACCAGGCTACGGCGCCAGGCCACGGCCGATGCCCGAATGTTTGCCAGGTCCGACCACAGCGACCGGGCGGGCAAAACCAACAAGAGTTCCGGCCCCAGGACCGGAACTCTTGTCACGAGCGGAAGGTAAGGGATTCGAACCCTTGGTGACCCGGAGGCCACAACGGCTTTCGAGGCCGCCCCATTCGTCCGCTCTGGCAACCTTCCGCAGGCAAGGCTAGCGGGAATCGGGCGGCTACCGCTTGGCGGCGAAAAAGTCCGTGAGCAGCTTTTTCGACCGGTCCGCGAGCACACCGGGGACCAGATCAATCGAGTGGTTCAACCGCGGATCATCGCACACGTTGTACAGGCTGAGACAGGCGCCGGCGGCCATGTCCGCCGCCCCGTACACCAGCCGGCGCACGCGGGCGTTCAACGCGGCACCGGCACACATCAGGCACGGCTCAAGGGTGACGACCAGCGTGCAGTCGGTAAGACGCCAGGAGCCGACGACGGCCGCCGCATCCCGCAGGGCAAGGACCTCGGCGTGGGCCGTGGGATCACCGGTCAGCTCACGTTCGTTGTGCCTGCTGGCGATGACCTCTCCGCTGCGAACCACAACCGCACCGACCGGCACGTCCCCGTGGGCTTCGGCCTTGTGGGCCTCGGCCAGGGCCAACTCCATGAAGCCGATGTCCGTTGCATCGGCCTCCGGGGCGCCGACCGGCGTCCCACCACCGATTGGATCCTGGGCGAGTGCGTCCCGGCCGTTCTCCGAGTTGGGCTCCGTCATGCCCGGCCCGCCTCGGCGATACCGATGAAGTCTTCAACCGGGGTCCGACCGATGGCGTCCGCCACCAGGTCGAGTGGCAGCTGATCGAGGGTCTTGAACCGGACACAGGACTTCCCCATGTCCAGCTTCTTCCCGCTGTCCCGGTAACGATCGATGAACCACTGCCTGGCCTCGTCCTGGCCGTACACCGCGGAGAGGTACAGGGCCATGTGGTTCTTCTGTGATGCCAGCGCGGCATACATCAGCGGTTTGTTGTTGTAGGTGTCCGGGAACGTCTCCAACGACACCTCGTACGCGATCATGCCCCAGTTCATCGCCTCGACATAGCCGTCCGGCAGGTTGGCCAGGATGGTTTCACGGACAGCCTCAATGGCCGAACGCCGATCGCCCGGCAGTTCGTCCAGGTACTCCTCGACCGTGTCGGCCCTACTGGAAACCATCTCGGCATCCTACGACACGTCGTGCCCCCGGGCACCTTCCCGTTCGAGGCGCCGAGCCCATCCGTCGACGCCGGAGCGCCGGACCGGGACTACAGAGGTCTTGGGCGGTTCGACTTCGGCCCGAGTACGGAGAACGCGGCCCCGCCCGGGTCGACCAGGACGGCCTGCCGGCCGACCGGGATGTCCAGCGGCTCCGCCATGAGGACACCACCGTTGCTTCCGCAGACCGCGGCAACCTCGTCAACGTCCTGCACCAGAAACGACGGGAACCACGAGGCGTCGAGACCGAGCATCGCGGTCTCCACCGCACCGGCGACCCGCTCACCGTTCTTGGTGAACAACGTGTAGGTGTCTCCCTTGAAGTCCTCACCCATCGAGACAACACCGGCATCCCAGCCGAACAGCTCGGCATAGAACTTGGTTGCGGCATCGAGGTCCGGGGTCTCCAGTTCGATCCAGGTCAACGTGCCCGGATGGTGCATGGCGGCGCCGGAGAGCTGCACCGGCTCCCAGAGGCAAAGCAGTGCATCGCTGGGATCCATGATCGTTGCGACGGTTGCCATGTCACCCCGGCGAGCCGGCGACGAGGCCACCAGACCTCCGGCGGCCTCGACGAGCTCCAGGGTTGTGTGGAGGTCGTCGACGTAAACGTACGGCACCCAATTCGACAGAAGAGCCATCTCATCGAACGACTTGCCCCGTTCAATGATCTCGGCGGCGGGACCACCATCGGCCGAAAGGGCCAACGCCATGCTGCCGTCCGGGTTTGGGTTGGACGACGAAATACCAGCGGCCCCGACACCAATTCCCCTGGCGGCAAGGACATCGTCCGTCGGCGGGGAGGACAGCACGGTGAGCCGGTTCCGGAAGGACCAGCCGAGCAGGGCTTCGTAGAAATCCCTTGCTTCCGGGACGGACCCGGTGTGCAGGTCGATCCAATTCGGCACACCGTGTGCGTGAATGGACAACGTCTGATGGTTCGTTGCGGCGGGCATAGATGACGACTCCGTATTTGTATTTGCGGCGGTGTTCTTACGAACTAGAGATCAACTTAGTCCATGGTTGCGAAGAAAGCTCTCTACTGCACATGCTTGTATATACAGCTATATTTCCGCCTACCCCATTTGGGGTATTTACCGCAATTTTGTTTGACAGCCGGCTACGCCGGCTTGTACAGGATCAGCTCGATCGGCCCCACCAGGCCGCCGGTCACCGCCGCCGTAAGGTTCCTCACCTTCTCCCCGATCGTCTGTCCCATCACCAGATGAAGGCCGAGTGGGCCGGGGGGCTGCCCCTGCAGCCGTTCAAACGCGGCCCGGGCCTGCGAGACCCGGTTGTTCTCCGCGGTGACCGTGAACCCCGCGTCGATTGCGGCCTTGCGATAGGCATCCGGGGTGGCCAGGTGGCTTGTTTCCGGTTCCGATGCCCACGGCAGCGGGAAATCGACCGGTCCGTCGGCCAACCGCATGATGTCGTAGATGGCAAACCCACCGCCGGGTTTCAACGTTCGGTGAACCTCGGCCAGCAACCGCGATTTGTCCGCGATGTTCATGCCAACGTGCAGCAGATACCCGCCGTCGAACGAGGCGTCCGCAAACGGCAGGTCCAACGCCGACCCGTGACGCAGATCGATGCGCTCGTCGTAGCCGAGCCAACGATTGAGCTCGGTCCCGACGGCAACATACGCCGCTGTGAGATCGACGCCGGTGACGCGGTCGAACCGGTCGGCCGCAAAACGGGCGGGCCCGCCGATCCCGCACCCGACGTCGAGCACGTGGGCGGTGGCGGGCAGCGCCAGTTGGTCGAGCAGGTGCTCGGTTGCCGGTCGGCCACCGACGTGGAACTCATCGGCCGGAGCGAGGTCCGCGGTGGTGACGGTTTCCCGGTCCCTGCCGATCGCCCCCATCGCCTGCTCGAACCGGGCGAGCAGATCCGCCTGGTGATAGTGGTCAGTGATCATCCGGTCGCTGGTTCCGCCGGATTCATCGTGTTCGCCTGCTTCGCTGGTCACCGCACCACCCTATGCAGCACGCCGACCGGTGGGGAAGCCGTCCCGCTCACCGCCGGTTAGCCTCCGATGATGGGCCGAGCGACCGGGGACCGGAAACCGAGCGGGGGATGACGGTCGGCGTTGTGCTCGGAGCGGGCGGCTCCCTGGGATGGGCGTTCCACCTGGGCGTGATCGACGGTATCCGGGACGTGACCGGCCGCGCCCTCACCGACGTGTCCAAGGTGGTCGGCACCTCCGCCGGCGGCGCCATTGGGGCGTCGGTTCTGGCCGGCGCCGATGCAGAAGAAATCCTGGGTTCCATCTCCGCGCCGCTGACGCCGGAGCAACAGGAGGAGATGGCGGCGGCCAGGTCCCGAGGCGGTCGTCGCCGTTGGCCGCTGCGACTGCTCCGCCCCCAGTCGCCCAAGATGCTGCGGCGGGGCGGATTTGTGGGGCTGGTCGGCCTTGCCCCGGCCGGGGTCTTCCCCACCTATCCGATCCGGCGCTTCCCCACCCACTCGCTGACCGACTGGCCGGATCAGCTCTGGATTCCCAGCGTGCGTTTGGGTGACGGTGCGGTGGTGGTGTTCGGCCGGGACCGGCGGGACGTACCCGTACCGGATGCGGTGGAGGCGACGTCGGCGGTGCCCGTGCTGTTCCAACCGAAGCGGATCGGGGACAGGCGGTTCATCGACGGTGCGGTCGCCTCTGCAACCCACGCCCACCTGCTGGCGGACCACGGGCTTGACCTGGTCATCGTCTCCTCGCCGATGACCAGACCGGGACGGGGCCCGGTCAAGCTCCGGGCCAGGCGGCAGCTCAAGGCTGAGGTTTCGACCCTCACCCGGAACGGGACCCGGGTTGTGGTCGTCGAACCGGACGAGGCCATCATGACCGTTGCCGACGGATTTCCCCGCCAGAATCCGGAACGGGGGTCCGACATCATCGATGCGGCCAGGGCGATGACGGTGGAAGCGCTGCAACAGAACCATTGAATCGACCAGGAGAACGAGGATCGCGATGCAGCTGCCACACCAAGACGTCGAAGAGCTGACCGTGGCGGAGCTGCTGGTGGACCTGGCATCCGGTGCGCGGACGTCGACGCAGATGGTCCGCGCCTACCTCGCCCGGATGGACGCCATTGACGGCGGCCTTGACCTCCGGTCGGTGATCGTCCGCAATCCTGATGCCGAACGCATCGCCGCCGCCCGGGATCGGGAGCGGCTCGACGGAAGGTTGCGCGGCCCGCTCCACGGTGTGCCGATTCTGTTGAAGGACAACATCGATACGGTCGGCGCCATGGGCACCACCGCAGGTTCGCTGGCCCTCGTCGACTCCGCCCCGGCGGAGGACGCCACGGTCACCGATCGGCTGACGGCTGCCGGAGCGATCGTCATCGGCAAGACCAACCTGTCCGAGTGGGCCAACTTTCGGAGCCGGGGGAGCTCGAGCGGCTGGAGTGCCGTCGGTGGTGCGTGCCGGAACCCCTACGTCCTCGACCGCAACCCGTCCGGGTCCAGTTCCGGGTCCGGTGCGGCGGTCGCCGCCAATCTGGCCATGGTGGCCATCGGCACCGAAACCGACGGTTCGATCATCTGCCCGTCAACCGTCAACGGGATCGTCGGAATCAAACCGACCGTCGGCCTAACCAGCCGGGCCGGCGTGGTACCGATCTCCCACACCCAGGACACCATCGGACCGATGGCCAGAACCGTTGCGGACGCCGCGGCGATCCTTGGACCGATGACCGGCGTGGACTCCCGCGATCCGGCCACGGAGGCATCAGCGGGGAACCATCACACCGACTACACGGCGTTCCTGGATCACGACGGGCTGAGGGGTGCTCGAATCGGGGTTGCCCGCCAGCTCTGTGACGAGGTCGGCGCTCCCACCGCCGCCATTTTCGAGCGGATCGTCAGCCGGCTGCCCGAGCTGGGCGCCACCGTGGTCGATCCGGTCGACTTCCCCTCATTCGAGGAGTTTCAATCGTCGACGGCTGAGCTCGACGTCCTGCGCTGCGAGTTCAAGACCGACCTCGGCCGGTATCTGGCAACCAGGATCGGCGGACCGAAATCGCTGGCCGAGGTGATCGCCTTCAACGAGGAGAACCGGGATCGGGAGCTGCGCTGGTTCGGCCAGGAGCAACTGGTGGCGTCCGAGGCGACGGGCGGCGTCGACGATCCCGAATACAAGGCGGCGCACCGGGCGGCCCGGCGGATCTCCCGGGACGAGGGGCTGGACGCCGTGCTCGACACCCACCGGCTGGATGCGATCATCGCCCCGTCCGGCGGCCCGGCCGAGCCGACGGACCTGGCGAGCGGCGAGCGGTTCCGGGGCGGTTCCTCCTCCTACGCCGCCATGGCCGGCTATCCGCTGATCACCGTGCCGATGGGGTCGGTCGCCGGCCTGCCGGTGGGACTCACGTTCATGGGCCGGGCCTGGGCGGAGCCGACGTTGATAGCGGTGGCCTGCGGATTCGAACACCGTCTCGGCGGCCGGATCGTCCCCACCTTCCAGCCGACGCTGGACCGCGACAACCCGTCGGCCTGAACCCGCGCCCGGAACCGCACGGGGTGAGCCGACGGTCCAACCCGCTCCGGGCCCGCTACTTCGCTGTCGGCTCCCGGCCGACGGCCTCGGTGTAGCCGGCCTCGGTTCCGACCTGATCGACGACCCGGTCGATCCACAGCTGGTTGAAGAGATACACCTTGTAGGAGGTGACGTATTCACAGTAACGATCGTCAAGGGACCGGTCCGGCTGGCCCCGCTGGGGCCTGACCTTCAGGTGCCGGGCGACTGCGCCGTGATCGTAAACCGAGAACCGGAACGGGATGCGGTCCCGGACCGCCTCGACAACCTGCTTGGTCCCGAGGCTCGGGCGCTCCTCGCGGATCGCGGCGGACACCTCCCCCGGGACGAAGTCGACCGGCAGCTGAAAGGTCTGGTCGGCAACCAGTTCCGGCGTGGTCTTCTCCCCGCGGTTGAGGACGGTCTGGACCTCGAGCGGCAGGGTCAACGCAGCTCGGGCCCTGGCGTTCAGCACCTCCGGGTCGCAGAACCCGGAGAGCTGCAGCGGCACCGTCAGTTGCTCACCGAGACGGGCGGTGTCCCCGAACTCGGCAATCACCATCCGTTCGAAGTTGACCAGACCGGCCTGAACGTATGGTGTCACCGGGTAGTCGAGCGCGGGGAGCGACCGATCGGCGATCGCTCCCCGCAGGTCCACCCAGAATCGAATGTTCTGCCGAAGGCCCGCATTGGCACCGTCGGGAAAGGCCCGATCGACCAGCGTGATCAGATCCAGCGGCCGCATGGCGCCGTTGCGACGCCGAACCGGCTTGCCGTCGTTCAGGATCCGCCACTCCGTCCCCGCCCGCTGCAGAATGGCGACGGCCAGGTCGTTCCAGGCGGTGAGGAACGGTGTGACAAACCCACCGGTCCGGAACGGCCGAGCGGTGTCGTTCCAGGCCCTGATCGCCAGGAGACAGACGGTTCTGGCTCTGGCCAGATGTTCATCCGGCGTTGTCGGAACGTCGACCACGGAGGGACCGGTTCCGGCCTCGGCCCCGTCCTCCACGTCGGCGAGTGAGAACTCCGAGGCGAACTCGGCGAACCGGTCCGACTGCTTGGTCCGCCGAGAGGTCTTGACCCCGAGGTGCTGGAAGATGAACCGGTCGAACCGCCGCCCGTTTGCGCCGCTGTCGTCCCACTCCCGCCGTTCGATCTCGCTCTTGGAGGTCCCTCGCCCCTCGTCCCACTCCGCGTACAACCGCCGGGCGGTAGTCACCTCTGCCTGTGCGCCGTCTGCCATGCCCCATGTTGCCACGCCGACCCCGTGCGCACCTGTACGACAGTTTGACAACACCGTTTTCTTTCGATCGAAGGGTCTGAAAGCCTTGTTGGTTGGACCACCGCCCGGTGGCCAAAAGGAGGGAATAGAGATGTCGACGCGCAACAAGTGGATTGCCGTCATCGTGGTTGGGGCGATCGCGGCCACGCTCTTCAGGGCAACTGGCCCGCTCGGTGGCTTCTGGGGTCTTGAGAGCGGTGACACCGATCCGTCCGGAGGGGCGCTGGCAGCCCTGGTCCTTGCGGAGATCGTCGAGTCCGTCGCATTCGGCGTCGGTCTGGCGTGGATCGCATTCGGGTGGCCGGTGGTCAGCAGGCTCAATCGGCCGCTTGCCGTCCCGGCGTTCATCGCCGTCGCCTGGGGCCTGATCAGTTGGGCGCCACACACCTCGTTCCACCAGTCAATCGGTGAGGGGAACTGGGGCGGGCTGGCCGCGGTCGAGTGGGCCTTTCACGTGACGCTGGTGGTCGGCGCGTTTCTGGTTGCGGCATTCGTGTGGCGGGTGTTGCAGAACAGCGAGGCCACCGCTGCACCGACGGCCGCCTCCTGATCCGCGGGAATGGTCGTCCGGTCGCCGGTGGCGGCCGGACGGCTTGGCCCGCATGTGTCCATCTCGCTGCCCGGCTCTGATTTCCCATCGCGGTCACCCTGCTTACTATCCTCCAGTCGGAGTAGTTGACAGACGGGCTACACGATGGAGGGTCGGGCAGCGACATGACGTGGGACATGACGCTGGGTACGACCCGAGCGGTGACAGGATGGCGACGGTCGGCCAGGCTCATCGCCTGGTGTCTTTTTGCAGCCGGCTCGATGTTGGCCGTTGCCGCGTGCGGCGGTGACGACCGGCTGACCGAGATCCCGGCCGGCGTTGCGACGAACGAGCTCTTCATCCCGCCGCTCCTGGAGCCGGAGCGGACCGGTCCCATCGCCAACTACGACCTGGAGCTTCGCCGGTCCCAACACGACTACGGCACCGGCACAACCGTCGACACCTACGGGTACAACGGGCAGGCGATCTTCGGGCCGACGCTGAAGTGGACAACCGGGGACTACGTCTCCATACACGTCACCAACACGCTTGACGAGGTGACCACCAACCACTGGCACGGGGCCGACGTCCCGGCCGACGACGACGGCGGGCCGCACAGCCCGATCCAACCCGGCGAGACCTGGACCGCCGACTTCCCGATCATCCAGGATGCGGCCACGCTCTGGTATCACCCTCACCGGGACGGCACCACCAGCAAGAGCATCCACCTCGGTGCGGTCGGCATGATCATCGTCGAGGACGACAACCCGCTGGCCGCGAACCTGCCAAACACCTACGGCGTGGACGACATCCCGGTCATCCTGCGTAACCCGGACTTCGACGACGATGGACAGCTGGCGTACAAAGACGAGGACGACGGGGGCGAAACCGCGGTCAATGGCACGCTCGATCCGTTCGTCAACGTGTCGGCCGGACCGGTCCGGCTGCGGATTCTCAACGCGTCGCAGAAGACGCTCTATGAGATCAGTTCGGACAACAACGGCCTGCTGGTCATCGCCTCGGACGGTGGCTACCTCGACCAACCGGTACGGGTGAACGATCTGACGGTCACCCCCGGCGATCGGGTCGAGGTGATCGTCGACACGCGGGAGGGCATCGTCAACCTCACCGACGACGATTACGGCGACATTCTGGAGCTCCGACCCGACCCCTCCCTCCCGGTTGCTCCGGAACCGCCGGAACAGCTGAACAACATCGATCGGATCGAGCCCGCGGAAATCACCGCCGAGCGGCGGTTCCGGATGGACCGGGTCGACGGCCAGTGGAAGATCAACGACACCCAGATGGATATGGGCCGCATCGATCAGACGATCCAGTTCGGCGCCGTCGAGCGGTGGACACTCAGCTCGGAGGAGGGGGCTCACTCCTTCCACGTCCACCAGACGCAGTTCCAGATTCTGTCCATCAACGGGCGACCACCTCCGCCGGAGGAGACCGGCTGGGAGGACACCGTGTTCGTGTCGGAACGCCGGACGGTCGAGGTGGCGGCCCGGTTCAACACGTACACCAACCCGGACGTGCCCTACATGTTCCACTGCCACATCCTTCCTCATGAGGAGCGGGGCATGATGGGCCAGTTCGTGGTGGTCGGGGACGGCCCGGCGGACGCCTGACCGGCCTGACAGGTCGAATGGTCCGCCACGGGCGACGACCGAGTCGACTTGAGGTCAGGCGGAGTCGGCTGCCAACATGCGCCGATGATCAGAACGTTTCTGGAGTTCTCACTGGCCGAGGGCGCGGCCGATGATCTGGTGGCCTTCTTCGAGCGGGAGTCGATCCTGTCGACCGCCGCGGCTCAGGACGGCTGCCTCGGAGCCGAGCTCACCATCTCGGCCGACGGTCGGCTGGCAACGGTCACCGCAAAATGGGCCGATGCGGCGGCCTACGACGTCTGGACCTCCCGGCCGGACCGGGCCGATCTCTCCGAGGAACTCAACACCTTTCTCTCAACCGAGATCGGGGCGGCCACCGTCGGCCGGGTCCACCACATCGCCCTGGCCGCCGAGGGCTGAGGCCGGTCGGGAGATCACCCGGCCCCGGGCCGTCGAACCCGACCTTCGGTGTTGTCAGGTGCTGTGCCCCGGATCGCTGGGCAGGTACCGATCGTTGTCCTGACCGATCGCCGGCGCGGGACCGCCGATCTGCAACGGGCGGGCGGCCGCGGTGAACGGGAAGCCTTTGACCAGGGTGCCATTCGGCCCGTCGACGATCGCGGACGAACCGTCTTGTCGGCAGGCGGCAAGCACGGCGACGCCGTTCAGCGCCGGAACCTCGGTGCGTCCGTCGTCACCGAGGGCGGCCCATCCCGCCGCAACGGCGTGGAGGGATGGGCGGTGCAGTTCGCGACCTGCCTCCTGTTGTTCGATGGCCGGTCCGCAGGCGTAGACCGCCACGTCCCGCTGGGAGATGTCCAGGTGTCTCCCGTGACCGGTTGACCGGCTACTGGTGATGGCCGATGCGATGACCCCGGCGGCGAACAGGCAGACGGTCTGGTCCGGGAGGTTCAAGTTGATCCCGGAGATCGCCGGGACGCCGTCATGGTCGGTGGTCAGAGCCGAAAACCCGGACCCCGCCTCCAGGGTCGACCCGAACGTGGTGTGGTCCGCTCGGGGGCCGGTGAGCCCCTGGCCAGACACCGAGGCCAGCACGATCCGCGGGTTGACCCGGCTGAGCTCGTCGAAGCCGATGCCCAGGCGCTCGAGCACGCCCCGTCGGTAGTTCTCAATGACCGCGTCGGCGGTCGTCACCAGCTCCAGGAACGCGGCGAGACCGTCCGGATCCTTGAGGTCGAGGTCGACACCGAACTTCGATCGATTGCTGAAGTGGAAGAGCGGCGAGTCGGACTCGCCGGCCCACGATCGGAACATGTCGGGTTTGGTGGCCGATTCGATCTTGATCACCTCGGCCCCGAAGTCCGCCAGGAGGCTTGACGTGCCGGCCCCGGCGGTCAGCACCCCGAGGTCCAGGACCCGAGCGCCGGAGAGCGGCCGGCCATCGGTAGGGGGCGATGCCCCGGCGGGGGCCGCTGCGTCGGTTGACCGATCCGCGCCCCGGGCGGCCTCCGGACGATCGGCGGTCGGATGACCGGATGACGTTGCCGCAACGCGGACCGGGGCCACCGGCACCGTGGTCTCCCGACCGTCGACCGTGCGGGTCTGGAATGCATTCCGGTGGCGGAGCATCACATCGTCAAGCAGCTCGGTCGGCTGCAGGACGGCGGCACCCGGGATGGCGAAGCGGTGGAACAGATCGTCGATGTCCGAGCGGGTCCGGCCCGCCGCCCACTCCCGGACGACGTCGAGGAACTCACGTCGGTGTTCCGCCCGGTCCCGCCCTCTGGCGAACCGCTCCTCGCGGAGACGGTTGTCGTCGATCATCTCCACGATGGCGGGCCAGTCCCGATCGGTGTGGACAAACGCCACAAACCCGTCGGCACACGGGATCGCCGGCCAAAGTGCGTCGGCCCCCTGACGGGTGATCGCCGTGCCGAAGTACGCCATCGCCGGAGCCTTCCAGTTGACCCACCGCAGCGCGTCAACACAGTCGACGGTCATCACGTCGGTCTGACCACGGGCGGCCAGGGCCTGGCAGGAGGCGAGCGCACCGAAGACGGCATACCCCGCAGTCACCGCACCCCAGTGACCGGCCGGGACCAACGGTGCCCGATCCGGGTGACCGAAGAGATCCGCCAGGCCCGATGCGGCGAACAGGGTGGCCTCGTTGTGCCAGCCGGCGGCGGTGACCACCACTCGATTCCCGTCCGCCGGTCCGCCATCGTCTGTCCTGTTGACCGCCGAGAGCAGGATGCGGTTCCGTTCGGATCGAACCCAGGCCTCCGGGTCGGCCACCGCCCCAGCGGGGGCCGCCTGCTTGTCGAGACTGTAGAAGCCGGGAGCGTCCGGATCGACCGGCCCGGCATCAAAAACGGTGGCGCCGAGCTGCGCCGCCAACCGACCGCCGACCGCTGCGGCCCGCCGGACCGGCACAGCGGCATCCGGCGACGGCAGCTCAAGGATCTGAATCCCGGCGAACAGCAGATCGTGGTCGGTCATGCGAACCACGAGGTCGCCAGCGGGGCGGCCGACCCTTTGGGCCGTGTGGCGGACGAGGACGTCGGCGTCATCCCGTCGATCGCCGCCTCGGCAGCGACCGTCCCCGTTCCGATCGTCTTTCGGGGTTCGCGTCCTGCTTCGAGTTTGACGACGTGGCTCGGCATGGGTTCGCTCCTGCTGGTCCTGATGTTTTCCTAGCCAACAAGCGGCGGTTCGGGCAACTGCGGTGGCTCCTCGTACGCTTGATACCCATCGCCCCACCTGAGGAGTACCGATCATGAGCGCAGCGCGTTGGACCGCCGCAGACATCCCGGACCAATCCGGCCGGACCGCCGTGGTGACCGGCGCAAACTCCGGTCTCGGGCTGGAGACCGCACGGGAGTTGGCCAGGGCAGGGGCGACCGTCCTCCTCGCCGTCCGCAGCCTCGACCGGGGTGCGGCCGCCGTGGACGACATACGGGCCGATCAGCCGGATGCGGATCTACGGCTTCAGGAACTGGACCTGGCCTCACTGGAGTCGATCCGCACCGCGACCGAAGCGATTCGGTCCGATCTGGATCGAATCGACCTCCTGATCAACAACGCCGGTGTGATGTACACGCCACGGCAGCAGACGGCGGACGGCTTTGAGATGCAGTTCGGAACGAACCATTTCGGCCACTTCGCCTTCACCGGGCAACTGCTCGATCTCCTGCTCCCGGTCGACGGGTCGCGGGTGGTGACGGTCAGCAGCGTCGGACATCGGCTCCGATCCAGGATCGACTTCGACGACCTCAACGCCGAGCGGGGGTACAACCGCATGGCCGCCTACGGCCGATCGAAACTGGCCAACCTCCTGTTCACGTACGAGCTGCAACGACGGTTGTCAGCGTCCGACACATCAACCGTTGCGCTGGCCGCCCACCCCGGCGGTTCGGACAGCGAGCTGACGCGTCACATCCCGGGTGCCAAGCTCCTCCTGCCCTTCATGCGGTGGACGGTACAGAGCTCGGCCATGGGTGCGCTCCCGACCCTTCGGGCCGCAACCGATCCTGCGGCCACCGGCGGTCAGTACTACGGACCGGACGGATTTATGGAGACCCGGGGACATCCGGTGATTGTCCAATCCAGCGACCGGTCCCACGAGGTGGAGACCCAGCAGCGGCTGTGGTCGGCTTCCGAAGAGTCGACCGGGGTGACATTTCCGGTGTAAACCGACGGCGTCGGCGGCCGGATCCCCTGAAAACTTCTCAACGCCGTTCCGGGTTCTAAGCACTTTCGGCCGCTCGGGACTTGATCCCCTGTGACCCGGACCCTGCGAACCCATCGACCGATCGCGGCGGGCCTTCTGGCCGTCGGGGGCCTCCTTCTGCTGTTGGCCCTCGGCGCACCGGTTTCGGCTCACGGCTCGACACAGGACCCGGCTTCCCGTCAGCACACCTGTCGGTTCAGGGACCGGAGCAACCCGATGTGCGAGGCGGCGTGGGCGACCAACTCCCAGGCCCTCTACGACTGGATGGAAGTCAACATCGGTGACGCCGCGGGGCGACATCGGGAGCTGATTCCCGACGGTCGGCTGTGCGGCGCCGGCCGCGACAAGTACGCGGCGTTCGACGAGCCGGGCGCCTGGCCGTTGACGACGCTGCGCACCGACGGCGACGGCAGGGTCGATCTGGTCTATGAGAACACCGCTCCCCATGCCACGGCCTACTACCGGGTCTTCGTGACCCGGCCCGGCTTCGACGCACGAACCGACCGGTTGGCCTGGGACGACCTGGAGCAGGTGTTCGACTCCGGCCCGATGGCTCCGACGCCAAGCGTTCGGCTTCCGGTCCCACTACCGACTCGAGAAGTGCCGGCAATCATCTACGTCGTGTGGCAACGCAGCGACAGCCCCGAGGCCTTCTACGCCTGCAGCGATGTCACGATCGACGGGGTTTCGGCGGTAACCACTACAACTACGAACGCCGTCACAACAACCACAATCGCCGCCACCACAAGCACGAGCGGCGCCGCCACGTCCACATCGACTTCCACTTCCACGTCCACCTCGACCTCGAACGGTTCGGACGCGCCGACCGTCAGTGTCCCCGGTTCGGCCGCCGCCTCCTCGACGTACCCGGTGTCGACCAGCCCGACGCCGACCGACCCCGCCTCGACCACCTCAGCCACTCGACCGCCGGTTGCACCGGCATCCACCGAACCAACCGAGACTGCGGTCGATGAGGCATCCACACCGCCGGCGAAATCGGCTACGGCGCCGGTAGCTGCGGGTGGGTCGTCGTCGACACCCCCTCCCTCATCGGTGGCGACGCTGCCGGCCGCCGCCACCGATAGTGCGGCGTCACCAACGCCCAGCAGCGTGGCCGACGGGGCATCCGGCACCGGTCCTGCCTTGGGTGCACGTGCTCTCCCCTCGAACGGCCACGACCAAATCGCCCTCACCGGCGTGGTCGTCGACGAGTCCGACGGCAGCAGTCCAACGGCGGGGCTGCTGCTTGTCGGCTCGTTCGGCTCGGTCCTCTCCGGATTGGCGCTGCTCGGGTTCGCCCGATGGCGGCCGGGGCGGGATCTCTGGGAGGGTACGGTGATGCGACTGCTCACTCCCGGCGCATGGCGATCCTGATGTATGGCTGACGGCCCCCGAAGACCCCGGCTCGACTTCGAGCGGTGGTACCGCACCGAGCACCCCCTGGTGTTCACCGCGCTCGCCGTGGCCGGAGGTGATCCGGAGATCGCACGGGAGGCCACGGACGAAGCCTTCGTCCGGGCCTACGAGCGTTGGGACCGGGTGCAGGCGATGGACTCGCCCGGGGGGTGGCTGTATCGGGTCGCGCTGAACGAGCTGCGTCGACGTCACCGGCGGCGGCGGGTTGAACGAGATCTGCTGCGCCGCCAACCATCGCCGACGGCCGACCTCTCGACGCAGCCACTGGCCGACCCCGGAGTCTGGGAGGCCGTTCGCGATCTGCCACAGCGGCAGCGATCGGCGATCGCGTTGCGCTACGTGCTCGACCTGACCGAGAAGGAGGTGGCGGCCACGCTGGGTATCAGCCGCGGGGCGGCGTCGGCGTCGCTGGTTGCGGCCAGGAAGCGGCTGCACCACGTGCTCGGTGACGAACCGGACGGACACCCCGCCACCGACGAAGGCAGGGACAACGTGGATGCCGATACGGCAAACCGGTTTCGAGGCCGATCGGCCGGCAACGTGGGAGTGATCGATGGTTGACCTGAATCAGGCGCTTCGGCCCGGGCATACTCCGTCGCCGCCATCGATGACCGAGTTGGCGGCGAGGGCCGACCGCCGCACCCGGCGCCGACGGGCCACCCGCGCCACCGCGGCCACCGTGACTGCGGTGGCGACGGTGGCGACATTGGTCACGTTCGGCTTCGATCGGTCACCGGATCAGGTGACGGTTGCGATCGGCCCCAGCACAAGCTCGGGCGCCGACCCTGCCGGGGGTGGCGGCGAGCAGGCATTCACCACCTCGATCACGCAGCCGGCGGGCGAACGCTCCACCACGTCCGACCCCGGCGACGGCACGACCACAGCTGATTCGTCGGAGCTCCCGACCTCCATCGACGGGTCCGCGCCCGACCTGACCTCAGACGAGGACAACCCGAGCGGGAACAGCCCCGATCCGAGCGATGCGGCGCCGGCCGATGAAGCCCCGGTCCGGCCCCGCCCTCTGACAAGCCCGGACCTGCCGGCCACCGTCACCGTCACCTCAACGTGGGAGAGCGGCTACTGCTTCCAGATCGATCTGGTCAACGACGGTGATCGAACCACGACGTGGTCCCTGCCGATCGAGCTTGACGGGACGGTGGCCACGGCGTGGAACACGACGGTGGACGAGGTGCCCGAGGACGGCGCAACGATCTTCACCGGCCGGACCGGCTACAACACCACGATCGAACCGGGCGAGCTTGTCACGTTCGGCGCCTGCGTGGACACCGCCTGATCGGCGGCAGTGCGGAGACGGTCGGGCCGGAGACGGTCGGGCTACTTGCGGGTGACCCGCACCGGCAGGTGTGTGTAGCCGTTCACAAAGCTGGAGAACGTCCGCTCCGGCTCCGCCTGGACCTCGATCCGTTCGAACCGCTGGAGGATCTCCTCCCACAGGACCCGGAGCTGCAGCTCGGCCAGTCGGCTGCCCATGCAGAAGTGGATGCCGTACCCGAACGAAAGGTGACGGTCGGCGTTCGGCCGATCCAGGTCGATTTGGTCCGCGTTCTCGCCGAAGACCGTCTCATCCCGGTTGGCCGAGACGTACCACATGAGGACCTGGTCGTTCTTGCGGATCTCCCGACCCTGAAGCTCTGTGTCCATCATGGCGGTACGGCGCATGTAGCTGAGCGGGGTCTGCCACCGGATGATCTCCGGCACCAGGTTGCCGACCAGCGTCGGGTCGGCGATCAGCTTGTTGTACTGGTCCGGGAACTTGTCCAGCCCGTAAACGCTGCCACTCATCGAGTTTCGGGTGGTGTCGTTGCCACCCACGATGAGCAGGATCAGGTTGCCGAGGTGGGCCAGCGTCGGCATGTCCTTCGTCGCCTCTCCGTTGGCCAGCATGGAGACGAGATCATGGCCGGGGGTTTCCCGCCGTTCCGCCCAGAGGCCCTCGAAGTAGTCGACGCAGTCCCGCAGTTCAGCCCGGCGTTGCGCTCCCGACTCAACGATCCCGCCCGGTTCCGGCAGCGAGGTGACCACGTCCGACCAGCGGGTCAGCTTCCGGCGGTCCTCCATCGGAAACCCGAAGAGGGTGGCCAGCATGAGCGTGGTCAACTCGATGGAGACCGTGTCCACCCAGTCGAACGTCTCGCCCTCGGGAAGGGACTCCAGGACAGTGATCGTCCGTTCCCGAACCTCAGACTCGAAGTTCCGGAGACTGCTCGGGGCCGAGATGCCCCGCACCGTCTTGCGCTGATCGGTGTGGGTCGGTGGGTCCATCGTGATGAACGAGGCGATCTGATCGATGTTGTCCGGCAACGGAACGCCGACGCGGGGACCTGCGGTGATGCCGGCCTCGGAGGAATAGGTCTTCCAATCCCCGTCAACGGTGCGTATATCGTCGTACCTTGTGACCGACCAATACCGGCCGGACGAGCCGAGCTCGTTCAGGTGGACCGGATCCTCATTCCGCAGGCGGGCGAAGTGATCGTGCCAGCGATGCTCCTTGAACAGGTGCGGGTTGAGGGGGTTGATCTCCTCGATGGACAGGGCATCGGCGGCCGGCACATCGCCGGCAAAAAGCGCCTGCTCCATCTCCGGATTGCGAGCCGGTGCCCTGGCCAACCACGCTTCCCGCTCCGTCATCGTGTCGGACATACCGCCTCCCCCTACTGTCTGAGCCAGATCCCCAAACCTAGCCGGGCGGTCTGCTCCGGGCGAAGTGAGCGCCTCGCTCCTCCGGTGCCCGGACACCGCGGAAGGCTGGTTCTGAGACGGTCTCGTCGGTCGGGCCCTGACCGACGAGATCGTGCCGTGGCGTTTCGGGACGGGTAGGCGCCGATCAGGCGGCCGCCTTCGCCGCCAGCTTTGCCTTCAGCTTCTCCTTGGCCGGCGAGATCCGCCCCTCCTCGACCCAGAGCTTCATCTCCTGTTGGTAGATCCCGATCGATGTCCCCAGCTTGCGGGAGAGGATCGGGACGAGCAGCCTGCCGGGGAATGCGTTGGTGTTCAGCACCACCCGCATGTTGATCCTGGCCCGGCCCTCGCCGAGCGGGGTCACGGTCCAGGTGTTGTTCACCTGCTTCACGAAGCCCGGCAGGCCCTCGACCTCGTAGGTGAGTGTGCGGCCCTGTTCGGAGAAGTTGGTGATGGTCTCCTTCACCTCGCCGAAGCCGGGAGCCGAACACACCCGCCCACCGACGGTTGCGTCGACCGGCACCGGCACGTCGGTGTTGGCCTTTGAGAAGTTGAGTTGGGAGGTCCACTCCCCGACCCGGTCGAACTCGTGAGCGGCGACGTGCCAGACCCGATCTGCTGATGTGTCGATGTCGATCGAGCGCTCGATTGTGGTTGTCATGATCGTTCCTTTCGTGGTTCGTGTCTGTCCGGGTGCCGGCTCAGCCGAAGATCTGACCGCCGACGGCGTACCCGCCCTCTGCGGTCTCCTCGATCTGGCAGGCGATGAACGGCGTGATGTCGCCCTTGCCGGACTCGGTGGCCACGTCATTCAGGCCGTTGGTGAGCCGCTCGATGATGGCCGCCTTCTCGTCTTTGGACCAGGCACCGGGGGGAACCGTGAGCTTGATGGTCGGCATGATGTGTTCCTTTCGGGTTGTTATTTCATCGGTTGATGCAATACTGGTTCTACACCGACTTCACCCGTAATGCAACAGTTGATGCAAAATTTACCAGGAAGGAGCTCACGACATGGCACGACCTCGAAAGTTCGACGAAGCCGAGGTACTGGCCTGCGCCATGACCGAGTTCTGGCGGAACGGCTACCACGCAACCACCACCCGAACGCTCGAGGCGCAGACCGGGGTCGGCATTCGCAGCCTGGCCAACACCTTCGGTGACAAGGACCAGCTCTTTGTCTCCGCGCTGGCCCGCTATCGGGAAACGGCGGCGGGCATGCTCAACCAACTCTTCGATCCGCCGTCGGTCGACGCCATCGCCGCACTGTTCGGCGGCATGAGCGCCCCGGTCGACCCGGACCATGTGACCAACTCGGGCTGCCTCATGGTCAACACGGTTTTTGAGCTCGACGAACCACCGGAGGCCGTTGCTGCGGAGATCGCCGCCTACCGGGCGATGTTCCGAGACACCTTCGAAGCGGCGCTTCGGGCCGACGGTGTTCCCGATCCGGACACCAAGGCGGAATTCCTGCTCTCATCGCTGTGGGGCGCGCTCAGCCAGATCCGGCTGAGCGGTTCAACAACGGCTGCGGCGCCCACCGTGGAGACCGTGCAGCAGATCCTCGCCACCTGGGCCGAGGGCTGATCGCCACCCCCCATCCCTCCGAAATTTGGGCGCACCGGCCACAGAATTTGTGGGCTGTAAGCCCAAATTTTGCTGCCGGTGGTCAGGCCGAGGGCAATTCGGTTGACGCCGACAGGTTGTTGATGCCGGCCCGGACACCGATGGCGTAGGTGTCGGCGATGGCCGTATCCCGATGCTCGGCGTGGGCGTCGAGCCGATCGGGGTCGAGGGCCACGGTCAGGAACGCCTGACGACTGGGGAATGTGTTGAATCGAACCTGATGCCAGTGACGGCCGTCGCCGATGATCGTGCCGTCGACGGAGAACCACCCGTCGATCCGGACCCCGTTCGGCACCGCAACCGAGCCGGCGACTTCCTGGTAGGACCCCATGTGGTCCGGCGTGGCGGTGGCGCCGTCCTCCTCGTGAAACCTGATGACGTGGACCATGGTGTACGCGCCGTCCTCATCGGTCGGCGGGTGGGGGACGTCGGCCCAATCGACCGGATCCTCGATGGCTGGAACGTCCAGCGGCTCACAGCCGATGACAATCGTCTCCGCCATGCCGGCTTCCTTGTGCTCGTGCGCCTTCTGGAAGTCCTCCCGCTCCTGCATCGCGATGAACGCGGCCCTGGTCGGATAACGGACAACGGCGAGGCGGTCCCACTTCGGTTCGTCGCCCAGGAACTGGTCCGCGACATCGGCCACAAAAACGATCTCCGCACCGACGGCCGCCAGTGGACCGAGCGGGGCGTAGGTGTCATCCGCCTCCCGCCCGGTCAGGGTGGTCTCCCGGCCATCGGCGTACTGGGCCCGCTCCCGGTAGCGCATGAGGTTGACCATCCATACCGGCCCATCATCCTCCGGTGAAGTGGTGGCGAGTCGTGCGCCGTACTCCATATCCACCTGGCCATATCCCGGCATGGTTACTCCCTGTGTTTGCGAGCTGTTGTTGCGACCTGTTCGGACCAACCCTAACCTTTTGCCACTGAAGCTGGCAATTCATCAAATCGGCCATCGATACGACAGCTAGGCTGCGGCGATGGCCGACGACCCCGATTACTCACTGCTCGACCGGGACGGGATGAGCGCCCAGATCTTCTTTCCCCGCGCCGACCACTCGCCTACCCTTACCGGAGCGACGGATCACACGATCGAGGTCGGTAATGACGTGACCATCGCCGCCCGCCGGTACGAGACTGATCCGCACGGTCCGACCATCGTCTACTTCCACGGCAACGGCGAGGTCGTCGGTGACCACGATGGGATCGCGCCGCTGTACCACTCGATCGGGGCCAACCTGTTCGTGTTCGAGTTTCGGGGGTACGGGAGGAGTACCGGCTCACCGACGATCGAACACTTGGTGGCCGACGGTGCGGTTTGTGGCAGGCGGGCGCTGGCGTTGCTGGACACCGACGGGTTCGACGGCCCGCGGTTTGTGATGGGCCGCAGCCTCGGCGCCAACCCGGCACTGGAGGTGGCGGCCAGGGTCCCGGGGTACGCCGGTCTGATCCTGGAGAGCGGGGCGGGCAACGTGGCCCGATTCGTCAGCCGCCTCGGCATCGATCCGAGCCCGGAGTTCGAACAACTCGTCGCCGCCCACGCAGCGAAGCTGGGCGGAATCACCATGCCCAGCCTCTTGATTCACGGGTTGGCCGACGATCTGGTGCCGGTGGAGAACGCCGTAGCAACCGCCGAGTACCTGACCGGCAGTGAGGTCACGACCGAGTTTGTCGCCGGGGCGGGTCACAACGATCTGCTGTTGGTCGATCCCGGACGGTACATCAACTCGATCGCGGCGCTGATCGAGCGGGCAAGCTGACCGCCGGCCACGGCCACCCCGACCCCGATAAACGACCCCGAGAACCAACCCCGAGGTTGTCGGGGCACAACTGGGGTGCGGTTCAGGGACACACCCGATACCGCATCCGGCCGCCGCAGCTCAGGATGTGGGTATGAGCTACGAATCCAGCGAGAACCCGTCCAACGAGGCGGCCTCTGCCGCCGCATCAGCAGCGACGCTGCCCCCTCCCCCGGCTCCCACCCCGACCACGGTTACCGGCGGCTTCCGCCACCAGCGGCCCGCCCGGCGGTTCATCGCCGTGGTGGCCACCGTCGGCGCCATCTTCGTCGGCGCAGTGCTGTTTGTGGTCGCCATCACCGCTGCACTGGTCGTCGGTGTCATCGCCGGCTTCGCCATCGACGGTGATACCGAGGAGATCAGCCACCTGCCGACCACCGTCGAGGAGATCCCAACCTCGATCACCGCCGAGCGGGCCGACATCGTCGTCGATCTCACCGCCCTGTCCGCCGAGGACTTCGCCGATCGCAGCGAACCGCTGGCGATCGACATCGACATCGACGCCGGAGCGGTCGAGGTCATTGTCCCCGAAGGGTTGACCATGTCTGTCGACGCGGACACATCGGTCGGCTCCACAACGGTCTTCGACCGGGAGAACAACGGCTTCGACAACCGCATCACCGTTGAGGAGGCTTCTGCCGACATCGCCCTGACCATCGACATCGACGCAGGCGACATCGACGTCGAGCGAGGCTGATCCCCCAGAGCCGAACCGGCGGCCTCGACCTCGGCCCATCCGTCCACATCACATCAACCACCCACCGTCAATCCTCGCCGTACCTCTCCCGTGGCGAGGGTTGACGCGTTGGGCCGCCGCTAATAGTGGCGCGCCGACTCAGGGGCCGCTGGTGACCACGGTGCCGAACTCGAACTCCACCAGTTCGGCCTCACTCATGATGTGGAGCGAATCGGCCGGAGCGGCACCGAGGGTGAACCAATAGAAGGCATCGTCAACACCGACGTCGGCGTAGTAGTCGAGGTAGAGGTCGTGCTGGGCGTCATCGTCCTCCACGCTGTCCCCGCTGAGGCCGTCTCCGGTTGCCCAGGAGTGAACCCCGAACTCGGCACCCGCCTCGTAGGTCCGTGAGACGCCGGCCAGATAGAAGTCAACACCACCGGAGGCGATAAACCCGTCGGCCGGCACGTGGGTGGCCAAGCCGGCCGACCGGACCAGCCGACCGGCTTCCAGGTTCGCTTCGTCGTCCTCCGAGCCGGGTACATCGACCATGACGATCGTCTCCACCTCGGGGTGATCATCCACCAGGTCCCGCACCGCATCGGGTGTCGAGGAACCGATCACACCGCTCATCGTCGCCGTGGTCCCCGCAACCTCAAACACCGCCGATGGCTCATCGTCCCCGCCGCTCACCACACCACATGCGGCGAGGAGGAACGCGGCGAGCAAGGCGGCCGACCGGAGGGCGGCAACGACACTCAGGCGGCGAGAGGAAGAAGATGCGGCGGACACGGTGGGCATCCTACAACGGGGTCCGTGGCCGACGGGGCCTGCCCGGTGCGCCCGGGTGGCGAGACCCGGTGACCTGTCCGCCGGAGAGCTCGGTGGCGATCAACTCCCGGCCGTTTGCCAGGTACAGGCGAATGATCTCCACGGCATCACGGGCCGCAGCGGGCGTCTCGCTGAGGAGCGGAGCCTGGGACCCGGACACTTCGCGTCGGCGTGCGCCACCACTCATCGGTGGCACGGAGCAGCCACAGAGGTTTACGGGGTTGACGTCTGACTTCCAGGTTTCCGCTGAGCGATCCAGTGCTTTCCCCGATACACAGCTGCCGAGGTCCAGGCCGCCAAGTCAGCTCACGACCAACGAACGTCGCACGCCGATGGGTCAGCATGTTTACCCATCAGCAGGGCGCGGAACGATAGCCACCAGCTGCAATGCGTTTCAACAAGGAGCGCTCGTTAAATCGGTCAATCATGTCCAAACCTCAACCTCCATTTGGCTGCCATAGGTCAACTCATCGAGTTACTAGAATCGTCATGCTCGACCGACTATCGTGCCGTCTCGGTACCATTGCGTGCTCCAACTCCACCACCGAGCAAGAACCGGGAGTTCAGTGTGGAACTCAATCACCTCCTAGCTTTCGAGCTCGGCATCTCGACGATCAGACAGCTACCCTGGCAGACCGACCAGCGACGTGCCCTTAGCGAATGCGCTGCCATTCTCGAAGACATCGACGGCGAAACTGTCAATCGGCAGCTTCTTGAGGTTGCGACCAGGCAACAGCGTCACCAGATCGATCGATCCTTTGTCCGACCATCCCACAACAAGTGGTACCTCGGAGGCGAGCCGGCGTCAGTGATGATCTGGGCCCACGAATATGCCGACGAACTCCCCCCAGACCAGCTGGGATCGTTCGCCGCCTCGACCCACAACCATCGTTACGGGTTCGCCTCACGCATCATCAACGGTTCGATCACTTCCACCACCTTCCGATCGACGCTTTCAGGCGATGGAGGCCTCATCCCATGCTCCCACCTGGCTCGGGGCGCCGGCGAGACCTACGTCATGACAAGTGATGAGGTTCACCGAATCGACCGGGTTGCGCCGTCGACGATAACGCTTGTCATACAAGGTTTGCCCGTCGCAGAGACAAGTTCGGTCTACAACCGGGAGTCTCGGGCCTTCCTCCAGGTCGACGGCAATAAAGACCGACGCGTAAGCGAGGCCGATCGGCAGTCAGCCCACAACCGCTACCGGAAGAAGCTCCAAGGACTGGCTACCTAGGACCGCTTCGAGGCCGGTGGTCGCTGTTCCATACGACCCCTCCTGCTAAATCTCGAGCAGACGGCAATCTTCAGCATTTAATAGAACGCGGATCAATGGTGTAAAATCGAAGGAACGTTTTGCCGCCGGGAGCAGACCGTGCTAGATCCACCATCAGTATCAGCGTTACGTCGCCTTATCGTCCAGCGCAGCACAATTCTTGTGCTGGCACTGTCTGTTCTTGCTGCTGTTCTTTCCATCATCATAGGGGTCTCGGTTGAAGGCGATGCCAAGACGGTTTGGCTGGCCGTGGGGACGAGTCTTCTGGCCGCTGCGGTGTTTTCTTTTCTGCAGATCCTTTTGATCACTGAGCATCAGGACTCCTTGATCACTGACACGGTCACCGAATCAACAGAAGCCATGAGGAAGGCGGTCCGCAAAGAGATCTCCACATCGTTGTCATCGGTAGAGGGGCGAGTACTGGACTCCTTTGACAAGGCCGTACAGGAATCCAGGAACGAAACCGTGATAAACCTCCGGCGTGAAGCCAGCGAGCACGCACCTCTCGAGCGGTACCGTCCAATGGATCGCGAGGACATGCGATTCAACCAAGACCTGAACGAAAGTATGCTCCGAAGTAATAAGTACCTCTTCAGGGGCTTCACCGCTCGGTACAGCGTTGCCCGGCTCGCCAATCTCGACATAACAGGCAACAGCTTCGATGACATTCGACTGCTCGTCGTCAACCCCAACACCCCGCTGTCAGTGCAGCGCCGACAGGTCGCCCGATCTGGAAGCGAACCAATCGGTCGCGGCATGCATGCCAACGTGGTTGAGGAGGTCTGGCTAGCTATCGTCGGAGCCCTCAAGGTCAGGCCGACTTGCGGCCGTATCCAGTTCTGCTTCGTTACTGACCCACCAAACGATCGGTATGAGATCTTTGACGACGAAATATATGCCTCCTACTTCACCGACCCAGGAAGTAAAGGTAAGGCGTTTCCACTCACCGAAAAATACGGCAAGGAGTCTCGCGAGTACCGGAGACAGTTGGCAAATGTCAATAGTCTCTTCAACTCCACGTACACAGCGAAGCTGGAAATACCTCAGGATGAATCGGTTGATGATTTGATCGCAGAACTCGAACGAATCGACCTGAGGCTCGACCATGAACGCTACGACGAGCTGGCCGAGAAGTTCGAAGCGTTTTTGGACCGAACCCGCCGAGCTTCGTCGGCACTACCGGCAGACACGGCGGGCAACTGAGATGGTCGATGATCAGTCGGCGTCCACGTCGCTGAGAATCGAACGGGACGTGGCCATGATGGGCAGAAAGTGGCCGCTTTCGATGGTGTGAACAACGGCCAACATCTCCGCCCGCTCCGGCGCATCGAGCGGGAGATGGTGAGGCTCGATCCATTCGTATGCGTCGTGCTCAGACGAGAGAACGACATGGTCGGCGGTTGCTCGACAGGCCCAGGTGATACCGAAGAATTGGGTCCGTCCCTCAATGAAACTCCATTGCCGGACCGGACCGAGAACGTCGATCTCCAGCCCGGTCTCCTCCCGAACCTCTCGTTGCAGAGCGGCAACCGGATCCTCGCCCAACCGCACCTGGCCTCCCGGCAGATCCCGCTTGGCCCCATGAGCGCCT
The DNA here is from genome assembly GCA_039029335.1 of Actinomycetota bacterium. Classification (GTDB taxonomy): domain Bacteria; phylum Actinomycetota; class Acidimicrobiia; order Acidimicrobiales; family SZUA-35; genus JAHELU01. The sequence continues at coordinate 4,075 of JBCCGJ010000019.1, read as the reverse complement.
CTGCTGGCCTTCAGCATCAAGACCCGGCCGTCGTTGAGAATTCCTGCCTTCACCACCACCGCGGACGCCACGGGCAGTGCAGCCGGATCGGCAACAGCCTGGGATGGCAATAGCTTGGCTTGGGCACCGATCCAGGTAACGCCGCTGAAACGCACCAACTCACTCGTAATGATCGAAACGACCTGCCGACCCAGCGTTGTGACATTGCGGTTGACCAGGACATAGTCATAGTCCGAAGCCGAAGTCATCGACAGGTTCCAATCGTTGGACCTCGATTCCGAGACCGAACCGTCTCGGTGGGTGAGCCTCTCGTGTAGGTCCTCCGGGCTTGGGGCAGTGACGAGAATACTGACAGCCGGGGTGGCCAGCACCCGCCTCAACGAGCGGATGCCGTTAATGTCCAGCTCGACAATGGATGGGCCGGTCCGGGGCGCAACGAGGGACCTCGGAGAGCCGTAGCGGTAACCATACTTGGTTACCGTTTCGATGAATTCGCCTCGCGCTTCCCTCTCATGAAACTCCTGGCCGGTCAGGTGCACATAAGTCGAGTTAGCTCGTTCGAACGGGCGCGGCGGCCTCGTTGTATACGTCCGCAGGTGAGTCAGCGGGAGATCGTGGAGAGCGGCCTTCATGGCAGTCGACTTTCCTGCGCCGCTGGGCCCAGAGATTATGAACAGCGGGTCTCCCTCAGGCTCCAAAGCGCGCGTCCGCTCCTCATCGATCTCTGACGCCCGACACCTTAGATCAGGCACGCCCGTCCGTTCGAGACTGCTGGCCAATCTTGGGAGTATCCGCACAAGGCTCACCTGAGCTGAACAACTAGGTCAGAGGGGGTGACGTCCTTCGCGTCGAGGTTCCGCCGCTCCGGGACCGTCAGGAGGACATACCGGTCCTCGCGCATCAGTTCGCCGCCGAGCGCTCGGCATCTCCCGGGCAACCCTCTACCGCCGCATCGATGCCTACGGGCTTGACCTCGACGACTGACCGTCTCCGCTGAGTTGGTCTGACGGCTGGGCGGTCGTTACCGTCGGGCGGCAACCGGTCAGTGACTCGACCACGGGAGATAGGGGGTGATCTCGGACAGGTCCGCCGCTCCGGTCGCCCCGCTGAGGTGCTGAGCGATGACGGCGTCCGGGCGGATCAACACCACCCCGTCGGCCGTGTATGGGACGATCGCCCGCCCGTCGGGTAACCGCCGCACCTCGATCGGCACGTCGGCCGCGAGATCGGCCACCGCCGCCTCCCAGGAAGCCGCGTCACACTCCGGACCAAGCAGCAGTACATAGCCGTGGCCATACCAGTCCAGAACCGACTCCGTCTCGGCGTCGTCGAGCCAGACGTGGGGCGCACGCCAACCATTCCGCAGAAGCGGACGGAATTCCCTGGCGGGCTCGGCGAGTTCGGGGGCCGGCTCGTCGTTCGGAGCGATGAGATCGGAGGCCAGCTCGTATCCCCGCAGCAGGTGGTCATAGTCCGCGTACCGTATGGTGGCTTCGATGTCTTCGCCGATGTCGCGGCCGGCCCGGTGGCCGAGCATCATCGATCCCATCACCGCAGTGGTGTCCAGGCCGTACTCGATTCGTTCACGTGCGACCGGCCGATGCTCAACCTCGTAGGTGTCGAGAATGGACGCCGGTGCCAGGCCTCGCACCACGTAGGCCAGCTTCCACGCCAGGTTCCGGGCGCCGGAGAAGCCGGCGTTGTTGCCGAGGCCACCGGTTGGGACCGAAACGTGAGCGGCGTCACCGGCAAGGAAGATGCGCCCTGAAGAAAGGTGGGTGCTGCAACCGGGGGTGGGCTGCCACATACGCATGCTCCGGATGTCGAGGTCGACGTCATCGTCGGTGCCGAGTGACGCACGAATGCGGGCCCGGATCGCATTCTCCGATATGGGGTCGGGCTGGCCGATCGAGACCTGACATCGCCACCGTCTGACCCCGTCGAGCGGCTGAAAGATAAGAACACCTGCCGCAGGTTGGGTGTACAGCAGTGCACCCTTGCGGTCACCCACGTACGGAAAAAGGTCGGCGTGAAAGATCACATCCTGCATGTGAATCGGCTGCGGCGAGCCGTCAAGGTGCGCGCCGATCGTCGCCCTGGTTGTGCTGCCCGGCCCGTCGGCGCCGATGGTGTACGCCGCGGTCACGGTTCGCCGCTCGTCCGTCCGGGTGTCCCGGAACACCAGGGTGGTCTGCTCATCGGTGTGGGTGAGCGCCACCACTTCGGTGTCGAAGTGCAGGGCGATGTTCGGATCATCAACAATCCGGGTCATCAGCGCCTTCTCCACCTCGTCCTGCACGGTCATGACCGGCAGACACGGGCTGTCCGGCCCGGGGACGGTCAAGAATGTGGGGCTTTCGAGTTTCGCGTACGGCTCGGTTGCGAGGTCGACCGACCACCGGTTGTATGCGGTCCAATCCGGGCCGAGCCCGCTCTCCTCCACGAGCTTTTCGATCCCGAACTCTCGCATCAGCTCCATGGTGTTCGTGTCGACGAACCGGGACCGGGGGTGGGTGTTCAGTTCACTCCGCCGCTCAACGAGCAGGACCGGGACGCCGTGGCGTGACAGCAGTAGCGATGATGCCAGCCCGATGGGCCCGCAGCCGATGACACAGACCGGTACATCCGACATCAGCCGTCGGCTCCGAAACGGAGGAGATGTCGCACTCCTCGACGAGCGAGGATCAAGGCGACCGCCGCCACCAGGCAGCCGATGGACGCCAGCGCCGCTCGTCCGCTCCCGAAACCCCTGCTGATGCCAAACGTGGTATCGACCTCGATGAACGCCGGGGCCTCGGTTCCTATGGCTGTTGCCAGCACCGTGGCTCCGGCGAACATGGCAGCCAGCCACGGATAACTGGCCGGGTCGCCGGTATCGTCGAGCCATCGGGCGAACGGACCGGCCATGTCGGTTCGCACCTGCCTCCGTCGACGGAGTCTCCAGTGCAGCTCGAGTCTGCTCCAGACAAGCAGCGGAAGCGCCACCAGCCCGACCCCGAACAAAGCAACGCCACCACCGCTCACAGAGGCCCAGGCGGCACAGGCGACGCTGACGACAAGCTGCCATCGCCAGGCGGACCACCAACTGCCCGCAACCGGTCCTGGAAGGGGTGGCTCATCGACAAGCGAGTTCGCCGCGGACGGCGCTGCGGCGGCCAGCAGCGGAAGCATGAGGTAAGGGTTCGTCCGATAGGTCGAGTGGTCCTTTGTGATGCTTCGCCTGTTGGCTATCGGGCGGCTGTCAACGGCAGTGCCCGGCAACGCCCCGTCGCTGACCAGATCCCGTGTGGCCCAGACGTCGACCCACGACCGCGGAGCCTTGGCCGCAACGCCCCGGACGTCCTCAGCCGACAGCTCGTAGTCACGGCCGATCCGCAGGGCCCACCAGAGGAGCAAACCAAGAGCGACAAAACCGAACCCGATCAGAGTCCAACCGCCATCGGTCCAGAAGATCATCGCCGCAAGGATCGGGAGTCCAAGCACAGGTGCCGCGGCCCGGGCAGAAGATGTCGGCTCGTCTGCCATCACCTGCTCAAGCTGCTGCAGCTTGCGGTAGCCCGAACCCCAGGTCTGGAGTTCCACCCGGTCGCGGAGCGCCTCGTCGAGGCGGGAGGTTGCGGACAGGGCGATATGGGCTCCCTGCGAGTGCCCGACGACAGACACTCGATCGCACTTCTGCAGGAGGAGCACGACGTCGGCCTGAACCTGCTCGATGACGGATTCCCGAACGAGGGGGTCGTCGATGAACAGGTAGCTGTCGCCAAGCACTCCGGAAAGAAAGTCCCGAATCCGTCCCAGAGCAGCCCGTCCGGTCTCGCCGGGGAGCAGAGACGAAAGCGCCGCAAGGAGCAGAAGCGGGGCGAACCAAACCGGAAACAGGACCGCTCCCAGGTTGAGACGCAAGACGAACGCTTCGGCGACAAAGGCGATCGCCGACCACCGCGACTGCGCTCGTGCGTCTCGAAACCGCCGACCTGATGATCGCAGCAGATCGATCGCCGTGATGATCAGGATATCCTTTGCCACCGGACTGCGCAGGATCTCTGCCAGCAACGCACCTCCGGTTTCACTGGAT
>JBCCGJ010000018.1:0-34292 GCA_039029335.1 Actinomycetota bacterium | reverse complement strand
TGCCACAGGCGACTCTCGATCGCGGCAGCTGCGGTCCGGTTCCGGCGACGCAGCTCTGGTATCGCCCGGACCAGAATCTTCAGTAACCACGCCGGTGGGGTTCGGTTCCCTCCACCACCCTCAGGGGCGCCAACCGGCTTGATCGACACGTACTGCCAGCCGTGGAGGTGGGTGGAACGGAACAGTTCGATCGGCAGCCCGTATCGCGCCATCCCAGCGGCAACGGCAACGCCAATGGCCTCATCGAGGATCTCGGCCACCAGGCGGCTCCTCGGGCCGACCTGATGCTCTTCGTCGCGCATCCAGATGCCCGGTCCGGGCGGCTCGAAGGAGAGCGATGCAGTTGCTGGAGTGGCGTTGGTGTTCATCTGTCCTCTTCGTGTTGTGGTCGTTGCTCGGTCTCGTTCGTTGGGGCCTATCGTGCCGCCCGCACGGCTCGTGGTCGACCGGATCGGCGACGTCGCGTTCTCCGACAATGATGCGCGGCCCAACAATTCGGTGAGTCGATCCGGATCCGTGCCGATCGAGGCGGAGTAGCCCTGCTCGAGATACCGGCGGAAGCCGCTCCGGGTGCGGGCAACGGCCATCCAGTCGTCGAGTGAATCGACGAGCCGGTAACCCTGGTCGCTCGTCTCGATCACACCGGCCACGGCCAGCGTGTCGAGAATCCGCTCGGTTGCGACCCGGTCGAGATGGCACCGGGCGGCCAACTGCCGGGCGTCGATCGGCTGCCGTCGCTCCAGGCCGGCCAGCAGCCCTGACTCGACAGCGGCGTCGAATGCGCCGACTGCGGTCGAAGCGTCGACCATCGGCGGGAGGTCGGTGCGAGGACGGCCGTTTGTCATGCCCAGAGCAAACCACACCGGCCCTCTTTCGGCATCGGTAGCGGTATGCGTATTATGAGCGGCGCCGCCATGCCGACTACGTAGAGGGGTGCGGATGGAGCCGATCGGGAGGGCGGCGGAGTGCGCCGTCATCGCTGGGTTCCTCGACGACCTCCAATCGGGTCGGGGTGGCGTGCTCCTCGTCGAAGGTGACGGTGGGACCGGGAAGACCACGCTGGCCGGCTGGGCCCTGGCCAGGGCCGAGTCTCTCGACATGGTCACGTTGTCGGGGCGGAGCTGGGAGCGGGCCCAATCGGTGCCCTACGAGGCGATTGTCGCTGCGCTCGGTCGGCTGCTCCGCACCACCGACGACGAACACCGTCAGACCCTTGTGCAGGGCTTGTCGTCACTGGCTCAGCTCTTCGACGGCCTCGGCCTGGAGCCGGTCGAACCGTCGATCGATTCTGGCCGAGCTCGCCTTCACGATGCCATCGCCACGCTCTTGTCGAGGCTGGCAGTCGGGCGGCCGGTCCTGTTCCACATCGACGACCTGCATTGGACCGATGCCACCAGCCTCGAGGCCATCCAGTTCCTGTGCCGCGACCTGCCCTATGTGCAGCTCGGGCTGCTGGCCACGTCACGACCGAACGACGCAGACGCCAGACCCGAGGTACGAAAGCTCATCTCATCACTCCGCCGGGCCGATGTCACGAAATCGATCGTGGTCCGGGACCTCGACCGCGACAGGACCGTCGCCGTGATCAGGAGCCGGCTACCCGGGACCGTCCCGGACCACGTCCTGGAGTTCGTTTGGGCCCGATCGGCCGGTACCCCGCTGGTCATTCACGAGCTGATCGACGACCTCATCGACCGTGGAGTCCTCGTCGAAGAGACCGGTCGTTGGCGGCTGACCGAATACGACCCTGCCCCGCCGGAGGTACTCGGTGAGCTGATCGTCGACCGGCTCGACCAGCTGACGGCCGAGCCTCGCCGGCTGCTCGAAGTTCTGGCCGTCGCCGACACGTCGATCGGGTTGGAGGTGCTCGAGAGAGTCACGGGTCTGGAACGTGACGACGTCGTCGACGGGATGGCGACCTTGCGGGACCGGCGGCTGGTCCGCCAGACGATCGACGAACGCGGTGGTGTCGAGTGGTACCCGGACCACCCGATCATCTCGAACGTGGTGGCAGCGCAGCTCGATGAGCTGGTGCGACAGCGCGTCCATCGCCAGCTCCTGGCGGCCGACCTCGGCGCTACGGCCGCTCGCCAGGCTCGCCACATCATCGGAGCCGGCAAACCCGACGACCCGATGCAGGCGATCGAGACCTTGCTGAGGGCGGCCGACGAGGCAGCCGGCGCCGGCGCAACACCGGAGGCCATCGCTTTTGGTGAGGCCGCCGGACGGATGCTCTCGCCGGAGCTCGAAGACAGCGATAAGCGCCGTTTCCGGCGCGAGATCGACGCTCGACTGGGCATATGGCAGCTCCGGACGGAGGATCTCGATCAATCGGTCGCTCAGTTGACCCGAGCGTGGGACGGCTTCTTCGAGGTCGGCGACGTGCGTCGGGTTATCGACATCCACCGCGATCTCGATCGAGTCGGCTTCCACCGCACCCACACCTCGGCGCAGGAGCTCGAGCAGCGGTTGGACATGCTGATCGCCACAGTCCGCGAGTTCGACGATCTTGACCTCTTATTGGACGTGCTCTACCTCGACTTCCAGACCTACCGGCGGGTATCGGACTCGATCCTCGGCAAGAGGGATCTGGCCCGCGAGGTGGTCACCCTGGCCGAACGGATCGGTACGCCAAAGGCCAAGGTGATCGCGGCGATCGTGGCCACGGGACTGCGCTGGCTGAATGGCGCGACTGATGCATTGCCAGAAGGGGCGATGGCCAACCTGCTGACCTTGGCGCAATCTGACGTCGCTTGGCACCACCGGAACCGGGCACTGGTCACCGTGGTCGACGAGGCCACGCTGCTCGGCCGGCGGGCGGAGATCGAATCGTCGCTCGTAATCCTGCGCGACAACGAGCGTGAAGTGGGAGAGCCGGCAAACTGGCGGCACGTCATGTTGCGTGGCTGGTTCGAGGTGCAGGCCGACTGCTCCACCGAAACGGCCCAGCTCTTCGGTAGTTCACCGTTCCACGGTCGGATCCGGCCGTTCTTGGCGTTGCACGAGGCCTGCGCCACGCGCTACCGCCTCGGCCCAACTGCTGCGCTCGCACACTTCAACTCGGTCGTCGGCGACGGTGACTTCGACGACTTCATCGGCCGGACCAGCGTCGATCTCGGCCGGTTGTTCCTCGCCCGCGGCCTGCCGGAGGAGCGCGACTGTGCCGCCGCGGCCCTTGAGGTCGTCGATGACACCGGCTCCCTGGGATTCTTTGCGCTGTTGCACGGCGGGGTCTTCCAGGCCACGGTGCTCCGAGCCTCCGCCCTTGCCGGCTTCCCCTCCACGGACGGCCTACGTGCGGAGTGGCGCCGGTACTCCGATGGTAAGGGTTGGTTGATGGCCGCGATCCACGAATTGGATGCCGCGATCGCCTCCGATCCTGAGGCTGCTGCGGCCACGCTCGTCCACGCCGCGGATCTCTATCGGTCCGACGGGCTCGACCTCTTGGCTGTCGATCGGTTCGCCGACGCCGGCGAGCTGTCGGCGGGCAGCGTCGATGGCGACAGGCTGGCCTGGGCGGCCGACGTCACGGCGGGTTGTGGCGCCGATTGGCTGCGAGAACGGATTGCCGGGCTCGGGGCGAAGGCGGCGCCAGCGAGGACCGTGGCCTCGCACGATGAGACCGGGCTCACTCGTCGGGAGTGGGAAGTCGCAACCGAGGTGGCCAAGGGCCTGACCAACCGAGAGGTTGCGGCAGAGCTGTTCATCAGCATCCGAACGGTGACGAGCCACCTCGACCACATCTACACCAAGCTCGGCATCTCTTCCCGCAAGGAGCTGACGGACCACGTGAAGCGTGGTGGCCGCAGCTGAGCCCGTCCGCCGTCGGTGGTGTGGGTAGCGATGGCCTTGATGGCGTCTTCCCCCGCAGGCACGACCTCCAGGGCCTCGAGCCGATAAAAGAGGTTCTCGCGCTCGCCGACCACGTTCGCTCGTTTGTCGAGTTCGAGCGCCACGCCGAGGGTTCGGCGCTTGCGGCAATGGAGGGTTGGCCTGGAGCTCTTCGGGTCTGCGGATCGACGTTGCGATAGCGTCGCAGTCGCCGCGGCCAGGTCAGTCCTCGGTCTGCTGTCGGGCCATGGCCACAACGGCGTCAGCCAGAAAGCGGACGGTCTCTCCCCAGATCCCGAGCGGGTAGCGCTCCGGGTCGATCAACCGAAGAAGAGCGAATCCCTCATCGAGGGCCAGAAGGATCTTCGCTGCTCCTTCTCCGGTAATGGCGTCCGCAACACCAAGCTGCTCGAGGGTCGCGGAGGCAACCTCGGCGGTCTGATCGGCCATCCAGCGGTTGAGCTCCCGCAGGCGGGCTCGGCCCTGTTCGGACCGCGTGGCGTACAGAACGTATTCGACCGACGCGGTCGCCTGCGCCTCGGATGCCCGGTCTTCTCGTTCAACGAGCCCGTCGATGAAGCGGCCGGGCCCGTCATCGTAAATCGTCGTGACCTCGTCCATGCTGCGTTGCAGGTGTCGCTGGAGGAGCGACATGACCAGGTCGTCGCGGTCCTCGAAGTTCGAGTAGAACGCGCCGCGGCTGAATCCGGCGGTCTCGCAGATCTCCTCGATGGAGGTCTGGCCGATGCCGGAACTTGCGAAGAGGGATTCGGCAGCATCGAGGAGCCGGGTGCGGGTTTCTGCCTGTTGCTCTGCCCGTGATTGCCGTCGCCGCGCCGGCGGAAGGTCGGTCATAGGAGGAGACTAGCGGTGCGGTCCGTTGGGATCCGTATATGCATTGACATACGTATCTGTATATGAATACATATACGTATGTCAAATGGGATCGCCACAACGCTTCTGCCGGCCGAACTCACGGCCGAATCGCTGTTCGGTGCCGTGTTCGAGCCCGATGTCTGGCGCAACCCGTACCCCCTCTACGATGAGCTCCGGGGTCGCAGCGGGCTCGAACGGATCGGAGACCATCGCTGGGTCGCCTCCCGCCATCGGGCGGTGCAGGACATCCTGCGGGACCCGACGTTCTCCAGTGACGAGCACAAAAGCACCGAAGCCGCCGGGGAGGTCCACGAGGACGGCAACCCGACGGTGGCGAGCTTCATGCTCTTCCAGGACCCGCCGGACCACACGCGGCTCCGGTCGCTGGTCGTCCGGGCGTTCACCCGCGGCAGCGTGGCGGAGATCGAGCCGTCCGTAAAAGCCATCGTCGACGAACTCGTGCCCCGGCGATACTCGGGTGAGCTTGATCTTGTGTCCAATGTGGCCACCCCGATGGCGGTCCGCGTCATTTGCCGTCTGCTGGGCGTCCCTGAGAGCGACCGCCATCACTTTCACGCCTGGGGTGAGGCCCTCGCCCGCTCACTTGACCCCGCAGCGTTGCGATCACCGGAGCAGGACGCGGCGGGGAACGCCGCTGCCGATGCGTTCACCGAGTACTTCGACCGTCTCATCGCAATCCGGCGAGCCGATCCGGCCGACGATCTGCTGAGCGCCCTGATCGGTGTTGAGGAAGATGGAGATCGGCTGTCGTTCACGGAGCTGATCGGCGTCTGCATGCTCGTCCTCGTCGCCGGTTTCGAGACCACGATAAACCTGGTCGGAAACGGTCTTGTTGCGCTCGATGCCGATCGCGCCGCACTGGAGCGGCTCGGGGCGAATCGGGCCCTCCTCCCCGCCGCCGTCGATGAGCTCCTGCGGTTCGACTCGCCGGTTCAGATGAACATCAGGGTGGCCACGGTCGATCGAGCGGTCAACGGGTCGGTCATTCGAGCGGGTGACACGGTGTTCAACCTGCTCGGCGCGGCGAACCGGGATCCGCAGGCGTTCGACCGGCCGAACGTACTTGACCTGGGGCGGAAGCCGAACCCCCACCTGTCCTTCGGCGGCGGGATCCACCACTGTCTTGGCGCGGCACTTGCAAAAACCGAGGCACGGCTGCTGTTCGAGCGGATCGCCTGCGATCACGAGGTCGCCCTGGCGGCCGCACCGACACGACGCGCCACCTTCACCCTTCGCGGTTATGAGACGGTCCCGGTTGTGCTGACGCCGAGGTGAGTCGAGCCCCGGGGACCGGTAGTGTCGGCTCGTGCGAGTCGTCTCGTTGAACGCCTGGGGCGGCGCCATGTTCGAACCGCTTGCCGAATGGCTGCCCGCATCCGGAGCCGACGTGCTGTGTGTCCAGGAAGTCACTCGCACCGCAGCGCTCACCGGATGGACGCGGTTCGACGACGGTGAACGGACGCTGCCGCAGCGGGCGAACCTCTTCGACGACATCGCCTCGCTCCTGCCCGATCACCAGGGCGTGTTCGTAGCCAGCGACGCCGGTCCGGTGTGGGACACCAGGCGTGCTCCACACGTCCAAGACTTCGGTATCGCCATGTTTGTCCACGAACGGCTACCGGTCGTCGGGCACTACGCGTCGTTTGTCCACGGCCAGTTCGTTGAGCACGCCGAATGGGCGATCGCCGATCGGCCCCGGATCGCCCAGTCGGCCCGAATCGTGGACAGGGAGGCGGACCGAACGCTGACCGTCGCCCACCTCCACGGTCTCCGAGACCCCGCAGGCAAGGACGACACACCGGACCGGCTGGCGCAGGCCAAGCGGCTCGCTGCCCTCATCGAGGTGGCTCGGCATCCGCACGACTTCGTCGTCGCGTGTGGCGATTTCAACCTGCTGCCCGACAGTGAGACATTCGAGGTTCTGGCCTCGATCGGACTCATCGATCTTGTCGGCACCTCGGACACGCGGACCTCTCGCTACACCAAGCCGATACGTCACGCGAACTACCTGCTCGTCTCCGACCCCGCCGGCGTCCGGGACTTCACCATCGCTGCGACGCCAGAGGTCTCGGACCACCGCCCGCTCGTTCTCGACATCTGAGCCGCGTGGCCCGGCATATGGTGCCGACGGGCCACCCTCCCCCGTGACAGGGAGGGTGGGCCTGGCGATCAGGCGGGATCGATCAGCTCATGCCGCCGTCGACGACCAGCTCCGTTCCCGTGATGAAGCTCGCCTCGTCGGAGAGGAGGAAGCTTGCTGCTGCGGCGATTTCCTCGGGGGTTCCGAAGCGGCCGAGCGGTACCTGGTTCAACACCTGTTCGGCGAATGCCTGAATCTCGTCCGGCCCAAGGCCGGTCCGGTCGAAGAATCCGGTGTTTACCGGCCCGGGGCTGATCGCGTTGACCCGGATGGAACGGGGGCCAGTTCGCGTGCGAACACGTTCATGCCGGAGCGGACGGCTCCCTTGCTAGCGGCGTAGATGGCCGAGTTCGGCATGCCGACATCGTTCACGATCGAGGTGTTGAGCAGGACCGAGGCGTTGTCGGCGAGCGCGGCGTCCAGCGCGGCGAGCTGGAGGAAGGGTCCCCGCACGTTGATGTTGAACTGTCGGTCGAACTCGCCGGACTCGGTGGCCGAGAGGGGGGCGAACGCGCCGAGGCCGGCATTGAGGAACAGCGCGTCGACGCGATCGGCGAGGTGGTCCGCAACCGCCTCACGGAGCGCTGTGGCGTCGGCGGCGGCGTTGTCGTGGGCGATGGCGGTGATGCGGTCGTACTCGTCTGCGGCTTTGATCCGCTCGGGGTCCTGGCCGGTGACAAGTACGAGTCCGCCTTCGTCGGCGATGCGGCGGGCGGTTGCCAGGCCGATGCCCGAGGTGCCTCCGGTGATGACGGCGTGGCGGTCGGTGAATCGTGACATGGTCGGTCCTTTTTGGTCAGTCGGTTGTCGATCGGAGGCGACCTTCCTGTACGGAACGTGTTTGGAAATGATCGCTTCCTAATCGAGAACGGTAACGGCGATAGGAAACGATCATTTCCTAATCCGACGTGACTTCCGTCGCACTCGATCCACGGTTTGGAATCGATCGTTTCCGAATCGGCTACACTGGCCACATGGCCCGACCCCGTGAGTTCGACGAAACCGAGGTTGTCGACCGCGCCCGCAACCGGTTCTGGAGCCACGGAGTGGCCGCCACGTCGATCTCCGCCCTCAGCGAAGCGACGGGCCTCTCGGTCGGCAGCATCTACAAGGCGTTCAAGAGTAAGGACCAGCTCTGTTCGCTCACCCTGGACGATTATCTCCAGGGGGCGCAAGCCCACCTGAGGACCACGCTGGACGATGCGCCTTCTCCATGGCTTGGCATCCGGGCGTGGCTTGATATGGCCATCGCCCAGGCGACGGACACCTCACCGACCAGGGGGTGCTACGCCGTTGAGCTGGCGGCGGAGCGGGCGGCGGTGGACGACCGCGTCCGCCAGCTGCTCGTCGAACACGACAACACCATGCGACAGCTGGTGGCCGGCGCGGTCCAGGATGCGATCGACGAAGGTCTGGTCACCGGGGACGCGGACGGTCTCGCTCGGCTGATCTGCACCACGGTAAACGGCCTCCAGGTCGAGGCCAGGAAGGGCATCACCGACACCGAGGCCCGGGCGACCATCGACACGATGCTAAACGCCATCGAGGCGGACTGAGCCGCCGCGGCCGGCGGTGTGGCCGACCCGATTGAGCGGCGAGCGCCCGCAGGCCTCGGCCGTCAGCGAGGCCAACGGCCGCCGCTCCTCACGCTGCGGATGCTGCAGACTCGCCGGGCGCCGGACGGATGCGGCCTCGCATGGCAAGCGCCAGGAACAACGCCCCGAGCTCGATGATCAGGACGAACCAGGTCACGGTGGACGGCGCGCCGACGTCCGCGATCGAGATGAGCCGACCGATCCCGCCGAGAAAGATCGCCCCGGTGGCGAGGACGAGCGCGTTCGCCCGTTCCTCGATGCGGGGCAGGCACCACAGCGCGAGAAGCGCAACCCCGAGATACACGCCGCCGAAGTATCGGTAGGTGCTGTCGAGGGCCACATCGACGTCGTCGTCCAGAAAACGCGCAACGCCGACGGCCATGGCGAGGACCGCCGAGGTCGCCGGGATCAGTGCCAGAACGAGGAACCCCGCCTGCCAAACCCGCTTTCCGGGGAGGAAGGGCCGGTCGGGTAGTGCCTTGCGGAACGGCAGGTCGGTGATGGTTTGGCTCACGAGCATGTCTCCTGCGTGTTGGTGATGGGCTGATCGGCGGTGACCGGGCCGCCTCTGCAACGTACTGACCCGCCCGATCGAGGGCCGCGCCATGTGCGACAACCACTGATCCCGTTACGCCACACGAGTGCCGGCCGCCCGGAACCCCCCCGGTCATGGGGTGTCCGGGTCGGCACGTCGGAGAGTCGGCCGGTATGACCGCACGGCGATCTGTCGACCGCAAACGGGTGACCCCTGATGGGGTGTTGCTGCGGTCTCGGCTCCGCTAGTCTCTCCGCCATCGTGCAGCAGCAAACCCCGACACGCAGAACCCTTGCCGGTCCGATTCGGTCGGCGTTGGTTGTGGCGCTCATCTACCTGTTCCTGGTCGGCGTCTCGTCCTTGGAGACCGGTATCAAGATCATGGGTGAGGACACCCAGGAGCGCCTGTTCTCCACCGTCAGCAACCCGATCGCCGCCCTGTGTATCGGCGTGCTCGGCACGATCCTGGTCCAGTCCTCGTCGGCGTCAACGTCGGTCATCGTCGGTCTGGTGGCCTCCGGCGCCCTCGGGGTCGACGATGCCGTCCCGATGGTCATGGGGGCCAATATCGGTACCACCGTGACCAACACCCTGGTCTCATTGGGTCACATCCGGCAGTCGAACGAGTTCCGGCGGGCCTTCGCCGCCGCCACGGTCCACGACTTCTTCAACATCCTCGCAGTCGCCGTGCTGCTCCCGCTTGAGCTGGCCTTCGGCGTCATCAGCAGCACCGCCGAGGCGATCAGCGAACGCCTCGTCGGCTCGGCCGGAACCGAGTGGAAAAGCCCGGTCAAGACCTGGGTCAAGGAGCCCGTCGGTTGGCTGCGCAGCTTCTGGGACACGGTCGGCACCAGCGGCAATGTCCAGGGTGTACTCATGGTCCTGACCGGTCTGGTCATCATCCTGGTCGCGCTCACGTTTATCACCAAGAACATGCGGTCCCTGGTCGTTGACCGCGTGGAGCGCTCGATCAACGCCATGCTGAGCCGTGGCGGCGGGGCCATGGCGCTGTTGCTCGGCCTGATCATCACGATCTCGGTGCAATCATCCAGCATCACCACGTCGATCCTCGTTCCGCTGGCCGGCGCCGGTGTCATCAGCCTGCGGAACGCCTATCCGGTCACCCTCGGCGCAAACGTCGGCACAACGATCACCGCGCTCCTCGCGTCGCTTGCCGCGTCGAGTCCCGAGTCCTTGACCGTTGCACTGGCCCACACCACGTTCAACGTCCTCGGGATCCTGCTCCTGTACGTGATCCCCCTGGCCAGGCATGTTCCGGTCCTCGGTGCGGAACGGCTGGCCGACCTTGCCGTCGAGCGACGGACGTTGGCCGTGGTGTACGTTGCAGGCATCTTCATCGTGGTACCACTGCTCGGCATAGCCATCCTCGGCTGAAAGGGAGATCATGGTTCTGGAGTTCTTCAGAGGCGGCTCGGGCGAAGGCGAATTCGATCACATCGTGCAAAAGTCCGTCGCGATGATGAGCGACGCCCGCCACTCGTTCGATCTGGCAACGCTCGCCCTGCTCACCGACGCATCGGCCGAAGCCGTTGCGGCAGACATCCGCGAGACCGACCAGCGGATCAACCAGACCGAGCAGCAGTTGCGGAGCGAGCTGATGGTCCACGTTGCGGTAAAAGGGGCAACCGACATCGGCTCGGTTCTGGCCTTCACGCTGCTGTTGAAAAAGATCGAACGGGTCGGCGACCAGGCAAAGAACATCCTTGACCTGGCGGAGAACGGCGTCTCGCTGGCCGGGAAACCCGAGACCGATTCGCTCATGGAGGAACGCCAGATACTCTCGGCCTATTTCGCCGAGGCCGGCGAACTGCTGACCAGCGCCGACCCCAGCAGTGAGGCGCTTGACGACTATGGCGATCGGGTGACCGCCACGATGGCCTCCTACCAGTCGGCCATCGACGGCTACATGTCCTCCGAGCGGCCCGGCCACGAAGTTGTGCCGCTGGCCATCTACTACCGGTACCTCCGCCGCATCGCCGCCAACCTCCTCGGTGTGGTCAGGACCTCAGCGGAGTCGGTTCCCCACATCGACTACCTCGACGACGGCACCGTCGACACCGACGACTGAATCCAACGCCGGCTCGACCCGGGGAGTCCGCTAGTCGCCACCGTCGGCGCCGATCGCCCGATGTACCGGGGTGTTCGGCTCGTCGCGGAGGCCGAGCTTCTTGCGCAGCGCCACCAACTCATCCAGGTCGTCGCCCTCGATGGCAACGGTTCGAAGCGATTCGCCGGTATCGGTGATCTTGACGTTGGTGACCTCGGCTCGCAGTGATCCCACCTGGTACCGGCGCCGGCGCTTGGTCACAAAAACCGCCCGTACCCCGAGGTCGGGATCAAGCGCGGCCACCGCGTCAGACAGGTTGAACGGTTTCTTGCTGCGGACCCGGTCGAGGTCGAGCTCCTCATACAGCTCGTCGAACGGTGACGGGGCGTCATCGGACGATCGATGCTTGCTCGACGCCCACCGCTCGAACCCCCTGTTCTCGGCAATCAGCTCCTTGACCTTCAAGGTGTCGTCTCGGACCTTGGCGTTCCAGGACGGGTCGTCAACCAACAGATAGCAGTCGTCGACCCGTTCCCGGGTCTCCTCGTCCGCCATCTTCGCCAGCAAGCGGCACGCCCTGGTGTGCTTGCCCCACACCCGGTACTCGAAGCGGGATACCCGCTCTTCGTGGTCAATCTGTGGCTTCTTTGCCAACACGAGTGGTCTCTATCTCTCGGCGGCCGACAAAACGACCGTACCTGATGCCGACGGTCCGTCCCGGCATTCTCCGAATATATGCAACAGAGTTGCGTTGTGAGCAACTCTGTTGCATGGTTGCCGTGTGGGATCCGACAGAGACCTCCACCGAGACCTCTACCAGGCCATCCGGCTCGTCCGGCCGCTCCACCTCAACGTCCACCGTTTCGTGGAGCACCTGTTGGTCGGGGGAGAACTCACGGTGTCCACCCGGGCGGTGCTTGAGGCGATCATCGAACTCGAGCCGGCCACCACCGCAGAACTCAGCCGCCATCTGGCCTTGAGGCGGCAACAGGTCGAGCGCACGGTCGGCCCCCTGGCCGAACAGGGTCTGATAGTTGCCACGCCCGATCGCACCGACCGGCGGCTTCGGCGGTGGACCGCGACGGACCGGGGCCGTGAGGTCTTCACCTCCGTTCACCAGATGGAAATTGCCACGGTCATCGACATGTGTCGAGACGTCGATCCCGCCGACATAGCGGTCACCGCAAGGGTCCTGGCCACCATCGACGAGCGGTTTCGGGCGGCGGTGTACGGGTTTGACGACGGTCTCGACGGTCGGATCGATGACCGGTCGGCGGGCCGATGATCGCCGCGATCCTGGCTGTCCGCCGGTGGCAACCATCGTCGTTCGACTCTTCGGTGGGGGTCTCGGCAACCCCGGATCGCTCGGCCTTGGACTCCACCCCGACCTCCGGATCTCCGCCGACGCCAAAATCGTCACGTCCCGGTTGGATGGCTTCTCGAACCCCGAGCTGGAACGCTTGCGCTGAATCGAGGCTTCGACGTGTCGCTGGACGACCGCCTGATCCTGGCCATCGACCGGAGCAGGTGGCGAGCGCAGCGGGATACGCTCGCCGCCGGAGGGGCCGACATCCGGCACGGCCGCTGATCGGCCGGACCTCGGCGATACCGACCGCCCGATGCCCGGGTGTCGTCTCTCGCCCGGTGCTGCCCGGCTGCAGTAGTGTCCGGTTGGACCAACCGGCAATGACAGGGAGATGCAGATGGCCGACCGGATGAGCTTCTGGGCCTGGGGACTTGAGTCGGAGGAGCCGACCGAAGCCGACCGTCAAAAGATGGCGGCTGACATCTCTGAGCGATACGGGGCGGCGGTCACGCCGCGCCCCATTCCGGATCTGGCCGACGCCGAGTTGCCCCCGCCGCGGGTGACCCCGCCGGACGCCCTTTTGTCGTTCTGCTTCACCGACACCTGGGAGCGGGCCCGCCATGCCGGCGGGGCCCACTTCACCGATCGGACCAGAGCGTTCAACCTGGACTTCCCCAATCCGCCGGACGTGGTGGCCCACCCAGCGACCGAAGCCGAGCTCGAGGCCGTGCTGGACTGGTGCCACGCCGAGGAGATACCGGTGGTGCCGTTCGGGGCCGGCTCCTCCGTGGTGTGGGGCGTCTCGGTCCCCGACGGGGCCGAGCGTTGCGTGACCATCGCCATGGATCGGTTCGACCAGGTGCTGGAGATCGACGAGACGTCCCGGGCCGCCAGAATCCAGGCCGGCATCTACGGCCCGGCTCTGGAAGCGCAGCTCAAGCCGTCCGGCCACACCCTCCGGCACTTTCCGCAGTCCTTCCGGTTCTCCACGCTCGGCGGCTGGATCGCCACCCGCTCGGGCGGCCACTACGCCACCAACCACACCCACATCGATGACTTCGTCGAGTCGGTACGGATGCTGACGCCGGCCGGGTGGTGGGAGTCCCGTCGGCTCCCCGGCTCCGGGGCGGGACCGAGCCCGGACCGGATGGTGATCGGCTCAGAGGGAATCCTGGGCATCATCACCGAAGCCTGGATGCGGATCCAGGCCCGGCCCCGATTCCGAGCCACCGCCGGTGTGGTGTTCGATTCCTGGATGGCCGGCACCGAGGCCGTCCGGGCGATCGTCCAGGCGAAGCTGTGGCCGGCCAACCTGCGGATCCTCGATCCGGCCGAAGCCGGTCGGGCTGCGGGCCTCGACGGCAACCAGGCGCTTGTCATCATCGGTTTCGAGTCCGCCGAGTTGTCCCAGCGGGCCAACATCGAGGCCGCGGTTGCCCTGGCCCGTGACGCCGGCGGTCACATCCCCGATGAGAACATCGTCGTTGACGACGGCACCGGCCAGCCGACCGGCCACGAAGGTCCGGTGGGGAAGTGGCGGTCGAGCTTCATCGGCGTCGACCCCGGCACCGCAACCAGCCTGGGGCTCCTGGCCGACACCTTCGAGACTGCGATCACCTGGGACCGCTGGCCGGAGTTCGACGCCGAGGTCCGGGAGGAGATGAACCGGGTGCTCACCGAAGTCTGCACCCACGGCGAGTTGAGTTGTCGGTTCACCCACGTCTACCCGGACGGCCCGGCCCCGTACTACACGTGGAGCGGCATGGGTCGGCAGGGCTCGGAGATCTCGATGTGGCAGGAGGTCAAGGATGCGGCGAACGAGGTCCTGATCCGGGCCGGGGGCACGTCAACCCACCATCACGCGGTGGGCCGCATGCACCGACCGAATGCCTACGACATCCAACGGCCGGAGCTCTTCGCCCAGTCGCTGCGCTCGGTCAAGAAGACCCTCGACCCCAACGGCATCCTCAACCCGGGGGTGCTGATCGACCCGTGAGCGGGCGGCCGCACAACGCGCAGTCGCCAGCGTGCCGGCCGACCGATCGGTGGTTCAGGCGGTGACGGGGGCTGCGCCATAACTCTCCAGCGTCTCCCGTAGCTGCTCGTCCAGCGGTGTCGGTTTGAGCCCGAACGTCTCGGTGGTGTCCGTCGCGTCGATGATGAACGGCTCGTCGAACTGGTAGGTCATGGTCAGCAACGCCCGGAGCAGCGGGACAAAAAGCGAGGCCAGCCGAAGAGCCGAACGGGGCATGCGGGTCACCTTGCCGCCGTCCAAACCGGCGGCGCCGGCCAGAGCGTCGGCCATCTGGCGGGCGCTTCGGGGAGGGAGCGTTGGGACGTGCCAGGCCCGACCATCGGCCCGCTCGTCCATGCCGACGGCGGCCAACGTCCGGCAGACGTCGCCCAGATAGCTCCAGCTGTGGGGAGCGTCCGGGTCGCCGAGGACCTGGGCGGTCTTGCCCGCCAGTATCCGTGGCACGAACCGGTCAGCCAGGTGGGCGGTGTCGCCGAGCCCGGGACCGAAGTAGTCGGACGCCCGGACCTCGGTCACCCGGACCCGGCCCGCCCGATGAGCGGCCAGCGCCTCCTCCCACATCCTGACCCGGATCTTTCCGTTGGCGGTCGGCGGGTCGAGCGGGTCGGTCGCCCGCATGGGGGAGGAGCCTGCGGCATAACCGTAGAGGTTGCCCATGGTCACCAGGCGGGATCCGGTGCGCGCTGCCGCAGTCAGGATGGCGGTGGCCAGCGGCGGCCACTGTTCGGCCCAGCGGTGGTAGGCGGGCGGGTTTGCACAGTTGTAGATCGTGGCCGAGCCGTCGGCGACGGTGGTGAGCCGGTCGGCGTCGGTTGCGTCCGCCGCGACCTTGGTAATGCCGGGGTGGTCCGGGCCGGAGCCTGACCGCGTGACGATGACCACCTCATGGCCGGCGTCGGCGAGCAGGAGAGCGGTTCCGGAGCCGACTGCACCGGCGCCGATGATCGTGTGGGTTGCCATGGGAGGGTCCTTTCGTTTCGGGTTATCCCGTGGCCCGGTGAAGAGGCCGGACCAGACTGATGATCTAAAACGAGAGCAGTGCTCTCTAAACCCACTTTGATCGACTCGGATCGCCCTGTCAAGAGCAGTGCTCTCTTTTTGGTTCAGTGCTCGCAAAAGGGGTCGAGATCGTGCAAAGTGGGTGATGTGAACGAATCGGCACCCAAAAGAGCACGAGACATCGCCCGGGCCGCTCTGGTCCGCGACATCACCGAAACCGCTCGTCGGCACCTGGCCGAGGAGGGAGCCGCCGGCCTCTCGTTACGGGCCGTCTCGCGCGAGCTCGGTATGGTTTCCTCGGCGATCTACCGCTACTTCCCGAGCCGTGACGCGCTCCTCACCCACCTGATCGTGGAGGCCTATGATTCGGTCGGTGCGGCAGCCGAAGCAGCGGAGGCTGCCGCCGATCGCGACGATTACAGCGCTCGGTTCGCCGCCATCGCCACCAGCATCCGTGACTGGGCCCGGGCGAACCCACACGAGTACGCCCTCATCTACGGTTCGCCCGTTCCCGGCTACGCCGCCCCGGAGGACACGATCGCCCCGGCCAGTCGGGTCACCTTTCTGCTCCTGGGACTGCTCGCCGATTCGGAGGCGGCCGGCACCCGACTCGGCGAATCGGCGCCGCCACTGTCAGCTGCGCTCCATGCGCAGCTCGAGACCCTTGTCGCCCAGGCCGGACTGGCCATCGCCGCCGACCGCATGGCGATGGGGATCGGTGTGTGGACCGAGCTCTTCGGCATGGTCAGCTTCGAGCTCTTCGGCCAGTTCCAGAACGTGTTCGACGACGCCGACGAGATTTTTGCGGCCCGGGTGGCGGCGATGACGGATCGGATGGTTGCAGGCTGAGGTTCGTCGCGGTGCCGGAGGTGAGCGCCGTCGCCCGATGCACCACACCGAAGCCGCCCCTGCCTCACCTCATCATCGATGCGGACGTCATCGATGATGACACCCGGCCGGATGCTCTTGATCTTCCCCGAAACGATCGCAGCCCCGGCGCAGTGGGTGACGAGGGCGGATCGGTGTGGTCAACGACCGGAGGTCGCAGCCTCGATCGGCGCCGACGCCCCCGGACAGCCGAACACGGTGTGGACCGCGTCGAGTGCGTCTGGTGGTGCGGTGATCTCCAAGCCGGTCCCTCGCCGGTCGACGGTCAGGCGAAAGACAAAGAACCCGCAGCAGGCCTGCTCGGCCGCGGCGAGACGTGCCACCTCGCCGACGTCGATGCCCGTGTCGGTCAGCTCGATTCGGACACCGTTTCCGATCTCGGTCCGAGACGCTCCCCGCAGCAGTGTGTGCCAGGTCGCGAGCCGGTCCGGTATCTCCTCCGACGGGAGGGTGCAGCCCAGAGGTGTGTCGTCGGCGGGCGGTGACGTCACACAGCCGCAGGTTTCGTCGCACGGGCCGACGGGGCGATGGCCCGCAAGCGCGTCGACCGCGAGTCGCAGGTCTGCGGTGAGGGCGGCGAGCTCGACCATCTCCGCTTCGGCCGCGGCGATCTTGTCGGCGACGAGGACCCGGAGCCGGTCCTGGACCGGGCCGCACGTGCCACTCTCCCGGGCCTTCATCAGCTCGGCGATCTCCTCGAGACTGCAGCCGAGCTGCTTCGCCCGACCGACGAACCGAAGCTGCTCGACCGTTCGGTCGTCGTAGGTCCGATAGCCGTTGGCGGCGCGCTCGGGCTCGTCAAGGACCCCGATCCGCTCGTAATACCGAATCGCCGCCGTCGAGACGCCGGCCCGATCCGCCACCTCGGCGATGCGAAGCAACTTGGTCATGACATCGATGGTAAACCTTGCAGCCGACTACAAGGTCAAGCGGGTAGGTTCTCCCGTTCGCGGCGTCGTCGACACGCCGTTGGAAGATCCAGCTGCGACACGGAACTACACGGCCGTTGCACCCCGGGGCTAGCATCGAGGCACCTCGCCGCCGTGACGTTCTCCGCAGACCACCAGCCATGACCGGGTCACACGATTCACTCACCGACAACGACGAACTGACCGACTCCGCCGAGAGCGGGACGTTCCAGCCCGCCCCGATCGACTGGCGGCTTCTGACCAGTTCGACGGTGCTCGGCGCCCTCGGGGGCATCGCGTTCGGTACGGCGCTGTTGGTGTGGCCGGGAAGAACCGATCGGGTGCTCGCCCGGCTCATCGGCATCGGCCTGATCTGGTTTGCCGCCAACGGCCTCCGGTCCGTCCTCCAGCGCAGCCCGCGTTCGGTGCGCCGGCTCCCCGGTCCGCTGATCGCGCTGGCCGCCGGGGTGATCCTGGTCCTGAACCCCGATCGCTCCACGGTCTTCATCGGTCGGCTGATGGGCACCCTCCTGGTTGTCTACGTCGCCTACTCGCTGGTCGGACAGTGGAGACGGGACCGGGGTGACTGGAGTCGAACGCCGTTCCTGGCCACGGTCGGTGCGCTTGGTGTGCTGCTCATCCTCGCCTCCGGTGAGTTCTTCACGCTCATCATTGCGGTCGCCACCGCACTGCTGGTCGCTCTCTGCGTGCTTGTACTGGTCGTGTCGCTGGATGGACGGACCGAGGGCACCGCAGGCTACGCCGACACGAGCGGGCTGGTGCTCGGCTGGCTGGAGGACCGGCCGAAGTCGGCGGACGCCCGGCAGGAGTTGTACAGGAAGATCCTCTACGAGGGACCGAACGTGCGGACCCGGGTGATCCGGTTCTTCGTCTTGATGGGGTTCGCCTCGGTCATCGCCTCGATGGGAGTCATCACCGACTCGACCGCGGTGGTCATCGGCGCCATGTTGATCGCCCCACTGATGACCCCGCTGATGGGGATGGCGATCTCCCTGGTGATGGGCTGGCCGAACCGCCTACGGCAGTCGGCGGCCTTGGCGTTCACCGGCATCGCGTTCGCCATCACGATCGGTCTGATTCTGGGGCTTGTCTCGCCGACCGACATCGACACGGCCACCAACTCACAGATCCTGGCCAGGACCAGCCCGACCGGGCTTGACCTGATCACCGCCATCGCCGCAGGAGGCGCCGGTGCCTACGGGTTGTCCAGGCCGGACGTTTCGGACTCCCTGCCCGGTGTTGCGATCGCGATTTCGTTGGTCCCTCCGCTGACCGTCGTCGGCATCGCCTACTCGCAGGGCGACGTGACCGCGGGGGGAGGGGCGCTCCTGCTGTTCGCCACCAACATGATCGCCATCCTCATCGTCGGCGGTTTGACCTTCATACTCACCGGCGTCACGCCGATCGGTCACGCCGCGGAGGGAAGCGACCGGGTGCGGGTTGCGCTCGGCGCCACCGCCACGCTGGCGATCATCGTGCTGGGTGGTCTGCTGTTGAACGGGGCGCAGATCGCCGCAGACGCACTGCAGGAGGACAACGTCCAGGACGCCGTCGAGGAGTGGGTCCCTGTCGACAGCGGCCATCGGCTGGTCAGCGTGGATCTGGACGACGATGTCGTCGAGGTGGTTGTTGTCGGTCCGGCCGACGGTCTTCCGGGGGTGGTGGACCTCGCCGACGAGCTGAGCGCGGTGCTGGACAAGTCGGTCACCGCCCGGGTCAGTTTGGTTGTGGAAGAGACGCTGATCGCCACCGGTGGCGCCGACTGAGCGCCCGCCGACACGGGGATTGGGGCCAGTCCCCGCTCCCTCAGACCTCGGCGTCGGACAGCAGCGGGAGGGGTTCGAGGCCGAGCAGCGACCGGTAGGTCGAGTGATAATGATGGAGCGCCGGCTCGTTGCGGCCGAAGAGCGAGTATTCGAGGTGCCCGGACTCGGCCGAGCGCTGCTGGCTGGCCGACATCACGTAGTCCTCGTCCCGGATGATGTTGGCGAAACCTTCGGCGATCATGCGCTGCAGCTCGACCTCCTGGTCGTCCTCCGCGGCAAGGGACACGGCCTCCTCGTCGTCGAGGTAGTCCTCCGCGGTGATTCCCGGACGGAGGTAGAACGTGATCCGGGATACGTGACGGCCGGGGTTGCCGGGATCCGGGAAGGCCCGAACCAGGTAGGCGCCTTTGTCGAAGGGCATCAGCTGGGCGTTTGGGAACAGCCAGTACACCGGCAGGCCGGCGATGGTGATGTTCCACTCCGACTCCGGCAGCTCGCGCATCTCGTCGATGGCCCGCCTCGTCAGGATCATTCGGTGGTTGCGGCCGAATGTGTCGTAGCACTGCACGTTTCCGTGGAAGACGTTGTACAGCGTGTCCTTGTGCAGCGCCGCGAAGTGGTATGTCTCGCCGAAGGTGTCCATGGCCAGCTTCCAGTTGCAGGCGACGTCGTAGCTGTCCCTGTCCAGGTACGACAGCTCGCCGAAGTTCCACTCCGCCAGCTCGGCCGCGAGGTCCTCGGGGAACATCTCCGCAGGGTCGATCACCCCATCGGGGTCGGGGTGCACGTACAGGAGGCCGTTCCACTCCAGCGCCGGCAGTTCGACCAGGTTGAGGCACTGCGGGTCGACATCCCCGAAGTGGTCCCGCTTCGGCAGCCCGACCAGCGCACCCGTCCCGTCATAGGTCCAGGCATGGAACTGGCAGACGAGACGACGGGTCTTGCCCCGTTCCTCCTCGACCAGCACCGCGCCCCGGTGGCGGCAGGCGTTCACAAATGCGTGGAACGAACCGTCTGCGGCCCGGGTGGCGATGACCGGCAACCCGAGATCATCGGTGGTTAGAAATGAGCCGGGTTCCGGCAGATCTCCGGACAGTCCGACGAGCTGCGGCCGCTTGGTGAAGAACTCATTCCACTCCCGTACCGCCAGATCGGCGTCGGTGTACACGTCGACCGGATTTTTCCGCAGGCCACCGGCGTCGACGTTTGTCCCCGAATCCAGCCTGGCCAACAGTTCTTTCATCAACCGGACCTGTTCGCTGTGCTTCATGTTTAGATTCGACTCTAAAGTTGGAGTGTTGTCAAATTTCGTTCGGTGCGGCACACTCGGGTCGTGGCCGGCCTCCGGGAGCACAACAAGGCGAAGCGGGTCGAAGCGATACTCGACAGCGCGGTCGAACTGCTCGGCCGGCATCCCCTGGAGGACCTCACCACCGAGCAGATCGCCGCGGGCGCCGGGGTGTCGACGGCCACGGTGTACAACCTCGTCGGGACAAGGAACGAGCTGCTGCGAGCGCTGGTCGATCGGGTGGTGGAAGACCTGACCGAGGCCGTCCGCCGGGCAACAGCCAGAAACGACGATCCGATCGTTCTGGCCAACCTCATCGTCGACCATTCGGTGACCGCGTTCACCAGACACTCGACGGCGTTCCGCAGGATCGTTGCCGCCGGCCGGTCCGGTCATGACGTTGTTGGTTCGAACCGGGTCGACCCGTCCCAGCTCCAGGTGGCGGCGCTGACGGCCGCAAAGGACCAGGGGGTGCTCCGGGGCGACGTCGAACCCACCGGTCTCGGCCGGCAGGTGTTCATCTCCTGGATCGGGGCCATGGAACACTGGGCGAGCGCCGACCTGGACGACTACGGCTTCGGCATC
Organism: Actinomycetota bacterium; assembly: GCA_039029335.1. Classification (GTDB taxonomy): domain Bacteria; phylum Actinomycetota; class Acidimicrobiia; order Acidimicrobiales; family SZUA-35; genus JAHELU01. Next base: position 13,430 of record JBCCGJ010000018.1, on the reverse strand, counting down.
GCTGCTCGCCACGGCCTACTGGTGGTGCTGGCGGCCGCCGCGACGGACCTCCACCGGCAGCGCTTCCTGGCCGAGTTGACCGCGGCCAGCGCCGAGTTGGAGCGGTGCTGGACCCGCCGAACCTCGATCGACGCCCCATCACAGAGCGAGGTCTCCACCGGCTGATCGATCGATGGCTCTGTTTGGACTTCGCCTTATCGGGGACCATCTGCTATCAATTAGCCCACGTTCTGATCGGGTCAGGCACCAAGGGGGGTGGACGATCCGGTCGGCGTGGAACATGGGGATCTAGAGGCAGGGGGAACATGCCGATCGAATCGTCCGGAGAGAGCGCGGGTAACCCGCGCCTCTACGAACTCATCGCTGATACGCCGAAAGAAGGCGACAGCCCGACCGTCTGGGCCTGGCCCCAGCTGATCGATCATTTGAAGGTCGCCGGCCAGCCGGTGCAGGGCCCGTGGCCACCGCACCAGGAGCGTCGGCCCGACCCGGATCCTGACTCGCTGCCTCGGGCCGTACCCGACCCGGAAGGCCCCGGCGCCCGCTAGGCGCCGGACGTCCACAGCAGCCGAACGGAAACGAGAGGTCCTCTACCGTGTACCCGTCCCGATTCGATTACCAGAGCCCGTCGACGGTCGAGGAGGCAATCGCCCTCTTGGCCGCGGCCGACGGCGAGGCGAAGGTCCTGGCCGGTGGCCAGAGCCTGATCCCCATGATGAAGCTCCGCTTCGCCTCCCCGAAAATCCTGGTCGACATCAACAACATCGGTGGTCTCGACTACCACCGCGCAGAGGCCGACGGCACCTACCGGATCGGGGCGCTCTGCCGCCATGCCGATCTGGAGAAGTCGACGACCCTGGCCACTCATCAGCCGACGGTGGCGGCAGCGGCCCCGCTGGTGGCCGATCCGATCGTCAGGACCAGGGGCACCTTCGTCGGCTCGATCTGTCACGCCGACCCGCAGGGAGACTGGGCATCGGTCATGGTTGCACTGAACGGTTCGATCGTCGCCCAGGGGCCGGCCGGTGTGCGTCGCACCGTCCCGGTGAAAGACTTTGTGGCCGGGCCGTTTCAGACCGTGCTGGCCCCTGATGAGCTGGCCGTCGAGGCGGTCATCCCGGCCGCCGCCGGCACCCGGGCAGGCGGCTATCTCAAACTCGAACGTCGGGTCGGGGACTTCGCCACCGCCGGTGTGGCCGTGGCCCTCGACCTCCGGGGTGACACGGTGGCCGGGGCGGGTATCGGCCTGACCGGTGTGGGCGCCCAGACAATCGACGCAACGGACGCGGCGGCCGCACTGGTCGGCACCAGCCTGCAGCCCGATGCGGTTGAGAACGCAGCCCGCCTGGCCGCGGAGGCATCACAGCCCCGCTCCGATCACCGGGGCAGCGCGGACTACAAGCGACAGGTTGTCGCCACCTTCGTTCGCCGGATCCTGGCGAACGTCCAGCGAGCCCAACCGGAGGCGGCCTGACATGACCAGCAGCACAGGAACACCGGCATCAGCGGAAACGGAGGTCCAGTAGATGACCAGCCTCTTTGAGGAAGTCACACCAAGCTCGGAAACCGACGATCAGGTACCGGTCCGCCGGGTCGAAGTGACGATCAACGGTTCACGGCGGGCCGCCGACATCGAACCTCGGCTGCTGCTGGCCCACCTGCTGCGCAGCGGGTTCAAACTCACCGGCACCCATACCGGGTGTGACACCACGAACTGCGGTGCCTGCACGGTTCTGTTCGACGGCGCACCAGTCAAGAGTTGCACGATGTTTGCGGTCCAGGCCGACGGCCACGAGGTGACAACGGTCGAAGGGCTGGCCACCGCAAGCGAGCTCCATCCCATCCAGGAGGGGTTCAAGGACGAGCACGGCCTGCAGTGCGGGTTCTGCACCCCCGGCATGATGCTGTCGGCAAAGGCTCTCCTCGACGAGAACCCCAACCCGACCGAGGACGACATCCGGTGGGCACTGTCGGGCAACCTCTGTCGGTGCACCGGCTATCAGAACATCGTCAAGGCGGTCCTCTGGGCGGCGGAGAAGCTGCGCGGTGATGCAGGCGCGGCCGAAGCGCCGAGCGAGGAAGGGGACGGCTGATGGCACTCGACGAGGTCAAGATCGGTGGACTGGGCGCCAGCCGCCGACGGGTCGAGGACAATCGGTTCATCAGGGGCAAAGGCAACTACGTCGACGACGTGGTGCTGCCCGGGATGCTCCACATGGAGATCGTCCGCAGCCCGCTGGCTCACGCCCGCATCCGGTCCATCGACGTCAGCAAGGCCTGGGCCATCCCCGGGGTCCGGCTGGTGCTCACCGGCGAGATGATGGCGGCGAGGAACCTGGCGTGGATGCCAACCCTGTCGTATGACACCCAGGCGGTGCTGGCCACCGACAAGGTCCGGTTCCAGGGCCAGGAGGTGGCGTGTGTCATCGCCGACGATCCCTACATCGCCAAGGACGGCTGCGAGGCGATCGTCGTCGACTATGAACCATTGCCCCCGATCGTCAACCCGCAACAGGCGATGGCCGACGGGGCGCCGCTGATTCGCGACGACAAGGTGAACCAGACCGACAACGTGGTCTTCGACTGGGAGGTCGGTGACCGGGACGGGACGGACCGGGCATTCGCCGAGGCCGACCTGGTCTCCGAGATCGACATGCACTATCCGCGGTCTCACCCGTCGCCCATCGAGGCGTGCGGTTCCATCGCCGACTTCGATCGATCCACCGGCAAGCTCACGGTGTACATGACCACCCAGGCCCCGCACATCATCCGGGCCGCGGTTGCACTGGTCGCCGAACTACCGGAGCACATGATCCGAATCATCTCGCCGGATCTCGGCGGCGGGTTCGGCAACAAGGTGCCGGTGTATCCCGGGTATGTCATGTCGATCCTGGCCTCCATCCTCACCGAGCGGCCGGTCAAATGGATCGAGGACAAGACCGGAAACCTGATCTCCACCGGTTTCGGTCGGGACGTGTATCTCAAGGGTCAGCTGGCGCTGCGCAACGACGGGAAGATCCTCGGTGTGCGGATGCACACGGACTCCGATCACGGCGCCTTCTTCGCCGACGCCCAACCGTCCAAGTTCAAGATCGGGCTGATGCACTCGGCATTCGCCTGCTACGACATCCCGAACGCCCACCTGACCGCCCGCGGTGTGTACACCAACAAGGCGCCGGGCGGGGTCGCCTACCGGTGTTCGTTCCGGGTGACCGAGGCTATGTACTTCCAGGAACGGATGGTGCAGGCTGCGGCCGACGATCTCGGTATGGACCAGGCGGAGTTCCGCAGGGTCAACCTGGTCAGGGACGACGACTTTCCTCATCGAACCCCGTTCGGGTTCCTGACCGACTCCGGCCAGTACGAGAAGTGTCTGGACATCGGGCTGGAGGCCATCGGCTACCAGGACTTCCTCAAACAGAAGGAGGAGGCGGCGAAGCGGGGCCGGTTGCTCGGCATCGGCATCTCGACGATGACCGAGCCGCTCGGGGCCGGCAACAGCCGGGAGTACGACATCCTCGGCATCAAGATGTTCGATTCGGCGGAGCTGCGGGTCCACATGACCGGCAAGGCGATTCTGCGAACCGGGGCAAAGACCCAGGGGCAGGGACACGAGACAACCTGGGCCCAGATCGTGGCCCACGAGCTTGGTATTCCGGCCGAGGACATCGTGGTCGAGGAGGGGGACACCGACACCGCACCGTTCGGGATGGGCACGTACGCCTCCCGTTCAACGCCGGTGGCCGGTGCGGCGGTCTCCATGGTCTCCCGCAAGATCCGGGCCAAGGCCCGCAAGATCGCCGCCCACCTGCTGGAGGTGTCCGAGGAGGACATCGAGTGGGAGCTCGGCCGGTTCCACGTCCGGGGTGCTCCGGACCGGGGGGTCACCATCCAGGAGTGTGCGATGGCCGCCTACTCCAACGTCCCGGACGGTCTGGAGCCCGGCCTGGAGAACAACGCCTACTACGACCCGCCGAACCTGACGTGGCCGTTCGCCTGTTACATCGCCACGGTCGAGATCGATCCGGAGACCGGGGTGTGGGACGTGCTGCGGGTGGTCGCCGTCGACGACTGTGGCGTCCGTATCAACCCGATGATCGTCGAGGGCCAGATCATGGGCGGACTCACCGAGGCGTACGCCATGGCCAACATGCAGTTCATCACGTTCGACCAGGATGGCAACTGCATCGGGTCCAACTACATGGATTACCTGCTCCCCACGGCCTGGGAGACCCCCGGGTTCGAGCTGCATGAGGTGGTCACCCCGTGCCCCCACCACCCGATCGGGGCAAAGGGCATCGGGGAGTGCGCCACCGTCGGCGGGCCCGCTGCTTTTGTCAACGCGGTCATGGACGCGCTCAAGGGCACCGGGGTCCGCAACATCGACATGCCACTGCTGCCCGACCGGGTCTACGAGGCCATCAACGAACGCCACGACGTATCCGGGGCACCACCGATGAGGACAAGCAGTTGAGGTCCGGGCGTTGAACGGCAACCGGGCCGTCGAAGGCTGGGGCGTGCTCGAGCGCGCCGTTGACCTCGCCCGCCGCGGCGAACCTTTTGTGCTGGCCACCGTGGTCTGGCGCGAAGGTCCGTCCTCGGGTCAGCACGGTTCCCGGGCCATCTACACCGCGTCGGGAGAGATCCACGGCTGGATCGGCGGCGCCTGTGCCGAGCCGGTCTTTGTCCGGGAGGCCATCGCCACGTTGGAGGCCGGCACCCCCCGTCTTCTGGCCCTCGGAGATGACGACCGATTCGGCGACCTACCGCAGGGCACAACGGCGGTGGCGATGTCCTGCCAGAGCGACGGTGCCCTGCAGATCTACCTGGAGCCCGTCATGGCCGTACCCCACCTTGTCATCGTCGGGAACTCGCCGATGGCCGCCACCCTGTCACTGCTGGCGAGCCAGTTGGACTGGAACGTCGAGCTGGTCGAAGGGGCGCGGTTCAGCGAAGGGCTGCTGGCCGAGCACTCGATCGTGGTTGTCGCAACCCAGGGCCACGGCGACGAAGACGTGGTGACCGCTGCGCTGAAGGCGTCCCCGGCCTACGTCGGGGTGGTGACCTCCCGGAAGCGGGCGGACACCATCCGGACGTTCCTCCGGGATCAGGCCGTCGACGAGAGTGCCTTGGACGCGTTGCGGATGCCGGCCGGGCTGGACCTCGGCCGGACCACCCACAAAGAGGTGGCGGTGGCCATCCTGGCCGAGCTGGTCCAGCTGCGGGCCGAGGGTGCCTTCACACAAGAGGTGTCGGTGGGCGCCCCGGCGGTCCAGACCGCAACCGATCCGATCTGCGGGATGACCGTCGAGGTCGGACCGTCCGCCCACCCGTTCCAGGTCGGCGAGGAGACCTACTACTTCTGTTGCCCGGGCTGCCGGGCCACGTTCGAGCGGCAACAGGCCGAAGGGAGCCGTTGATGGAGATCACCAACCAGTTCGAGGTCGACCAGCCGCTGGAAACGGTTTGGAAGTTCTTCGAAGACATCCCCCAGGTGGCTTCCTGCCTGCCCGGTACGGAGCTGACCGAGGAACTGGGCGAGGACCATTACGGGGGCATCGTTGCCATCGGCCTCGGCCCGGTCAAGCTGGAGTTCGACGGCAACGCCAAGATCACCGATCGTGACCCCGATGCCCACACCATCGTGGTTGACGCAAACGGTGCGGACAAGAAGGGCCGCGGTCAGGCCGCACTGCTGCTCAACGCCGACATGGACGAGACACCAACCGGCACCAAAGTCGGGGTCTCCATGGACCTGCAGCTGTCCGGTCCGGCCGCTCAGTACGGCCGAGGCCTTGTGGCCGACATCACCTCGGTCCTCCTGGCCGACTTCGCCACCAACGTGCAGAACCGGTTGGCGGCGATCCAGAGCGGCCGAGATCCCAGCCAGGTGGCGATGGCTGCATCGTCCAGCGCCGGTGGCCTGGCCATCGGCATCCGAGCAGCCAGGATGGCGCTGCTGCGGGTGTTTCGTCGATTCTTCCTGCCGTACGACCCGGACCTGGTCTGAGAGGAGCTGTCATGTTGTGGTGGATCGGAAACCTGGTTCTGCTGCTGGTGGTTGTGCCGGTGGCCCTGACCCTGCTCAATCGGGTGCTGGCCGCCCTGGAGCGGATCCGCAAGGCCAGCGACGACATCCTGGCCGGCGGTGGTGCTCTGGCCGGAGAACTGGAGACCACGCCTGACCTGCTGGCCACCACCGATCGAACGATCGGCGAGGTGGCGGACGGCGCGGTCCGGTATGCGGGCTCCGTCGGAAAGCTTCTGCCGTGAGCGCCGTTCGCCCGGCTGCGGCCGGGACCGATGACAAAAAGGGGAGTTGAACCATGCCACTGGTTGCCTGGGTAACCGTCATCATCGCCGGGTTGATCATCGCCGCCGCGGCCCTCGGGCTGTTCCGGGTGGTGATGCACCTTCGGGCGGTCGACCAAACGCTGGAGCAGGTGGTCGGCGGGGTCAACGCAGTAGTGGACCGGACGTCCACCGTGCCGACCGCCCTGCCGTCGGTCAACGCGAAGCTACAACCGGTCCGCGACTTTGCGGACTCGATCGAATGATGTCGGCCGGAATGCACCGGGACCGGAGCGGTAGGTACGGAAGGGGAGTGCGGCCATGCTGATGCTGTTTGCGCAGGAGGGATCGACCACCGGATGGACCATCGGGTATGTGATCGGGATCATCGTTGTGCTGGCGGTTGTCGCACTGGTGGTACCGATCCTGCTGCTGGCCCGGTCCATCGGGAATCGGGCCACGGACATCAACGACGGTCTTGAGCAGGCCGTCACCAACACCTCGGCACTGTCGGGGCTGAACGACACCATTGAATCGGCCGGCGCCATCGTGGCCGGCCTGGCCCGGGGCCGGGCCAAGTTGGGAGGCTGACATGATCCTGGCATTGACCGACACACAGGAGAACCTGTGGTGGGGTGCGATCATCGGCGGGTTTGTTGTTGTCCTGGCCGTTGTTGCGCTGCTGACCATGCTGGTGTTGCTGGTCAGAACAATCGAGCAGCGGGTCCGGCTCATCAAGGACACCCTGGAGCGGGCGTCGGCCAACACCGCGGACACGGCGCTGATCGCCGAGACCGCGGAGCAGGTCGACGCCGTGCTGGCCGAAGGCCTTGAGCACCACCTGTTCCTCGGACGAGTACTGGAGAAGGTGCGACTGTGACCACGCTTGTAACGCTGTCGGTGATCTTGATCGCCGTGCTCATCGCCGGTCTTGCCGGCTACCTGTTCATCGTCGGCAGTCAGCTGACCCGAATCGCCGGACTCCTGGAGGAGTGCGCTCAACTGGTGTGGAAGATCAAGCGGGACGCCGAGGTGATCGAGCCCGGTGTCGAACGGATCAACAACACCGGCGGTGTGGTGGCCGGTGCGCTGCCACTGCTGTACGGCATGGCGGAAGGCATCGTCAGTGGTGCCACCTACCAGCCCGAGCCGGAGGACAAAGAGCCCGAGCCTGCTGTGCCCGCAATGGGTCGCCGCCGGAGCAGGCTCCACGAAGGCGTGGGCTACCACCCCGACTAGGGCGTACCAGGCGCCGGTTAGTCCGTGCCTTCCGGACGATCCCGGTTTGTGGTGAGCGGGCCGGTGGTCGGCGCCCGATAGCTCTGAATCCAGTCGTCCTGCCACGCCTGGTCGTACTGGTCCGGGGCACACCCCGGCTTGTAGACGGCCAGCAGCTCCTTGACGATCTGCTCCCGGTGGGCCGCAGTACCGCCGGGGACCTCGTAGGTGCAGATGTGCAGCTTCCACCGGTCACCGGCCCGCTGCTCCCAGCACTTCGCCCGGGGATGGCGGAAGGGGAGACCGGCCTGGCTGAGGTCGTCGGCGTGGTCGATGTCGATCACGGCGAAGTCGTGCGGCTTCCCGTCCGGGTCCGCCCGGTAGAGAATGGCATACACCGCGGCACTGGTCGGCGGGTTCCACCCGCCCAGAACACGCGGTCCCTCGAACGGATAGCCCGCCAACGACCCGAGCCGGATCACCGGTCCTCCCCGGGGCCGAAGCCGGTCTCCGATTCGACGTCATCGAAGCCGGGAACCTCGAAATCGTCCTCCTCACCGATGACCTCGGCTTTGGTCACCGGCCACGCCGGCAGTTCGGCGGTGGCTGCGGCCTGCTCGAACGCGGGGATTGCCAGCTCGACCGCCTCGTCCGCCGACCCCGCCTCAATGACGATCTGGGCACCGTAGGCCATGGCGCCAACCCCGGAGGCGATGCCGCCGAGCGGCGCCACCGCGTCGGCCAGGGCAACGACCTCCTCGAGTTCGAGCGGGCGGTCGCCCTCGGCCTGAATGGAAACGCTCCAACGCATCAGTAGATCATCCGATGTCGGGCAGTCTGGCCGCAAATGTTTCCAGGCTGGCTAGGTTGTGGCCGGATTCCAGCTCGTCGATGAAGGGTCCGGCAACCGCCATACCCAGTGTGGCGGGCATGGCGGTGTCGTCACCCCGGAGCGGATTGACCCAGACGATCCGGTGGGAGAGCCGCTGGAGGCGTTCCATCGCTTCGGCCAACTGGGCCGGATCGCCCCGGTCCAGCCCGTCTGAACAGATGATGACCGTGGCCCCTCGGCTGACCCCACGCCTGCCGAATCGGCGGACGAAGTCGTCAAGACACCAGCCGATCCGGGTGCCGCCGTCCCAGTCGAGAACCCGGGCCGCGGCAAGCCGCATGGCATCGTCCGGGTTGCGGCGGTCGAGCGCAGGTGTGATGCGGGTCAGGCGGGTGCCAAAGCAGAACACCTCGACCTTGCGGGCCGCCCGCCGCATCGAATAGGCGAACTGGAGCAGGTTGCGGGAGTGGTCGGCCATGGAGCCGGACACGTCGAGGATCAAAACAAGGGGTCGGGGCTTCTGCTTGCGGTGCAGACGGCGAAGCGTCGGCGCGTTGTTACGGACCTGCATGGACTCCCGGGCCATGCGTCGAATGTCCAGCATCGGGCCGGACTGGTCCGGGGTGCGTCGACGGGTTCGCCGGAGCGGTGGCTCCAATCTCATCCGGTTGATGATGCGGCGCACCGCCTGCAGCTCTTCCGGCGTGCAGGCCGAGAACCGCTTGTCCCGTTCGATCTCGACCGACGCCGCCTGCAGGCCGAGGGTGAGCGGTTTGTCGTCGCTCGCCTCCTCGCCCGGTTCGGCATCCGGGACCTCCAGCGTCCCGTGCAGCCCCTGGGAGCGGAGCTTCTCCTTGAATTCCTCGCCGCCCCTTGGCCCCGGTAAATGGAGGAAGAACTGACGGAAGACCTCGTCGTAGATCGGCAGGTGATCCCGCCGGTGGACCAGCGTGGTCCGGCCTGCCCAGAACACGTCTTCCTGATCGCTCGGGGTCAGCTCGGCCGTGGCTCGACAGAACGTGAGCACGTCGTCGCTGCCGACCGGTAGGCCATGGCGGCGAAGTTCCGCGCCGAACTCGACGAATCGCTCCACGATGCCGACCGCTTGGGGGTCAACCGCCGCACCACCGGCGGCCGTGTCCTGCTCGGCCACGTCAGCTGACGATGCGGTCCAGCTCCGCGTCGACGGTCTCCAGGTCGTCCCGGTCCTTTATCACCGAGCCGATGGTGTCCGCCACCGCCTCCCGGGTCAGGTCGTCGTGGCCGACCACACCGAGGGCGTCCACCCAGTCCAGGGTTTCGGCGATGCCTGGCGGTTTTGCCAGGTCCATGTCCCGCAGCCGCTGGACGGCGTTGACCACCTTGCCGGCGACGGTGTCCGCCGCGTCGGGGGCCCGCACCTTGACGATGGCCAACTCCTCCTCGGCGGTTGGATAGCCGATCCAGTGGTAGAGGCAGCGACGCTTCAGCGCATCGTGCAGCTCCCGTGTCCGGTTGGAGGTCAGCACAACGATCGGCTTCTGCTCGGCGGCCACCGTGCCGACCTCGGGAATCGTGATCTGGAAGTCCGAGAGCAGCTCGAGCAGGAACGCCTCGAACTCGTCGTCGGCCCGGTCGATCTCGTCGACGAGGAGCACCGCCCGGTCACCGGCCCGGATGGCCTGCAGCAGCGGCCGCTCCAGCAGGAAGTCCGGCCCGTACAGGCCGGAAATGGTGGAGGCGTCGGACAGCTCCCGCTCCGACAGCGCCCGGACGTGGAGCATCTGCCTGGCGTAGTCCCACTCGTAGAGGGCCTGGTTGGTATCGATCCCCTCGTAGCACTGCAGGCGGATCAGCTGTCGACCACCGATCTGGGCCAGGCACTTCGCCAGCTCGGTCTTGCCGACCCCGACCTCGCCTTCGAGCAGGATCGGGCGCCCAAGCCGAAGGCCGATCAGCGTTGCCGTTGCCAGCCCCCGATCCGCCAGATAACCAACCGACCGCAGCTGCTCCTGCAGCTCGGCGACGGTCTCCGGCGCCCCCTGTACCGCCACCCGCTACTCGGTGGGCCGATCGGCGGTGCCGAGCACCAGTTCCCGGACCGACGGTGCGCTCTCGGAGAACTTACCCTCCTGCTTCAGCAGCCGCCGCCAGGACGTTGCGAGGTCCTCGTCTTCGTCACCGATGCCGTCGAAGGTGAAGTCACGGGCGTTCCGGCAGACCTTGGTGGGGCTGCAGTCAATCTGATCGGCGATCGCGTCGGCCGCGCCGTCGGTGGTCCCCTCCGGTGTCCAGCCGGTCGGGATGTTGTCCTCCGTGGCCCAGACGTTGCCAACCGGTTCCTCGTTCGCGTGCATACCGCATTCTACCCCGGGTTGATGGCGGCGATCATTTCGGCGGTCACCGCAATGGCAACCTCCTCCGGACGACGAGCGCCGATGTCGATGCCCGCCGGACCCCGGATACGGCCGGTTTCGGTGACACCCCGGTACGCCAGCCAGTCGCCGCGGGCCTCCTGCAGGGCCATCGGTCCGATGGAGCCGATGTACCCGGCCCGAGAGCCAAGGGCCGCCTGGAGCACCCGGCCGGCCGCTTCGGTGTCGTGGCCCACAACAACCAGTCCGTCGATGGGGGAGAGGGTGGCGGCCAGACCGATGGCCGGCTCCGGATTGCCGTAGTGCTCAACCTGCCAGCCGACGAACACTCCGGCCCGGGCAACCGCGGCGGCGATCGGACCGGGACCCATCACCACCAGCGTGGGCGTCGGCCGCCAGCGGGTCACGACGGACGCGTCGTCGAATGTCACCGGGCCACCGTCCGGGCCCGCTTCGATCAGGGTGGACGCCGTGACTCGATCTCCATCCAGTTCCGCATCGACACCGATCGGCGTCCGCTCAATCAGATGGGCCCACAGGTTCTCTGGCAGGGTGTCGGCCGGGGCCAGCATGATCCGCAGGACCGTGCCGGGCGCAGCGCCGACGGCGTCTGCCTCGAGCTGGTCGAGCTCGACAGTGATCACCCGCCCGTTTTCGGCGTTGACCGCGGCCATCTCGACCAGCCTGCTGTCGATCGCACCCCCGAGGAGTCCGCCGAGCTTGCCGCCGCCCGGGGTGATGGCCACCGCATCAGCGGGATCGAACCGCGGCGTGCGATCCGGGTCGAGATTCCAGGCCACGTCGACCCGTGTGCCGCCTCGCAGGCAGGCCGCAACACTCAACGCGATCCCGAACATCGGCGTTACTATAGTTGCCGCCTCGGGCGGCGGCCGAAACGGGCACAGGGCTAGAGTTGGGGTCATGTCCGGAGCGGATTCGACAGCGCCGCAGTCCTCGGCGGCACCGCCGGTGTCCCGGCTGACCGTGGCCGCGATCGTCCTTGCGGCCGGGTCGTCTCGCCGTCTCGGTCGGCCGAAGCAGCTCCTGCCGTATCGGGGATCCACCCTGCTGTCGGTCACGCTGGACGGGGTGCGGGGGTTCGGATTCGGCCAGGCCATCATCGCCCTCGGCGGCGCGGGAGAGGACGTCCGGGCGGGGGTCGATCTGGACGGGTTGACCGTGGTCGACAGCGTTCACCACACCCAGGGCTGTTCGTCGTCAATCGTTGCCGCGCTCGACGCCGTTGACCGGTCGGTCGACGGGTTTCTGCTGTTTCTCGGTGACCAGCCCGACATCCCGCCGGCCGCGGTCGATGGTCTCCTGGCGGTTGCGTCGACCGGTGCCGAGGTTGCGGTTGTTGACTACACCGACGGTCTCGGTCACCCGTTCTGGTTCGCCAGGTCCACGTTTCCGGCGCTGGCCGATCTCCACGGCGACAAGGCGGTGTGGAAGCTGCTCGAATCCGGACGTTTCCGGGCGGAGCATGTGGCGGTGGACGGGGAACTGCCGCTCGACGTTGACACCTGGGACGATTATCAGCGGCTCCTGGCCGCGGAGTGACCGCCGGACAGCATCAGCAAACCAAAGAAGACCGACATCGATCACGCATCGAGCGAGGAGGGGCCGTGACCGGTTACGACTGGACCCAGTTCCATGTCCACATGTACTACCTGGCGCCGCTTGACGAGGTGTTTCGCCGGTTCGCCACCGCCGCCGGGATGGAGTCGTTTTACGTCGGTCGGGCAACCTTCACCACGCCGGATGGCGTCCAACGGTCCGCCGACGAGGTGTACGGCCCCGGCGACACCTACCACTTCGAGTATGTCCACGACTATCGCCACGGCGGTGAGATCCTGGCCGTCGAGCCGGACCGCCTCGTTGCGTTCACCTTCGGGGAATGTACGGTCACCGTTCGGTTCCGGGAGCTCGACGGTGCAACCGAGGTGGCACTCCATCAAACCGGTTGCCCAACCGAGGACCCGGAGCGGGCCTGGATGCATCTCAACTGTCGCAGCTGCTGGATCTACTTCATGACCAACCTGCGGTCGGTCCTGGCCGGCGGCCCGGACGTCCGGGATTTCGATCACCCGAGGTGGAACGACTCGGTCAGCATCGGGTGGGTACCGCCGGTCGCTCAGTAGGTGCCGTTTTTGTTCCGGACCGTTCCGCCGGTGAAGAGCGAGTAGACCCTGCCGAACAGGTCCATCGGCTGGATTGAGTCCCAGTGCTCGACGATCTGTCCATCGACCACCCGCCACCGATCGGTGATGTTAAAGCCCTTCCGATCGTTGCCCCGGTGGGCCTTCCGAAGTGTGGCGTGGGAGTGGAAGGTGACGATGTCGTCGTCGACAAGGATGTGTTTCACGTCGTAGCCGTAATCCGGGAACCGCTTCACCAGGTTGCCCACGGTGGTCAGGACACCATCGAGGCCGTCGGCAATGCCGTGGTTGTGCTGGAGGTAGGCGCTGGAGCCGAAGCGTTGGTGGAGGGTGTCGAAATCGTGCTCGTTCATGAGCAGGCGAACGAACTCGGCGACAAGTGCCGCGTGCTCCGCCTCGCGGGGTGACCAGCCGGGCCGGCGCAGGTGTTCAAGGTCGATGGTCAAGGCAGTCATGATGCTTCTTTAGGTTTCGCTACCTAAAATTTAGGTTTTAGAACCTAGAATTGCAACGTGAAATCGACCACGATGGAAGAAGGTCGTCTTCCTGGCGCAACCGAAGCGACCGTGAACACCG
>JBCCGJ010000017.1:0-34526 GCA_039029335.1 Actinomycetota bacterium | reverse complement strand
GCGGCGGTGGGGGCGAACGGCCGGGTGATGATCGGCACTGCGGGCACCCCCAGCTTTTCGAAGATGATGGCGTCGAACACACTGCCCGACGAGCAGCTTCCTCAATCGCCGACGGCGGAGATGGCGGCCATCGCCGCTTCGGCGGTCGGCTTGGCCTCGTCCGGGTGGCCGCCGTAACCGGGGCTTGGCGGTCCGAGATGGATGACCTCCGCGATCGACCACCGCTCCCGAAGCTCCTCGACAACAAGCTCCATCAGTTCCCGGCCGTGGGTCTTGCCGTTGTGGACCAGGGCGATCACCGCACCGTCCAGCGTTTCAAGCCGCGGTGCCAGGCCGTGGTCGGTGGTGACCAGCGGCGGTCGAGGGTCGAGCAGCAATAGGCCGTCCGGCACGTCGCTCATGCCTGGCTCACTCCGGTCACGACTTCTCGGGTCACAAAATCAACGCTACGCCCTCTGCTCCAGGAGGGAAAGAACATGGAGTGGCCGCCCGCCGGTCCACCGCCGACCAGGACCAGGATGTCGTCGGCCGACCAGCCTCGGTGGACCAGGATCTCCTCATCACCGGAATGAACGGTGGTGTCGCCCTGGGGCTGCCATCGGCCGCCCCAATCCACATCGGCGGTCGGATCGTCCTCGATCTTGCCGGTCCGTTTCAGGGTCGCAAGGTCGCGCACCGCGTGTTCGAAGAGGAACTCCTGAACCTCGCGCCGGGTCAGCGTCGAGAGCCTTGCAGCGTGTTCCGGAGCGAACACAACGACGGAGCGGCCGGGGCTGAAGCTGCCGAGGGCGGCCATGGCGTCGGCGAAGGTGGAGAGCAGCGCCTCCGGGTCCGCGGTGCCGTGGTTGACGACGTTGTGCCCGGATTCTGCGGCGAACACCGTGACCGTCGACTGGTCCGGTTGAAAGCCGAGGTTGACGTGGTGGGGTTCCCAGGGGCTGAGCTCCAGATGCTCGGTGAAGCAGAGGCTGAACTTGCCCGGCCATCCCTGTGTCGATCGGTCGAGCGCTCCGGGCAGCGCCGAGAGGCAGTGGAGTTGGACCAGGCGGACGGTTCGGCCGATGGTGGCGTTGGCCCGGAATCCGGGACCGAACAGGTTGTCCTTGCCCTGAAGACCGATGGTGTCGGCGACCGGCCCGCTGACCACGATCATGATCGTCGCCCCGCCGGTGCTGGTGGTCGGCCCGTGAAGGAAGAAACGGCGGTCACCCATGGCCTGCAGTGCGGCGCCGATCACCGGGAAGTACCGGGGTAGGGCGCCGGCCATGACGGCACAGACCGCGGCCTGATAGGCGGTGACCACCGTGTCCCGGGTGGTCTCCACCAGAAGGTGCTCGTCGGCCCGCCACGGACCGCCGTCGAGCATGGCCGCCACCAGGTCCTCGGTGGGTGGAACCACCGGCAGCCCGTCGGTCAGGCCCGCGGCGTACATCGTCTCGATCGGCGAGGTGGCGCTGTCGCCGGCCACCGTGAATCCGCCCCTGGCCCCCGGATGGGTGGCTGCGAGTTCTCCCATGCCGATCGCATCCTCCCGTCGTGATCCCGGCCCGATCGCCGCCAGCCGAGCCTAGTGCGTCCAGACCCGGCGGAGAATCGTCGGCCGATCGCGTCGGCGCCCGACATGGACCTTCGGCGGCGGGTCTGGCACGCTACAACCGGGGTGATGAATCATGTTGCGAGCCGATAGGAAGAGGTCATGAGCAAGCGACAGGAACGGCGCATAGCGGATGCCCTCACCACGGCCGATCTCTGGCGGTTGGCCGACAAACGGATACCGCCGATCGCCTTCGAGTACTTCCGGGGCGCGGCGGATGACGAGATCACCGCCCGGGGGAACGTCCAGGCGTTCCAGCAGTCGATGGTGACCGCAAAGAGCGCGTTGCGGTTCGAATCGGTCGACATGTCCACCACCGCCGTCGGGTTCGACATGGCGGTGCCGTGGTACATCTCACCGGTCGGGAGCCTCTGCACGCTCACCCCGTCCGGTGATGCGGTTGCCTCCCGGGTCGCCGGGGACTTCGGCACCGTGATGGCTCAGTCAACCCTGTCCGGCACCCCGATGGAGGAGGTGACCGCGGCGTCATCCGGGGACTGCTGGTTCCAGCTGTACCTGCTCGGTGGGAAGGAAACCGCCCTTCGGACCATCGCCCGGGCACGAGACGCCGGTTTCGGTGCGCTTGTGCTGACGATCGACACCGGTGTCTCCGGTTTCCGGGCTCGCCACGAGCGGATGAAACCGATGGCCGTCATGGCACCGTTTGCGGGGAAGTCGGTCCCGGAGATGGTCGGGCTTGCCGCCCGCCGGCTGGCCGTGGGGCCACAGTTCGTGACCCGGCTGCCGTTCCTGGCCCAGTACTTTGCAGACGGTGGCCTGATGGAGTTCGTCAACGCCCTCGATGCCGACGGCAACCCGCTGCCCTACACCGACATCGGGACCCAGCTGGGGGCGTCCGCCATCACCTGGAGCGACCTCGGCTGGGTGAAGGAGGCGTGGGGTGACGACAAACCTCTCATCGTGAAGGGTGTGCACTGCGCCCGGGACGCCCGCCAGGCCGAGGAGCTCGGGGCCACCGCGGTCGTCTGGTCGAACCACGGCGGCCGCCAACAGGATCGGGTGCCGCCGGTGTTGCACATCGTCGAGCAGGAGATGCCCGAGGTCGGGGACACCGAGCTGGAGTTCTTCATGGACGGCGGCATCCGCAACGGTACGGATGTGCTGATCGCCCTCAGCCACGGGTTGCGGGCCGTCGGCATCGGCCGGGTCACCGCGGCCGGTCTGGGGGCGGGCGGCTACGCCGGGCTGACCCGGGCGTTCGAGATCCTCACCGCGGAGTTCGACCGGGCAATGCGGCTGGTCGGTGTGCAGAGCGTCGACGAACTCCGGGAAGCCGGCCCCGCGCTACGGCGAGACTCGCTCCTCCACGGGGATCAGCACCTCCCGGAGTTCGTCTTCTAGACCAGGCCGCGCCGCTCGACACGCATTGCCGCTGTCGGATCGCTCGACGCCGACCGCGGTGGCCGAGCCCTTGCATGGCCGTATCGGGGGCCTCGAACTCGGTTGGCCCACGTCGGTCATCGCCGCCAGGGGAGCGGATGCCCAGTAGCGTGACTTCGGTGCTGGACGGGAAACGGATTGTTGTCACCGGTGCCGGTCGGGGGATCGGCGCGGCGATCGCCTCGGTGGCCCGGGGCCATGGGGCACAGGTGTTCACGGTCGACATCGATCCGGACACCCAGGTGGACACACATCTCGACGTTGCCGATGAAGCGGCGGTCGCCGAGCTGTTCGCTGCGGCTGTGGTGACGATGGGTGGGCTGGATGGTCTGGTGAACAACGTCGGGATCGCCGGTCCGACAGGCCGGGTTGAAGACCTCGACCCGTCTGCGGTCGACCGGTGTGTGCAGGTGAACGTCGGCAGCACGTTCCGGTGCACCGCCCGGGCCGTTCCGCTGCTGTCGTCCGGCGGCTCGATCGTCAACATCGTTTCCACCGCGGGGATCTACGGCTACCCGCTGCGCACCCCTTACGTGGCGTCCAAGTGGGCGGTGGTCGGCATGACCAAGACATGGGCCATGGAACTGGGGGAGCGGGGGATCCGGGTGAACGCCGTCTGCCCCGGCACGGTCGGCGGCCCGAGGATGGACGGCGTGATCGAACGGGAGGCGGCGGCCTCCGGCGCCACCATTGATGCGGTCACCGACGCCTACCAGCGCCAGGTCTCCATGCAGACCTTTGTCACCGGCGAGGACATCGGCGAGGCGTGCGCATGGCTGCTCTCAGCGGGCGCCCGGTACGTCTCGGGTCAGATCCTCAGCGTCGACGGCAACACCGAGACGCTGCGGACCGTCTGATCTGGCGGGTCCGGACGTTCTTCGGCCGCCGAGGCGGCGGCCGTCCCTGCGCCCGCCGATAAGTGGGCGGCAGGCCCACTCGCCTAGAGTTTACTGGCCGTCCGAATATCCGAAAAGTCGTCGGTAATTCTATAAGTCGCCAATATATTGCAAATAAACTACTCCTAACTTCAGTAGGACACTTCGGCAGGACAACAAGAGGCGAGGACCGGCGATCATGAGCGCAACAACCCCTTCCACCCGATCGAGAGCTCGTTCGGCATGGCCCGCATTGGCCGTACTGATGGTGCTGGCACTGGTTGCCGCTGCGTGCGGGAGCGACGGCTCCGCCGACGAAGCCTCCGGCTCCACGTCCGCATCGGCCACGGCGGAGACCGACGACGGTGCTGCCGATTCCGGGACCGACGACGCCGGGACCGACGACGCCGACTCTGCGGAGGATCACGACGACGGGTCTTCCAGCGCGATGGCCGACACCGAAGAGGGTTTCCCCGTGACCATCGTGGACAGCAGGGGCCGGGAGCTGACGTTCGAATCGCGGCCGGAGCGGGTCGTTGCCCTCTGGAACGACGGCACCGGAAAGGCGGCGTACGTCGGTGCCGATCTCATCGCCACCGGCGCCATCGACGTCGCATTGGCCGAGGGGGTCTACGGCCCGGACGCCGGGATCGAGGTCATCAGCTCGAACGACGATGGGCCGGATTGGGAGCAGATCGTCGCCTTGGAGCCTGACCTGGTCATCGCCGGCGAGTGGGCGGAGGAGACGATCGGTGCCGATGTGACGGTCTATATCGAGGGCAGCGACTGGGAGTTCACCGAGATCGACGAGTACTTCTACGACGTCAACGAGCTCTCCAAGCTGTTCGGCACCTCGGAAGAGGTCGCCGCCCGAAACGAGGCGCTGATCGATCGGGCAACGGCCTACGGCATCGCCAGTGGCCGCGAACTGACCATCTTCAACGGCTTCGAGAACGACGAGACCGGCAACGCCTGGTGGTTCAACGACGGCGGGATCAGCTGCCAGTTCCTCCAGCCGGAGGAGGCCTGTGAGGGAGCCGTTGACCTCGGCGGTCAGTGGTACGAGCTCGGTCTGGAAGGTTTGCTGGAGGTCGATCCAGACGTCATCCTGGTCGAGTGGGAGCCGTCCTACTCCGATCCGACCGCTGCGATGGAGGCGCTGACCGCCAACCCGATCGGCGCCGAGCTGAGCGCCGTCAAGAACGACCGGTTCGTTCGGGTGGAGAAGGCATACGCCCGGCCGTCGCATCCGATCGTGTTCGAGCTGTACGTCGACTACGTCATGCCGCTGGCCTACCCGGACCTCTTCCCGGAGCCGCTGACCGACGACGAGGTGGCAGACATCCTGGCCTCGAACTGATCCGGTGACCACCCTCCTCGACGCTCCGGCGAACGAGGATCTCGACGCTCCCGAGGTCGCGGCCGCCCGCTGGCGGCGGGTCGTGATCTCGGGGACCGTCTTGACGGTGCTGGTACTGGTCGTGTCGATCCTGGCGGTGATGATCGGCCAGACCGCCATCAGCGCCCGTGAGGTCGTCGACATTCTGCTCACCGGCGGCGACGACCGCATCAAGCAGGTCGTCGTCACCGAGGTTCGGTTGCCCCGGATGCTGGTCGGTCTCCTGGCGGGAGCGGGCCTCGGCGTTTCGGGCGTCATGCTTCAGGACGCGCTGGGAAACCCGCTCGCCGAACCAACGCTTCTTGGCGTGTCGGCCGGTGGCGCGCTGGCCGTGGCGGTGATCATCGTGTTCGCCGTGCCGATCCCCGTCGGAACGTTGCCGTTCTTTGCGCTCCTCGGGGGACTGGTCGCCGGGGCGATCATTCTCGGCGCAACCCGGCTGACCACCGATCCGATACGGATGATCCTGATCGGCGCCGCGCTTGGCGCCTTCTTCAGCGCGCTCATCACCACGGTGATCGTGCTGGCCGATCCCAACAACCTCCGACGGTTGACCCGGTTCCTGATCGGCAGCATCATCGGCCGGGACTGGCAGCATGTCCGCATCATGCTGCCCTGGGTTGCGGTCGGCATGCCGATCGCGATGCTGTTCGGTCGGGTGTTGAACCTGCTGCAGCTCGGTGACGAGCTGGCCGAAGGTCTCGGGCTGAACGTGGTCCGGGCCAGGACCGCCATCTTTCTTGTTGCCATCGCCATCAACGCCGCGGTGATCTCGGTTTGCGGGCCGGTGGGGTTCGTCGCGCTGATCGCGCCGCACCTGGCCCGAGGGCTGCTCGGCAGCACGGACTCCCGCCAGGTCCTGCCCATCGCCGCGTTGTTCGGCGCAGCGCTGGTGGTAAGCGCCGACCTGTTGGCCCGGGAGGTCCTCCGGCCGGCCGAACTTCCGGTTGGTGTCTTCACCACCCTGGTCGGCGCCCCGATCGCGCTGTACGTGCTCCGTCGCCTGCGGATGGGACAGGCGGTTGGCTGAGCCGTTCCACCTCGTCGAGGCCGGCATCCGGCCGACCACCCGACCGTTTGCGGTGCGGTTCTTCTGGCCCGTCCTGCTCGGGGGGCTGGTGACCATCCCGCTGCTCATCGGGGTCCACATCGCCGTCGGTTCCGCCGACATCGGCGTGGCCGACACCTTCCGGGCGCTGGCCGGGTCCCCGGCCAGCGATGCCCACGACACCATTGTCATGAACCTCCGATTGCCCCGGGCGCTGGTGGCGGTGCTGGCCGGGGCGATGCTGGGCATGGCCGGTGCCCTGCTGCAGTCGATCACCCGGAATCCGCTGGCCGAACCGGGGCTGCTCGGGGTGACCGGCGGTGCCGTGCTGGCCATCACCGCGTACATCGTGTTGATCCCGGATGCGGCGTACGGCGACGCCGGCGCCGATTCCGGGCTTCCGATCCCACTGGTCGGGATGGTCGGCGGGTTGACCACCGGAGCAGCGGTGTACGGGCTGAGCCGGTCTCGTTTTGGTGAGGTCGATCCGATGCGGCTGATCCTCATCGGTGTACTTGTCGCCAGCATCGTCTCCTCCCTGGCCAGCCTCTTGCTGGTCCGCAGCGGGGACTACGACACGCGGCGGGTGGTCCAGTGGACGGTCGGCTCCACCGGCGGCCGGGTGTGGAGCCACTTCCACACGATCTGGCCGATCGCCGCGGTGACCCTGCCGATCAGCATCCTGGCCATCGGCTGGGCCAACGTGCTGCAACTGGGCGACGACGTCGCCCGCGGGCTCGGGCTCCGGGTGGAGCGGGCCAGGCTGGCTCTGCTCGTCCTGGCCGCGGCGCTCACGGCCGGCGCGGTTTCGGTGGTCGGCGCGGTCGGTTTCATCGGGTTGATCGGTCCCCACGCGGCCCGGCTCAGCACCGGCAGCAACCTCCGCAGACAGTTCCCGCTGAGCATGGTCTTCACCGCCCTCCTGCTGCTGGTGGCGGACATCGTTGCCCGGTCCGTCACCATCGGGTGGATCACCACCTACCTCGACGGCGAGTCCTTCACCGGAAGCCTCCCGGTCGGTGCGACGACTGCATTGCTCGGGGCTCCGTTCTTCCTCTATCTCCTGCTGCGGCGAAAGATGACCCTGTGAGGCTGCCATGACCGCCAACCAC
The DNA here is from genome assembly GCA_039029335.1 of Actinomycetota bacterium. GTDB lineage: Bacteria > Actinomycetota > Acidimicrobiia > Acidimicrobiales > SZUA-35 > JAHELU01. Next base: position 27,097 of record JBCCGJ010000017.1, on the reverse strand, counting down.
ACCGGCCCGGACACCACCGGCGCGAACGATACCGGGCTGGCGCCTTCGGTCATGGAGGCCAGAGCGGTCTCGATCGGCTACGGCGAGGTCGAGGTGGTCGACGGTCTCTCCGTGGAAATCGAGGCCGGTGTCATCACCGCGCTCTGCGGTCCGAACGGGTCCGGCAAGTCGACCCTGTTGAAGGCCATGGCGCGGCTGATTCCGTTCCAGGACGGCGCCGTGCTCCTGGACGGCAAGGCCATCACCGAATACCCCACCATGGAGATCGCCCGCCGCATGTCCATATTGCCCCAGGGTCCGAGGGCCCCACACGGGCTCACCGTCCGCGAGTTGGTCGAGCAGGGCCGGTTCCCCCATGTCGGTGCGCTTCGGATGCTGCGAGCCCAGGATCGCAAGGCCGTCGATCGGGCGTTGACCTTGACCGGCATGCTGGGTTTTGCCGACCGACCGCTTGATGCACTGTCCGGCGGGGAACGACAGCGAGCCTGGATCGCCCTGACGCTGGCCCAGGAGACGAAGTTGCTGCTGCTCGACGAGCCGACCACGTTCCTGGACATCGGCCATCAGCTTGAGGTTTTGGAGCTCGCTCGGAAGCTCAACCAGGAGAACGGCATCACCGTGGTGATCGTGATCCATGACCTCAACCACGCCGCCCGATACGCCGAGCGGATGATCGTGCTCGACCGGGGCTCCATCGCCGCCGACGGCCATCCCACCCATGTGTTGACCGACGACGTGCTCGAGCGGGTCTTCGGTGTTCGAGCCAGCGTCCTCACCGATCCCCAGACCGGCAAACCGGTGTGTCTGCCCTACGAGCGGATCGAGGCCGAGACGGATGGATGAATCGATGACCGTACGCCACCCACGTTCCATCGCCGGTACGGTCCAACCATGACCATGCCCGGGCCGCCTGCGCCAACCCCGTCCCGGGGACGCCCCCCGCTGGTCGGCCTCGATCAGATCATCGCCGCCGGCGTGGAAATCGGGCTCGACGACCTGACCATGACCCGGGTGGCCAAACACCTGGGTGTCGGAAATGCCACCCTCTACGGCCACGTCCGTGACCTTGACGAGCTGAAGGACCGGCTGGTGGCGAAGATGATTGGAGAACTCGATCTTCCGTCGGCCGAGGAACTGGACGTGCGAGGCCTCCTCTGTCGGATCGGCACAGACCTCCGGCGGCTCGTTCGGCTCCACGCCGGTCTGGGCCACGAACTGATGGAGCGTGAGGTGCCGGCGTATCAAGCCCACCATGAACGCCATATCGAGTTGCTGGTCGAGCTGGGCCTCGAGCCGGTTCCCGCTCTGCTCCTCGCCGAGGACATACCGTCGTTTGTGCTGGGGTACGAGTCTGTGATCGGCGCACCGACCGATCTCGACGAGTTTCGTTCGGCGGTGGTGCAGGCCGCCTACGCCGAGACGCCGTCCGTCTCCGATGACGCGGTCTTCGCCTGGACGCTGCGCTCCCACGTTGACGGGTTGGTGAATGCCATCGGCCGCAACGACCTCCCCTGGAGCTGACCGGAAGCTCAGCCGCGGGATCTCCGGTGCCCGCGGCGACAGAACCCGGCGTTCCGGCCTTCTCGGACGAGTTCGGTGCTCGTCGCAGCATCGCAGTAGGTTTGCCCCGTGTTGGTGCTGACCGCTCCGAACCCGGCCGGGCATGGCCATGGTCGCGTCCGGAGAGGACCGGGCCCTGCCCGGGATGCGTTTCCGCTATGAGCGGTTCAGCCGACCGGACCGACTCGGCGGAATCGGTCGATGGCCCGTTCGTCGGCCGGGCCCTGCCTGCTGTTGATCGGGCGCTGCTCGACGGAACGGCCCGCTTCGCAGCGGACACCGTGCCCGTGGCCGGAGCGCTGGAGCTTGCGTTGGTCCGTACCGCCCACGCCCACGCCAACATCGACGGCGTCGACGGTGCGACGGCGCTGGACAAGCCCGGAGTGGAGGCGGTGGTCAGCGGCGTGACACTGGCCGAACACTGCCGCCCGCTCGGCAACATCCTCACCACCGGTGCGCCGTTCCATCCGTTGGCGGTCGACCGGATCCGCTACTGGGGTGAGCCGGTGGCCGCGGTGGTTGCCGACACCCGGGCCCTGGCCGAGGATGGGGCGGACGCCGTGGTGGTCGACGCCACGCCACTGCCGATCGTCGTCGACCCCGGTGAGGCCGCCGAGCGCGGTGCACCGGTGCTGCACCCCGCCCTCGACACAAACGTGGTCCACGACCGATCGTTCACCTACGGCGACCCGGACGATGCGTTCGCCACCGCAGCACACGTGGTCCGATACGAAGCCACGTTCCCCCGCAGCTCGGCCTTCCCCCTTGAACCGTTCGTCGCCTGCGCCGAGTACGACCCGGACCTCGACCGGACAACGCTGTGGGCCAACTACGGCGGGCCGTTGGCTCTCCACACCGTGGTGGCCGGGGCGCTCGGGGTCGGGCTGGACCGGATCCGGCTGATCGTGCCGGAACGGATCGGTGGCAACTTTGGGCTGAAGCAGGCCCTGTACCCGTCGCTGGTGTTGGTGGCCGTCCTGGCTCGGCTGGTCGGTCGGCCGGTCCGGTGGGTCGAGGATCGAAACGAACACCTCGTCGCCTCGTCGGCGGGCAGTCAGCGCGTCACGTCGATCGACGGCGCCTTTGATGACGACGGCCGACTCCTCGCCCTCCGGGTCGATCAGCTGGAGAACACCGGCGCCTACGTCCGTACGCCGGAGCCGGCGGGCCTCTACCGGATGCACGGAACGCTCAACGGCCCCTACGACGTGTCGAACCTCTCGGTTCGCAACCGGGTGGTGCTGACCAACCAGGTGCCGAGCGGGCTCAACCGTGGATTCGGCGCCCCGGCCTTCTTTCACGCGCTGGAATCCATGTTCGACGCCGCAGCCGTGCAGCTCGACATCGACCGGGCCGAGCTGCGGCGCCGCAACCTGGTGACCACCTTCCCCTACTCGTGTCCGTCCGGGTCGACGCTGGACAGCGGCGACTACCGGGCGGTGCTCGACCGGGCGCTCGACCTGGCCGGCTACCCAGAGGCGATCGCCCGGGCGGCCCGGGCCAGGGCCGATGGTCGACCGGTCGGGGTCGGGCTGGGCTGTTCGGTGGAAAGCGCGGGCAACAACCTCGGCTACATGAACCTGGCCGGTGATCCCGATCTGCCCGCCACCCGATCGCCGAAGTCCGGAGCCGGGGCCATCGCCACCGTCTCAGTCGATCCGTTCGGTGCGGTCTCGGTGCAATTGGACAGCCCGGACTGCGGTCAGGGCTATCGGACGGTTGCGGCCCAGGTGGTGGCGGACGAGCTGGGATTGGATCCGGCCACGGTCCGCGTCCGTACCGCCCTGGACACCGCAACGGACGGGTGGACGCTGACCTCTGGCAACTACGCCAACCGGTTCTCGACCGCGGTGGCGTCCGCCTCGGCCCGGGCGGCCAGAAAGGCCGCAGCAAAGCTCCGGTCGTTGGCCGGGGCCGAGTTCGGGGTCGACGGTGACCGCCTCGAGCTGATCGGCGGCCGCGTGGTCGACCCTGGGTCGAGTCGGTCGCTGCCACTGGGGCGGCTGGCCGGTCAGCTGCACTGGGATCTGGCCAACAACGCGGAAGGTGTCGGCGGTCCGATCCGGGAGACCGGTGTCTACGCCCCACCGGACTTGGGCCCGCCGGACGAGTTGGGCCGGATCTCCACCTCGTTCACGTTCAGCTTCCAGTGTGATCTGGCCATCGTCGAGGTGGACCCCACCACGGGCGAACTGCAGGTCGAGCGTTACATCACCGTCCACGACGCCGGAACGGTCCTGAATCCCGGTCTGTTCGACGGGCAGGTGCGCGGTGGGCTGGCCCACGGTTTTGGCGCGGCGATCCGGGAGGAGGTGGCCTACCGGTCGGACGGGGTGCCGACGGCGCTCGACCTGCGGGCCTACGGCCCGGTGTTGGCCACCGACCTGCCGCCGGTGGTGATCGATCATCTGGTGACCCCGTCCCCGAACACCGAGACCGGCGCAAAAGGCCTGGGCGACGGGTGTGCCATCCTGGCGCCGACGGTGCTGGCCTCGGCCCTGGCCGATGCCTTCTGCCTGCCGACCGCGCCGGTTCCACCGTTCACCCCCGCTCGGGTGTGGCTGCTGGCATCCGAGGCCGAAGGGATGGCGGTTCGATGAAGCCGGCGCCGTTTCGGTACCTGCGTCCGTCATCGGTCGACGAGGTGGTGGCCGTGCTGGCAGAACACCGCGCCGATGCAACGGTCCTGGCCGGCGGCCAGTCATTGCTGCCGCTGCTGAACCAGCGCCACCGGCGGCCGACGGTGGTGGTCGACCTGACAGCTGTCACAGAGCTTCGGCGCGTCGTCACCGGCGGCGATGAGGTGGAGCTGGGTGCGCTGGTCGGCCAACAGCTGCCCGCCGCCGTTGCGTCGTCGCTTCCCCTGCTGGTCTTGGCCCTACCTCACGTCGGTCATGTACAGACAAGGAACCGAGGCACGATCGCCGGTTCGGTGGCCCATGGTGACCCGTTGGCCGAGGTCCCGCTGGCGATGCTGGTCGGCGGTGGCGCGGTGGAGCTGGTCTCGGCCCGGGGCCGTCGCCTGGTTCCGATCGACGACTTCCTCGATCGGGCCTTCGCCCCGGCCAGAGCGGACGATGAGCTGGTGGTGGCGACCCACTGGGCTCGACCGGAACCGGGAGTCGGCCATGGTTTCGTGGAGCTGACGTCCGGAACGACGGTCGCCGCCGCAGCCGCCGTTGCGTCGGTCGACGGTGGCCGGGTTGAGTCGGTGAGGGTCGGTGTGGCCGGTCCCGTCGACCGGCCGATGCTGATCACAGCCGAGCTGCTGCCCCCGGTCGACGGGACCGACCCCGGTGCGGTGACGGCGCTCGGTCGCCGATTGGGGTCAGGGTTGGTCGACGGCGTCGCGTTCATCGACGACACAACATCGCATTCGGCGCACCGGCGAGCGGTTGCGGTCGAACTGGTCTGCCGCGCACTCCGAGCGGCCGTCGCAGACGGCATGCGCGGTGCTGATGAAGAGAAGAGTGCCGACGCACCCGGCGTCGGTCCCGTCGACGGCGGCGTCGGCGCTGCCGTCGGTTCAACGGTTGAGGTCCGGTCGAACCGGAACCCGGACCCGGTTGGAGACATCGAGTCCGAAAGCGTTGTCGCCATACGGTTGATGGTCGATGGTCGTGTGCGGCAGGCCACGGTCGAGTCCAGGACCAGCTTGGCCGACGCGCTGCGAACCGTGGGAGTCACCGGCGTGAAGGTGGGATGCGAGCAGGGGGTCTGCGGCTCCTGCACGGTGCTGCTCGACGGGTCCAGTCAGCGGTCCTGCCTCGTATTTGCGGTTCAGGCCACAGGCGTTGAGATCACGACCGCCGCCGGACTGAGCGGCCCGATCGACGAGTTGCGGGCGGCCTTCGTCGACCAGTTCGCCGTGCAGTGTGGGTTCTGCGCCTCCGGTGTCCTTGTCACCGCGGCCGCCGAGCTGGCCGAGCGAGCCGAGGCCGGCACGCTGGACGATCTCCGCGGGGACACCATCGCCGGCTTGCTGTCCGGCAACGTCTGCCGCTGCACCGGCTACGGATCGATGGTGGCGGCCATCGGCCAGGCCGCCAGACGGCTGGCCGAATGATGGGCGCCGTCGGGCCGCCTCGGCTTCCGCCGCAGCAGCGGACACGGGGAGGGTCATGACGTCCGATCGGTTCCCAACCTCGACCGTTGCCGACGTTGACGGTGCCTCACTCCACGCCTACGTCATGGGTGCACCGACGGACCGCCCGAGCGTGGTGTTTGAAGCCGGCATCGGCGGGTTCGGGGCCCAGTGGTGTCACATCCAGCCGCTGGTGGCCGAACGGACGCTGACGGTCAGCTACGACCGGGCCGGTCTTGGGCAGAGCGATCGTGGGCTCGGACAACGGACGCCGGAGGTGATCGGTGACGAACTCGCTGCGCTGCTGTCCGCGCTGATGGTCGAGCCGCCGTACGTACTCGTTGGACACTCGCTTGGTGGTCTGCTGATGCGATGCTTCGCCGGCCGTCGACAGGACGACGTGGCCGGGCTGGTCCTCGTCGACGCATCCCATGAACAGCAGATGACCCGGGCTCGCATCCCCGGCTGGATGGTCGGTGTGACCCGGCTGACTTACCGGATCCAGGCCGGTTTGGCCGGCGTGCCCAGGCTGGGTCGGGTGATCGCCGCCCGCGGCGTGGCGGATGGTCGGCGTGGCATGACCCAGGCGCAGTGGGATCGGTGTGTCGCCCTGGCAAGCAGGACGGAGCGGTTCAGGACCATGCAGTCGGAGACAGCGCACTTCGATCGCCTGTTCGGTCTCGACCACGGGGTACCCACCGATTTTGCGGACCTGCCGCTCCGGGTTGCCACCGCCGGCGAGAGCATGGCCGGCACCAGCCGCCGGCTCAATGCCCAGCATCAGCGGAACCAGGCGGACCTCGTGCAGCTGTCGACCAACGGGTCGCAGGTGACCGTCGCCGGTGCCACCCATCTCTCGATCCTGCTCGATCGGCAGCATGCGGCGACCGTCGCCGACGCGATCTTGAGCGTCACCTGATCAGTAGGATGGCCGTACCTCGAAAAGGGAGGACGTTCCCATGTCCGTCGAGTTGATTGCGGATGTCGACGCACTCGAATCCTGCGTCGGAAAACGACCCGCCGGGTTCCATCTGAAGTCCATTTCGTACCTGGACGAGCACTGCCACACGTTGTTGGCGGTCTCGCCGTTTGCCGTTGTCGGTGTGGCGACGGGCGATGGGTCGATGCGGACGTTCTCGGTCGGGGGCGAACCCGGACTGATCCGACCGGTTGACCGCACCACTGTCGCGCTTCCGACGGTTGACGGCCTCGACGTGCCGGACGGGACGGCGGTTGGTGTGCTGTTGTTTGTTCCCGGCTACCGGGAGACGCTTCGGCTGAACGGTCGGCTTGGAGGTGGTGCCACACCAACGCTGGAAGTTGAGGAGGCATTCCTGCACTGTGCAAAGGCGCTGATCCGCTCGGCGTTCTGGGGTGAGCCCGACGCATCGACGTCCGACGAGGTCGCCTTCGGTTCCCAGCAGGGGGACAGGAGCCAGGTGGCCGACCTCGGGCAACCCGAGGTGGCCCGCTTCTTCGACCGGTGTCCGTTTGTGGTGCTGTCGTCGGTCGACGCCGACGGACATGCGGACGTCAGTCCCAAGGGGGACCCCGCAGGCCTGGTGGCTCGCATCGTCGACGATCGCACGCTGGCCATCGCCGATCGGCCCGGAAACCGACGCACGGACACCATGCACAATCTGGTCGAGCGGGACAACATCGGCGTGCTGGCGATGATTCCCGGTGTCAACCGGGTTGTCGAGGTGCGGGGCCGGGCCGGCGTGACCGCCGACGAGGCCATCCGGGAGACGTTTGCCGTCAAGGGGAAGGTCCCCGCTGCGGCCATCATGATTTCGGCAGATCACGTCAAGGTTCGAGACGAGACGGCTATCACCGATGCCGGGTTGTGGGAGTTGTCCCGCCACGTCGATCCGACAAGCCTGCCGAAAGCCACAGAGGTCTGGGTCGACCACGTCAAACGAAACGAGGACCCGGGCCTGGCGGCCAAAGCGGCGCGGCGGGCGGTCAACGCCAAGATGCTGGAGCGCGGCATCGACAAGGACTACCGGGAAAACCTCTACTGACCTCCGGCCGCCACCAATTGGAGCGGCGGCCGAAGGTCAGCGTTCAGCCGCCCACAAGCTCGAGCGAAGGACGCATCAGTTCGAGGAGATAGGGAACCGAGAGCGGGGTCGGTGTGTTCAGACCAACGACGTCGGCAAAGGCGAAGTCGATCAGCGCCCCGCTCTGGGAGGACGGCAGGGTATCGAGCCCGATCACTTCGGAGGGGTCCGTCCCGTTCAACAGCACACCGACCAGATCGGCCTGGAGTAACCCGATCTCCTCGAGGCTGATTTGGATTCGACCGACAACCGCGGTGTCGAGGGCGACGATGTCCGGGTCCAGTTCCATGCCCAGCCCGTTGAACAGCTCGCTGGCCCCGTCATCGGGGTCGGCGATGACATAGATGCTGTCACCGGGCACATAGTTCGCAAACGTGTAGGTCTTCCCCGCCAGACCGGGAAGCACTGCCGCCAACTCGGCGACCTCCCCGTCAACCGAGGCGATGACCGCTTCCGCAGTATCCGGGTCGTCCAGGACCTGGCCGAGGACCCGAACCTGATCGCTCCAGGGATCGACCTGCAGATCGCTGACGCCGGCGATCGTCGGGGCGATTGCACTGAGGGTCTCGTAGTCGCCCGGATCGCGGGTGGCAAAGGTGAACAGGATCAGGTCCGGCTGGAGGGCCGCGATCGCCTCGAACGGGAGGCCCTCGACGGCATCGATCCGTTCCGCGTCATCGAGTAGGCCGACCTGCCAGGGGTAGAGGTCTGTTTCACCGGCGAACGCCGAGAGCACATAGGCGGTCGGGGCCTGGCCCATGGCGACCATGGCGTCGGTCCACTGCACGTTGAGGGTGACGACCCGCTCCGGTCTGGCCTCGATGGTGGTGGATCCGAAGTTGTGGTCGACGGTGATCGGGTAGCTGGAGGCTGTCGACTCGTCGGTGTCCGTGGTGGCCTCGTCGGTGTCGGAGTCCGAGCCTTCCTCGTCCGCTGTGGCGTCGTTGGTCTTGTCGGTGGCCGGGGCATCGCCGGACTCGTCGCTGCGTTCGGTCGCATCGTCGGTTTCTGTTTCCTGTCCCGCACTCGAGTCCGAACCGTCCGTCTCTTCGTCGCCGCTGCCACAGGCTGCCATGAGCAGAAAAGCCGACGACAGCACCGCCACAACCACACGTCGTCTCATGGCTCCGATCTTCGCGCGATAAGCACACTTGTCAAGTGGCAGTAGGTATAGCTTTCACGCCGCTCGGGCCACGGCCTCGAACTACCGCTGCGTCCGGCGGGTACCGGAGGGGAACCGGACGGGAGCCGTGGTCTGCGAGAGCGGTAACGAACAACTCGAAACACGTCAGGAGACACCCTGTCTACCTGACGATGCCACGGTTGGCGCGGGTGCCTGCTCCCTGCCCTCTGCGCCGAGGGAACGTCACGGCCCGGTCGGCGAGCGGATCAGCGATCGGTCTGCGCGTTGGAGTCCCCTGCGGATCGACACTCTCGTGGGGTCATACCGAATTGCTGTGCAAAGCGACGGGTGAAGTGGGACGAGGATTTGAATCCCCGAGCCGCTGCGATGGCGGTGATCGTGCTGCCGGAGTTCTCCGCGGCCAACAGGTCGGCCCTGGCCCGGTCGAGACGCTCCCGGGTCACCAGATCCATGACGCTTTCGCCGTTGCTTCGGAAAAGGGCGAAGAGCTTGCGCTCCGAGACGCCCGTTGCCGCGGCGATCACCAGCGGGTTGAGCCCCGGTTCGCCGAGGTTCGATCGGATGAAGTCGATCGCCCGAACGTAGAGCTGGCGGTCGGTGGGCGCTGTCGACGGCAGGGCCTGGTCCGGCGAGAGCGCAAGGCCGAGGAAGTCGACCAGCCGGTCGCCGAGAATCGCCTCCTCGGCCGTGCTCGGTGAACACGGATCGTTTCCGGCGTGGAACGACGCGGCCAGCGAGAACAGGCATCGGGCGAAGACGCCCGAGTCCGGGAGCACCCTGGCCTGGCCGGGTTGCAGCGGCAGCAGGTTCCGGTCGATGGACAGCACGATCTGCTCGAACGTGTCGGGCATCGACAGCCGATATCGACGATCGCAGTGATAGGCGACGATCTGGCCCGGTGCCACGATCGCGTCGACGTCTCCCTGTTCCAACCGTGTCCTGCCGCGGACGACAAGCGACACCTTGACCCGTTCGACCGCACCGGACTCGATGTCCGCCGCGCTGCGCCACACGGTCTGGGGCGTGGCTTGTACCCGCGCCACCTGCACGGGCCCGAACTCACCAACGGAGAGATCGGCCCGGAACGAGGACGCGGACGGGAGCGTGTCGCTGGACAGCGGGACAAACGTCTGGCTTATGTGGCCGCGCCAATGGTCCAGATCGGTGACACTTTCCGCAGTGACCCGCTCGAGTAGAGCCATGACGTCCAGCTCCCTGTGCTGTCGACAACCCATTTGAGCAGTTGACCAAAGGCTTTACAAGCGTCGGCTGCGCCGCGAGGCAAGAATCATGCGCTCGTAGGCAAGCTCGGTCCGCGCCCACGAGGTGAACTGGGGTGACTCGACGCTCTCAGGGGGTTCCTATGTCGTACAGCATGATCATCAACGGTGTGGCGACGGAGGCCGCAGACCATTTCGACGTTCCCAATCCGGCGACCGGCGAGGTTGTCGCCGCCGCCCCGATCGCCTCGCCGGACCAGATCGCGGCCGCCGTCGACGCGGCACGAGCTGCGCAGCCGGGCTGGGCCGCACGGTCCAGCGAGGAGCGGGCGGCGATGGTGATGGCGTGCGCCGAGCTCTTCGAAGCGAACGCCGCCTCCCTGGCCAAGCTGATCACCGAGGAACAGGGCAAGCCGCTCAGCGGGCCCGGTTCGAACTTCGAGATGCAGGCGGTGATCGGCTGGACCCAGGTTCCGGCGTCCCTCGATCTTGAGCCGGAGGTCGTCTTTGAGGACGAGACCCGGCGGGACGAGTTGCACTACGGACCGCTCGGGGTCGTTGTGGCCATCGCCCCCTGGAACTGGCCTGCCATGATCGCCATCTGGCAGATCGTGCCGTCGATCCGGATGGGGAACACGGTGGTGATCAAGCCGTCGGAGTACACACCGCTCTCCACCCTCGAGATCGTGCGCCTGATGAACGAGGTGCTGCCCCCGGGTGTCGTCAACTCGGTCTCCGGGGCCGGCGAGGTAGGTGCCGCCCTCACCACAAATCCCGGGGTGGACAAGATCATGTTCACCGGCTCGGCCGCCACCGGCCAGAAGGTTGCGGCCGCGGCGTCCGACTCGCTTGCCAGGGTGACACTCGAACTCGGCGGCAACGATGCGGCGATCATTCTCGATGACGTCAACCCGGGCGAAATCGCCGAGGCTCTCTTCTGGGGCACGTTCATCAACATGGGCCAGACGTGCGCCTGCGCCAAGCGACTGTACGTGCACGAGAGCATCCACGACGAACTGGTCGACGCCCTCGCCGGCATCGCCACCGCCATGCCCATGGGCGACGGGTTGGACGAGAGCAACGTTATCGGACCGGTGCAGAACGTGCCGCAGCTCAACATCGTCAAGGACCTGGTTGCAGACGCAAAGGCGACCGGCGGCACGATCGTCTGCGGCGGTGAAGAGCCTGGGGGGCCGGGGAACTTCTTCCCGCTCACGATCGTGACCGGACTCGACAACGGTTCGCGGCTTGTCGACGAGGAGCAGTTCGGGCCGGTCGTTCCCGTCATCAAATACACCGAGGTTGAGGAGGCCCTCGCCAAGGCCAACGCCCTGGACGTCGGCCTCGGTGCCTCGGTCTGGTCGAGCGACCCGGCGCGCGCCGCGGTGATCGCCGGCCGCATGGAGGCCGGCACGGTCTGGATCAACTCGCACGGCCAGATTCATCCGATGTCCCCCTTCGGCGGCGCAAAGGCGTCCGGAATCGGACTGGAATTCGGGGTGGAAGGCCTGAAGGCGGTGTGTCAGCCGAAGGTGATCAGCTTCACGAAGCAACCCGGTTGATCGCCCGATCCTCACCTCCCGCGGCCGGGGAGCGCAGGGTCCGGCCGGAGGCTTTCGGGTTGTCCGGGCGGTGGGTGATGTGCTGTACCCGATCGCCTACTTGGAGCGCCGCACCGGCCGTCGGCTACCGTCGATCTCATGCAGGGACATGATGCGATAGCCAAAGCGCTGGCGGACCAAAACGTCGACACGATCTTCGGTGTCCTGGGCGACGGGAACCTGTTCATCGCCGAGTCGATGATGCGGAATCACGGCCTTCAGTACGTGGCCGCCACCCACGAGGCCAATGCCGTGTGTATGGCCGAGGGGTGGGGCCGGGCGGCCGGCCGGCTGGGGGTTGCCACCGTCACCCACGGTCCCGGCTTGACCAACACGGTGACGGCACTGGTGGAAGGCACCAAGAACCGCACCCCCATGTTGGTTCTCGCCGGTGACACCCCGGTGGCGAACCGCAACCACCTCCAGAACCTGGACCAGCATGCCGTGGTGGTCTCGTCCGGTGCCGGGTATGAACCGATGCGATCGACGGCCACCATCGCCTCCGATGTGGCGGCGGCGATCCACCGGGCCCACACCGAGCGTCGACCCATCGTCCTCAGCGTGCCGCTCAACCTTCAGTGGGAGCAGGACGTCCAGCTGGCCGACGTACAGGGTTGGGATGATCGGCCGATGGCGGTGGCCCCCGATCCGGCCGCACTCGATGAGGCCGTTGGCATCCTGGCCAGCGCAAACCGCCCGATCGTGTTGGCCGGAAGGGGCGCCGTTGCGGCCGACGCCCACGATGCGCTGGTGGCCCTGGCCCACCGGCTCGGAGCACCGCTGGCCACCAGCCTCCTCGGTACCGGCTACTTCCGTGACGACCCCTGCAACCTTGGCCTCTTCGGCACCCTCACCCACGCCGGCGCAGCGGAAACCATCGCTTCCGCCGACTGTGTGATCACGTTCGGGGCCAGCCTGAACGAATACACCACGGACGGGGGACGGCTCCTGAAGGGGAAGCGGGTCATCCAGTGCGACATGGATCCGGCCCGGGTCGGCTCAACCGTCCCCATTGACGCCGGGATCGTCGGCGATGCCAAGCGGATCGCCGAAACGATCACCGAGTGGTTGGAGCAGGCCGATCATCAGCCGTCCAACTTCCGGTCGCCGGAGTTGGCCGAGTCGCTGGCCGCGTTCGATCCGGCGGACTCGTTCGAGGACCTGAGCCGTGACGGGGCACTCGATCCCCGCACGTTCACCCTGCGGATGGACGAGATCCTGCCAGACGATCGCAACGTGGTCATCGACGCCGGCCGGTTCATGCTCCAGGCACTCACCCTGCCGGTACCGGATCCCGGATCGTTGATCACCAGCCACGGCTTTGGCGCCATCGGTCTTGGCATGAGCAATGCGATCGGTGTGGCGGTGGCTCGGCCGAGTCGACCGACGGTGCTCTGCATCGGCGACGGCGGGTTCATGATGGGTGGCCTCACCGAGTTCCACACCGCGGTCGAGCACAACCTGGATCTGATCGTGCTGCTCTACAACGACGGCAGCTACGGGGCGGAACACATTCAGCTCTGGCGCAAGGACATGGACACCAAGGCATCGCTGCATCACTGGCCGGACTTCCAGAACGTCATGACCTCGCTCGGGGGCCGGACCGTCCAGGTCAACGAACTCGGCGACCTGGACCAGGTGGCCGAGGTGATAGATCAGCGGAAACCAGGTCAACCGGTGGTCATCGAGGTGACGCTCGATCCGGACATGGTCAGCAGCATCATGGGCCACTAGGCAGAAGTTCGGGCTGATCGATGGTTGGGCGACCCGCCGGGCGGGCGCTCACCCGCAGGCGCCGCTGACCAGGATCTCGGCCACCTCATCGGCGTCGATCCCCAGCACCTCGGTCAGCACCTCATAGGTGTGTTCCCCAAGGCACGGAGCGGGCGTGCGGGGGCCGTTGTTGTAGCCCCGGATCCGGTATTGATGGCCCTCGTAGGGGACCTCGCCCATCTCGTTGTGCTGCATCGGCCGGAAGAAGCGACGGTGGGCCAGTTGGGGGTCGCGGAGATGGTCACTGGATCGCTGCACCATGCCGGCCGGCACGCCGGCCTCCTGGAGCAGTGCCATCAACTCCAGTGGGTCGTGTTGCGAGGTGAACTCGGTCAACCGCCGATCGACTTCGTCGGCCTGCGCCCGTCGGCCGGGCACCGTCGCCAGCGCCGGATCGGTCGCCCAGTCCGGGTTGCCGAGGGCCGCGCAGAGGTTCAACCAGTGCCGGTCCGTCTCCACCGCAATGGCGCACCACTGGTCCTCCCCGGCGCATCGGTACGCGTCGTGGGGAAAAGCGGCCGGGTCGACATTGCCGTTGCGGCGGGCATTGTGTCCGGACACCTGCACGTCGAGCACCTCGGGGGCCAGGAAGTGGAGCGCGGATTCCATCTGGGCCTGGTCGATGTACTGGCCCTCGCCGGTACGGCGCCGGTGATCCAGCGCCGCCAGCAGGGTGGTGGTCAGGAATCGGGGAGCGATCGTGTCGGTGTAGGCGTTCCACGGACCGCCGGGTGCTCGGTCCGGCCACCCGGTCACCTCGTAGAAGCCGCTGATCGATGCGGCGTGGTAGCCGTACCCCGCCAACTTGGCCGCCGGACCGTACTGGCCGAAGAGGCAGGTGGTGGCCATGATGATGTCGGGGTTCGTTTCTCTTGCCGCCTCGTAACCGAGCCCGAGCCGGTCCATCGTTCCCGCGGTGAACGAGTCGAGGGCGATGTCACACCAATCCAGCAACCGCCTGGCGACGCTGTTGCCTGTTTCGTGTTTGAGGTTCAACTGCAGCGAGAGCTTCGAGGTGTTGAACGAACCGAAGAACTGGCATCGGTCGATACCGGGGACGTCGTCCTTGAACGGGCCGACCAGGCGGAGCCGGTCCGGTGGGTCGTCGTTCTCGATGCGGACAACCGTTGCACCGTGATCGGCGAGAGCCTTCGCGGTGATCGGCCCGACCCCGATCCAGGAAAAGTCGGCCACCTTGACCCCGTCGAGGGGCAACCCCATCCCCCCAAATTTGGGCGCAGAAGCCACAGATTTTGTGGGCGGTGTGCCCAAATTTCGGCCGGCCGGTTCGCCCAGGACCTCGTCGGTGTGTTGCCCGAGCGCCGGGGCCGTGTCGGCCCAGCTGATCGGGTTGTTGGACACCTTCGCAAAAGCGCCGGGAGCCTTGAGGGTCCGACCGCTGGGAAGCTGGACGTCCTGCCAGTAGTCCCGTTCGGTCAGATGCTCCATCGCCACCGCATCACCAACGGTGCTGACGGGCACCAGCGTGAGGTCCCGGGCCAACGCCCCGGCGAACAGCTCCGTCTTGGTGTGCTGTTCGGTGAAGACGGTGATCTTGGCCCGCAGCTCGTCCATGGAGTGGACGAGGGGCTCGCCGTTCAGCACCCGACTTTCATACGTCGTCCAGTCCTCGGCCTCGACCCAGTCCGTGTCGACCGCTTCGGTCTCGACCATCCAGGGGATGAGTCCGGCGAGCAGCGAGCCCATCGGGAAGAGGCACACCTCACCATCGGCGCACGGATACACAAGCGGACTGACGATGGTGCTCAGCTGCAGCAGGGTGCCGCCTCGCTCAAGGTCCCGGCCGTCGATGGCCGAGGAGATCATGGCATTCAGCCCGGTCCAGAAAACCGCCGCCTGTACCGACAGGTCGACAAACTGGGCCTCGCCGGTGACCAGCCGGCGATGATGGGCCACCATGGCGCCCAGCGCGCTCTCCGCTGCGGCGTGATGCCAGGTCTGAGGCACCGTGACCCGGACCGGTCGCCGGTCGGCGTCCCCGTTCAAGGCCATTGCGCCACCCATCGCCGCCAGGGTGAGGTCCGTCGCAAGATGATCGGCGTACGGACCGGTCTGGCCGAACGGCGACAGCGCCACGTAGACCAGATCCGACTTGACCTGCCGCAGGTCGTCGAAGCCAAGCCCCCGCCGGTCCATGACCTGTGGACCGCTGTTCTCGATCACGAAGTCGGCACCGCCGACCAGCGCCAGGAAGTCGGCGCGGCCGTGGTCGGCATCCAAATCGAGCACAACGCTTCGTTTGCCTCGGTTGTATGCGTGGAAACGGAGGCCGGCCGAACCGTCCGGTTCACCATCGGCGAGTGGACCGCTGCGACGCGACGCCGCACCACCCGGCGGTTCAACCTTGATCACGTCAGCACCGAAGCCGGCCAACATGAAGGACGCCAGTTCGGCTCGACCGTCGGTCAGGTCGATCACCCGATAGGGGGACAGCATGCCGGTCATTCGCCCCGACGTTAGTGTCGAGCAGCGGGCGGCCGCACGCTGGGACTCATGGCGTCTCCGGTCGTCCGCTGGGCGCACCGCGATCTCTTGTCGTCCGGCCCGACGGTCACTCAGCCGTTGTTGTCGGGGATCCGACCGAGCTTTTCCCACTCGGCGCTGAGGCTGGTCCCGTTCACCGCGTAGTCGCCGACCTGCCGGGCCTTCAGGATCAACGGATTGTGGGATGCAAGCGTTCGCAGGTTGCGCCAGTGGCGGTCGAGGGTTTTGTGTCGCTGAACCGCACTGGCCCCGCCGACCTCGAACAGGTCGTTCGCCGACCGCAGCGCCAGCTCGAACACCCGCAGCTGGGCCTGATAGGTGGCGTTCTCCGCTTCGTCGACAAGCTCCTGGGTGTTGCCGGCATCGACGGCCCGCTGCAGCGATCGGGCGGCCTCGGCAACCAACGCCGCACACGCGAACGCATCGGCCGACCGCTCGCCGACAACCGCCAGCACCTGCGGGTCGCGGCGGGGAAGCTCGTGGTTGGAGGTGATGAAGTTCCTGGTTCTCTGTCTGGTGTAGGTGACGGTGTCCCGAACGATGGCCGCAGCGATACCGGCGGCGACGGCGACGAGATACAGCTGGAAGAGGACCGGCAGGTGGGCGGCCCCGCGGCCGATGCCGTGACCGCGTTCGAGCTCATCAGACCGAACGGGGACGTTGGTGAACACGGTTGTCCCGCTCCCGGTGAGCCGCTGGCCGATGCCGTCCCAGTCGTCGATGCATTCGACGCCCGGATTGTCGGTGGCAACCAGGAGGCCGACCCGTTCCTTGGAGCCGTCCGGAAGAACCTGCGCTGCGGACACGTAGGTGTGAGAGGCGAACAGCGTCCCGGTCGAATAGAACTTTGTCCCGTTCATCACCCAACGCTCGGCACCGTCTGCGACCCCTTGCTCCCTGGTGACCGTGGTGGAGATGTCGGCCAGGTTGACCCCGGTGGATTCACTCGCAGCGTTGCCGACGAGGGCACCGTTCACCAGCAGACCGATCCAGCGATCACGCACGGCCGACGGTCGGCGGCCGAGGGCGACCTCGGCAAAGGCGAAGTGGCCCCGGTAGAGATGGGCCACGTTGGCGTCGGCGGCGGCCAGGTCCACCACCCATCGAACAGTGTCGGGAAGTCGGCGCCGCCCCCGCCCAGCTCGACGGGCAGGCGAAGCGCACCGAAGCCCATTTCCCGGAGTTGCCGGACCGCACGGTGCGGCAGGTCGCGATCGAGTTCCCGCTGCTGCGCTTCACCGACCAGACCGGTCAAGAGCTCGTCGAATGTGTCCATTGCCAGATCCTTCCCGGGCCGATGCTCGCCTGCCGGGGACGCACCTGTCCAGGTGGGAGGTGACCGTCCCGCATGTGCGACGGCTCGCACCCCGGATTGGCCGGTCGCCGGGTCGGCGTGTCGGATCGCCCTCACGCCGATGGCAGTTCTAAGCTGGCGCGCTGATGTTCACGCCTGCCGATCCGAACTGGCGAGACCGCTGTCTGGCCAGCTTCGCCAGAATGGCGATGATGGGGACCCTCGGCGTCGAGGTACGGGCCATCGATCCCGGGGTGGTCGTGCTCGGCTTTGGTCACGACGACCGGTTGACCCAGCAGCACGGTCTTGTCCACGCCGGTGTTCTCGGCACCGTCCTGGACTCTGCGTCGGGGTGGGCGGCGCTCAGCCTGATGCCCGCCGGCTTTGCGGTGTTGACCGTCGAGTACAAGCTGAACCTGCTCCGCCCCGCCGAAGGCGCACGCTTCGAAGGCACCAGCCGGGTCGTGAAACCGGGACGGACGCTGACCGTCGCCGAGGGTGTGGTCGTGGAAACCGCCGCTCCGGACAGGCCGATTGCCACCATGACGGCAACGTTGATGGCCGTCGCCAACCGCGATATCACTGACTGATGCTCCGCCCCTGACCTCCGTTCACCGTCGGAGCCCGCCTCCGGCCTGGCAGTAGCGGGCGAGCAACGTGGCGACCTGGGCGGACTCGTCATCGTCCGGTCTGACAAACGCGTGCCAGGGGATGGTGATGCCGTCTTCACCGACCCGGCTGGCGCTGACCCTGCCGGCCTCGATCGCTTCCGCCACCGCCCACCGGCTCAGGACGGAGGTGCCGACACCGGCGGCCTGCGGGGCTTGCGCTGGTTGACCTGGACGCCGCTCGGCAGGTAAATGCCGAGGGCAGCCTCGTTGTCTTGACGACCCGCCCGTTCCCGTTGACGGATGAGGAGGGGCCCACCGCCGCCGAGTTGCTCGACGAGCTGCAACCGGACCTGCTGTTGTCCACCGAGCGGGCCGGTCGTAACCGCAACGGCCTGTACTACAACATGCGGGGCCGGGACTACGGCATGGGCCGGGCTCGGGTTGACGACGTCTTCGACGCCGGCCGGGAGCGGGGGATACCGGTTGTGGCCATCGGCGACGGCGGCAACGAGATCGGCATGGGGAATGTGGCGGACGAGGTGCAGGCCCATGTCCCGTTCGGGGCTGAGGGCAGTTGCCCGTGCGGTGGTGGTATCGGCGCCGTTTCGACCGCCGACGTGCTGGTCACCGCCGCGGTGTCGAACTGGGGCTGCACCGCAATCGCCGCCGCCATGGCGGCCCGGACCGGGGACCGGCGGCTGCTCCACACCCCGGCTGCGGAGCGGCGCCTACTCGACGTCATGACCGCGGAGGGACTCATCAACTCAACCAACGGGATCATCGACGACAGGGTGGACGGCATGGACGCCGAAACCCACCTTGCCGTCGCCCAACTGTGTTCCGCAATCGCCGGTTGGTGATCGGCTGAACCGCACCAAACCGGCGCAGGACCAGTCGTGGTGAGGCGGTCGTGAAGTGACAAAAGGCCCTGCCCGATCTTCGCTCCAGTCGTCAACGTGAAGGCATGACTGACACGAACCCAACTCGCCGTTTCTCCACGGATTCGGTGGTGGTCGGGGTCGACGGGTCGCCGGGCTCCGAGGCCGCGCTCCGCTGGGCCAATGAAAACGCCGATCTGTTCGGCACCGTCTCGCCACTTGCGGCCTGGGAGCTGCCCATCACACCGGACCTACTGACCAGACCGTCCGTCCCCGCCGATCGGGCGGCGTTTCGGGAGCTGGCGGAATCCCGATCGACTTCGACGGTTTCGGCCGTCGATCCTGATCTGCTGGATCGGCTGACCCTGGTCGAGAAGCCGGCCGCGGCCGCGCTCATCGATGCGGCGACGGATGCCGACCTGCTGGTTGTCGGCACGAGGGGCCGGGGAACGGTGACATCGGCGCTGCTCGGTTCGGTGAGCGCCCACTGCGTCGCCCAGTCGACGGTGCCGGTCGCTGTTGTACCCGAAGGGTTTGTCAGACCGCGGCCGAACACCATCGTTGTGGGGGTCGACGGTTCGCAGAACGCCGCCGCCGCTCTACGGTGGGCGCTGGATCACGCACCACCGCCTGCGAAAGTGATCATCGTCGGCTGCTACTCGGTGCTGGCGTACAGCGAAGCCGGCCTTGACGCCCCGATCGACATGATCGACAACGAGGTCCGGGAGACCCTGCGGCGAACGCTGGCCGATGCCATCGTGCGGACCGGTCAGCCGCCGGCGATCGAACTTCGGATCGAGCCGAGAGACCCACGAGTCGCCCTCCGGGAGATTGCCGAAGCGGACGGCGATCTGTTGGTCGTCGGAGCACGGGGTGTCAGCGGCCTGGCCCGCCTGATGTTGGGATCGGTGGCCAACGCCCTCATCCACCATCCGTCCGTCCCGACCGTGGTGGTGCCCGCTGCCGAGACGCCATGACAGGTCCGGGCAGTCCGCTGGACGATCGGCTGCCGTCGGCGTTCCTCGTCGAGGCGTCGGTGGCAGCCAGGGCGCTGGTCCAGCAGCACCTGGAGGCGTCTTCGCTGGTCCGCATCGTTGGCGCGGCCGCAACGCTCGGCGCCGCAGCCGGCAGCATCGCCATTCACGAACCCGATGTGGTGATCGTGGACGATCTTGCGGAACTCCAGGCCGGATTCCCGCAGCCTCCGGGGCAACGCTTTGTGCTCCACGCCACCACGGTGCCCGCGGCATCGCTCGAGGAACTCGGACGGGTCGGCGTCCATGAGGTGGTGTTCAAGGAGGTCGGCATGCTGGACGACCTGGTGGCCGCCGTCCGCCGGGCCGCCAACCGTGAGGTGAAGCCGTGATGGCAGCGGTAGTGGAAACGAACGGCCTCTCGAAGCGTTACGGCGACGTGGTCGGCGTCGCCGACCTCGACCTGGCGATCCAACCCGGGGAGGTCTTCGGGTTCATCGGCCCGAACGGTTCCGGCAAGACCACCACCATCAGGCTGCTCCTCGACTTCATCCGCCCGACGTCCGGCACCGCCGCCATTTTCGGACTGGACAGCCACCGATCCTCGCTGGAGATTCGACGCAGGCTGGGATACGTGCCCGGAGACCTGACGCTGTTCGACCGGCTGACCGCCGACGATTTGTTCACCTGGCTCGGTCGGCTCCGGGTTCGACACGACCCGGGCCATGCGGCGGAACTGGCCGATCGGCTCATGCTCGACCCGTCGCGAAAGATCGGTGACCTCTCGACGGGCAACCGGCAGAAGGTCGGACTGGTCCAGGCCTTTATGCACCGGCCGGAGCTGCTCGTCCTGGACGAGCCGACGTCCGGCCTCGACCCGATCGTCCGGCGATCGTTCCAGGAGCTGGTGGCCGAGGTTGCGGCGGAGGGTGCCACCGTCTTCCTGTCCTCCCACGTACTCAATGAGGTTGAGGACGTGTGTGACCGGGTGGCGATGATCACCGACGGTCGGCTCCGCCGGATCGACGAGATCACCGATCTCCGGGCCCGCTCCCACCGTCGGGTCGAGGTGGTGCTCGGCGGATCACCCGACCTGCAACCGCTTGATCGGTTGGCGTGTGTTGACCACCTTGCGGTCGTCGGCGACCAGCCCGTGACGGCGACGTTGGACGTGGTCGGGGAGATCGACCCGCTCATCAAAACCCTGGGCCGATACGAGATTGAGGACCTGCTCATCGAACCGAAATCACTGGAGGACCTCTTTCTCGAACGATGTGATCTGCCGAGTCCGGAGGCGGTGGATCATGGCGACTGAACTGGCCCGCCGGTTTGTCGTCGACCGGATTCGGAGCACGATCGGCTGGGTCATCGGTTTGGGGCTCTACACAGGGTTGATCGTCAGCTTCTTCCCGTCGATCAGGGACTCGCAGAGCTACGAGGCGGCGCTGGAGGACTATCCCGACGCCCTGAAGGAGTTCTTCGGTGGCGACGCCGGGTTCCAACTGACCACCGGGCCGGGGTTCATCAATGCCCAACTCTTCGCATTTATGGTCCCGCTGCTGTTGGCCGTCGTTGCCATCGGGTATGGCGCCGCGCTGGGTGGGGAGCAGCAGAGCGGGTTGATCGATCTGGTGCTTGCCAACCCCATCCGACGGCGCCGGGTGATCGTGGAGCGGGCCGTCGCCATGTTGGCCACGATTTTCCTGCTGGCGTTCACGGTGCTGCTGGTGGTTACGGTTCTGGGGAGGATGGTCGACCTGGGGATCGACTTCAGTCGGCTCGCTGCGGCCACGGTCGCAACCGTGCTGGTGGTGATGGTTCACGGCCTTGTCGCGCTGGCCGTCGCCGGTGCGACCGGTAGCCGTTCGGTTGCCGTCGGCAGCGCAACCGTGATCTTTGCCGCCGGATACCTCCTGAACGCCCTGTCCGGTCTGGTGGGATGGTTGGAGCCGATGCGGGTCCTCTCGCCCTACTACCACGCCGTCGGTCCACTCCCCCTCCTCGAAGGCTGGGCACTGCCGAACCTTGTGGTCCTTGTTGCGCTCTGTTTCCTTGTCCTGGCGGCCGGCGTTGTGCTCTTTGAGAGGCGTGATCTGGTCTGAATGCCGAATCCAGACGCCATCGGGGGGCGCGGGTCGTCCGCTGCGACGCCCCCATCCCTGGCAGGTCCCGGTTGGATCTGCGACACTCGACACATCCAACAGCGGGCCGCCCGCGGAGTGACCGATCGTGAATCCCGACCAGCTGTCAGCCGAAAACAGCGGCCCGGCAACTCGGCCCGCAGAGCTTACCGAAGCGGAACTGTCCGCCATGGTGGACGCGTCCCCCGACGGGATGCTCCTCGCCGACGAACTGGGCGTTGTGCTGTTCGTCAACTCCCAGATGGAGTCCCTGTTCGGATACGCCCGGGACGAATTGCTGGGCCAGAGCATCGAGGTGTTGCTGCCGGAGCGCTTCCGACAACAGCACGCGGCGCACCGAACCCGGTACCGGGCCGAGCCGGTCACCCGGGCGATGGGGACCGGTCTTGATCTGGTGGCCCGGCACCGGGACGGGCGGGAGTTCCCGGTGGAGATATCCCTGAGCCCGATCCGCTCCGACGACGGCCTGCGGGTGGTGGCGACGGTGCGGGACATCACCGACCGCCTGGCCGCGGACGCCCACGCCAACGCCGTGTTGCGGACCATCGATGCGGCCCACGACGGGGTCTTCATGTTCGATCCGGGCAGCCTTCGGTTCATCTATGTCAACCAGGGCGCGGTGCAGCAGCTCGGCTACAGCACCGAGGAGCTTCTGGCGATGACGCCGCTGCACATCAAGCCGGAGTTCACCGACGGTGCTTATCGAGAGTTGCTCGCCCCGCTGGTGGCCGGGGAGGTCCCGTCCCACACCTACACGACGGTCCATCGCCGCAAGGACGGGTTGGACGTCCCGGTCGAGATCGTCCTCGAGTATCCGCCGGCGTCGCAACCTCGTCATCCGCGGTACCTGGTGGCGCTGGTGCGGGATGTCACCCAGCGGCTGCGGTCCGAACAGTTCGCCAGGACCCAGCAGACCAAGGTCCGGGTATTGGAGGATCGAGAGCGCGTGGCCCGTGATCTGCATGACGTTGTCATCCAGCGCCTGTTCGCCACCGGAATGTCGCTGCAGGCGATGCAACCGCTGGCCACCGATCCTGCGCTCAACACCCGTATCTCCGAGACGGTCCATCAACTCGATGAGACCATCGCCGAGCTCCGATCCACCGTCTTCGAACTGACCTCGCGGACCGGTCTGGTCGTTGCGAAGCTGCAGGAACATGTGGAGGAGGCGGCGGTCAGCCTGGGGTATCAGCCGACCGTCGAAGTGGACGGAGACCTCGAGTCGGTGTCGCTGGAGATCCTGGACGAGCTGTTCCCGACGTTGAGCGAGGCGCTCTCCAACGTTGCTCGCCACGCCCATGCGACTCGGACCGACATCACCATCGAGGTGGGCGAGGAGTCCGTGGTTCTCACCGTCACGGATGACGGGGTGGGTATCGACCCCGCTGCGCCACGAGGGAACGGACTGAACAACTTCGAGGCCAGGGCGGCGCTGCTCGGCGGTCTGGCGTCCATCACCAGCAGCGGGGGTGAGGGCACCACGATCACGTGGGCCGCCCCGCGAGCATGAGCCGCTCCCAACCATGAGCTGCTCCCGAGAGATGAGGAGATAGCGGTATGGAATCGGACGAACCGGAGTCGATCAAAGTGTTCCTGCTCGACGACCATGAGATCGTGCGTCGGGGTGTTGCCGACGTACTGAGTGGTCAGCCCGACATGTCGGTGGTCGGCCAGGCCGGCACTGCGGCCGACGCCCTGGCCGAAGTTGCGGCCTGTGGTCCCGACGTGGCCGTACTCGACGTGCGGTTGGACGACGGAAGCGGTATCGAGGTCTGTCGGGACATTCGGTCGGCCCATCCGGACGTGGCGTGCCTGATGCTGACGGCGTTCGCCGACGACCATGCGACGATCGACGCTGCCCTGGCCGGTGCGGCCGGTTATGTGCTCAAGCAGATCGACACCCGGGACCTGGTCGAGGCGATCAGGAAGGTGGCGGCCGGGGCGCAACTGCTGTATGCGGCGGAGGTTCGAATGCGGCTGCAGCGGCTCAAGGAGAGCGAGGAGGGCCCGCTGCTTTCCCTCACCCCGCAGGAACGGCGGATCTTCGACCTGATCGGCGAAGGCATGTCCAATCGCCAGATCGCCGACGAGCTGTTCCTGGCCGAAAAGACGGTCAAGAACTACGTGTCGAACCTGTTCGTCAAGCTCGGCATCTCTCGTCGAACCGAGGCGGCCGCACTGGCCGCCCGACTCGATGAGCGTGAGCGCCGCCGCTTCGAGTAGCCGAAGGGGTCGACGGCCCGATTGCTGCCGGGCGGCCGCCGGTTCCGGTCAGCCACCGGTTCCCGTCAGGCGAACAGCGCAACCGCCAGGCCCGCAGCGGACCCGACCAATCCCAGCCACGGGACCCAGTCCGGCGTTGCGAACTCGGCGGCCGGCGTCCGACGTTTGATGATCAGCAGCGCCGAGTTCATCGCACAGAAGACGGCCAGCAGGAGGATTGCGGTAACTTCGGCCAGCGCAGCGACGTCGGCGGCCAAGGCCAGAATGAGGGCCAGCGATCCGACGACCACCGTGGCCCGAACCGGTGTGCGGAGCGTCGGATGGGCCCGGTGGAACGGGGCCAACCAGCGGTTCCGGCGGCCGAGCCCGTAGAGCACTCTGGCCGCCATGACGATCTGGGCCAGCACACCGTTGAGCGCCGCCGCCCCCGCGATGCCAGCCAGGAGCGTGGTTCCGCCCTGCCGCGATCGTTCGTAGACCAGCAGGAGTGGCTGGTCGCTGTCGCCGAGCAGCCCGATGTCGACCGCTCGGACGGCGGCGATGGACACGGCGCCGTAGAGCAGCGAGGTGATGGCCAGCGACGCGATGATGGCGATCGGGAGGGTGCGGCTCGGCCGTTTCACCTCCTCGGCAAGGTTCACGATGTCCTCGAAACCGATGAAGGCGAAGAACGCCAGCACGGTGGCCAACCCGAACCCGCCGAGCTCGACGGTGCCGATCGGTCCGGCGGTCCAGTCGTCGGATGGCGCTGCGGCGAGGCCGGCCTGGATCACCAGGATCAGTCCGACCACTTCCACCAGGGTCAAAAACGCAGCCAGTGCCAGGGACTCCAGGACACCCCAGACGGCGATGGCCGTCAGGGCCACGCCCAACAGCACCATCAGTTCGGTTGTGCCCAGATCGATCAGTTCCGTGAGGTACCCGATGCCGCCGCGGAGCACGGCGGCCGACGAGGTCACACCGACGGCGGCGATGACCAGGCCGACGGTGGTGGCCATGGCGGTCGATTTGGTCGCCCGGTGCACGTAGGCCGCTTCGCCTGCGCTTTCCGGAATACGAACCGAAAGTTCTGCGTAGGTCAGTGCAGTCGGTGCGGCGATCAGGCCGGCCACCAGGAACGCCAGCGGTGCCAGGACCCCGGCGCCTGCGGCGACCGTCCCAACCAGCACGTAGATCCCGGCCCCGACCATGACCCCGATGCCGTAGAGCGTCAGGAGCGTCGGGCCGATTCGCCGTCGCAGCTGTCCGGGCGCGACCGCCACCTGATCCATCACCGCCCCCATGCTCAGTGGTCGCGGCCGAAGAGGAAGGCAGAGGCGGCGATGAGCCCGAACCCACCACCGAGCCAGAAGGCGCAGTACAACCCGAATCCGAATGCGGCCAGGAAGGGGATGTCGGTGAGCACCAGGGCCAGAGATGTGGTGAGCGCCAGTACGACGACACAGACGGCGGCAAAGATGGAGAGGCCGACGCCTGTTCGTGGCCCAACCGGATGTTCCGCCGGTGCACTTGCCGTGTGTTCTGGAGCGGGCCCGATGACAACCGCTGGTACTGCCGGGTTCTGGAGTGTGGTGACCATGGGTTCATCGTCCCCGACGGTCGACCGGCTCGGCAGAGGCGAAGGTCCCGACGTGTGGTCGGCGCTTCGGCCGCTCGGTCGAACGATCAGCGGTGGGGGATCCGACGGCCCGTGACGTGGTCCGGCTCTATCCGGACGTACCGGTTCTTCGATCCACCGGCCCACGGCTCCACCGTGAGGTCTTCGGCGTCGAGCAGCTCGTCGAGGCGCTCGATCTCGGTTGCGGTGCCACGGATGACCACGCTGACGGCGGTGCGCGCCGCCTCGTCGATGTCGTCCGCCTCGAACGCCACCGCACCACCGAGGGTCGACGCCGCCAGTTTCAGTCCGGGTGCGGTCTTGATGACGACCGTCCGGTTGTCGACCCGATAGTTCACCGGGAAGATGTCCGGTTTGTTCTTGATGGAAACCGCAAGCCGACCGACGGTTTTGGCGGCCAGCAGCTGCCAGCACTCGTCCTCGGTGAGTTCCTGAATGGTTGGTCGGCTCTGGCTCACATCGGTCTCCCGGCTCACATCGATCTCCTCACATCGTTTCTCTCGCTCTTCGTCCGTTGTCTTACGCCTGAACCATCGTCGGGGGTCGATCGAAACGGGGGCAGGGTCGGAGGTCCCAAATGCGGCTTCGGACGGGCCGTTGGTCCCTACCGTCCCCGCGGTGCAGGGAACACGATGGGCCCATGGCTTCTGCACCAAGATCCACGCTGTTCGGGGCGGTTGCCGCCGCCGAAACCCATCTGTCGATGCTGTTCTTCACACCCGATCGGGTCCTGAAGCTCCTCAAACCGGTCGATGCCGGTTTTGTGAGCTTTGTCGATCGAGATGCCCGGCTTGCGGCAGCATTGCGGGAGTTCGAGTGCAACCAGCGGATCTCGCCGGACGTGTACCTTGGCACGGCTGACCTCATCGAGGACGGTGAGGTGGTCGACCGCCTGATCCTGATGCGCCGCCTCCCCGAAGATCGGCAACTGCACCGCCTCGCCTCTGAGCCGTCGTTCGACCGGCGGGTGGGGGAGTCCGCCCGGTTCATCGCAGCGTTCCACAGCAACCTCACGCCGATCACCGGTCCTCGGGCCGAGGTTGCGTCAGCCGATCGGGTTCGGTCGAACTGGCAGGACAACCTGGACACCATCCGGCCGCTGGTGGGACCGGTTCTGGCGGCCACGGCGTTCGAAGAGGCCGAGCAGCTGGTAACCGACTACCTGGCCGGGAGGCACACGTTGCTCGAGGAGCGGATCCAGGGCGGTCGAATCGTCGACGGTCACGGGGATCTCCGTGCCGAACACATCTTCTGTCTTGACGACGGGCCGCGGGTCATAGACTGCCTCGCCTTTCGGGATGACTATCGAGTTGGAGACGTGCTTGCCGACATTGCGTTCTTGGCCATGGACCTGCACCGGCTGGTCGGCCCGGAGGCGGCCGCGGAACTGGTCCGCTCCTACGACGAG
>JBCCGJ010000016.1:0-35910 GCA_039029335.1 Actinomycetota bacterium | reverse complement strand
GCCAGGCGGAGCCGCATCGCCCCCCAGTCGGTCAGGAACGCCATGATCCAGGCCCCGATCATCGCCGCCGCAACAAATGGCTGCAGGCCGGGTACCGGCGTCTTGAGTTCCTGGAAGTTGAGGATCAGCTCGTCGAAGAGCAGCCGGAGTTGGTCGACGGTCTCCCCGGTGGGGAGGAGCCCGTAGCGGGCGGTTCCCGGGGCGTACCGGTTGATGATCAGCGCACCGAGCAGCCCGAGGGAGATGAGGGTCGACAGGACGAGCGGGACCCGAAGCCTCCTGGCCAGGACCGCAACCGCGGTGGACAGCAAAGACGCGCCGATGATGGGCAGGATGGTCGAGGTGTCGAGAAACACCCGCAGGAAACCCACGCAGGCGGCGGGGACCAGAAGGGCGGCAGCCACTTCCAGCCAGATTGGCGGAGTCTGATTGTTCTTCACGCTTCGAGGGCTCCTTTTGCCGATGTCACGACAGCTCGCCACTCGCCTGCCAGATCCGTTCCCTGATCATAGACAATTGCCCAAGTCGGCGGGTCATCACCCCCCGGCATGCAGCTGATCACCACAACAAGGCCGAAGGTCCGCCTGGCTTTTGCCACAACGGTCTCGACGGAGTCGTTCAGGGTTCCGGTGACCACCACAAGCGTGCCGCCACGGCTGAGCCGGTTCAGCTCCTCCATGCTCCTGACCAGGGACGCGCTCTGGGTGGTTTCAACGAGGGCCAGCTGCTCGTCGACGGCGTCAAGCTCCGATCGGGTCCTGATATCGCTGACGGCCGGCCCCGCGGTGGTGAGGAACCGGAGCGCGTCGCCGCCACGGAACCCGCTGTGGAGCGCGCTGAGGGCCGCGGAGACCGCACGTTCAAAGCCGTGATCGTCGTAAACCTCGGCCCGCCGGTCGAGGAGGACGGTCACCCGCCCGGTCCGTGGCCGCTCCTCCTGGCGCACGACGAGCTCATCGAGTCTGGCCGACGCCCGCCAGTTGACCCGCTTCAGCTCGTCGCCGACGACGTACGGCCGCAGGGCGAAGAACTCGTCCCCGGAGTTTGCAATGGCCCGAATCGGCTGCTGGTCCGCGGTCGGGTCGTGACCTGCTATGGCGATGAGCGGCATGAGCTCGATGAGCTTCGGGTGGACCATCAGTTCGGTGACCTCTGCCGCCCGGACCTGACTCCTGGTCAGGCCGAGGGGATCACCGAGGGACAGGTCCAGCGGTCCGATCCGTAACCGACCCCTGCGATTTGTCGGCAGCCGATAGGCGATCCTGGCCTCCCGGGAGCCGGCGAGCGGCGCGAGCAGGACGGACGCCCCGCGGCCCCCCTGCACCTGATCGTGGGCCGACAGCACCGGTGTCTGACGCCGAGCCCGATTCCGGAGGGAGAGATCGATTCTGGCCGGGGTGCCGGCCCGAAGCCTTGCCGGGGTGGCAACCCGGCTGATACCAAGATCCAGGCGGGCGCTTGCGGTGTAGATCGCAGCCAGGATCAACGCCGCCAAGGCCATGGCGGCCAGCAGATACAGCTCGAGCAGGCCGAGCAGCCGACCCGCGACGAGCAGGGCGACGCCGATCGCCAACAGCCCGACCCCGGCCCGGGTGGGGCGCATTCAGACCCTGTCGTAGGGGACGGGAATGGACCGCAGCACGTCCGCAACCACCGCAGCGGTGTTGGTCCCCTGAAGGACCGCTTCCGGGCGGAGGATCATGCGGTGAGCCATGACCTGAGGGGCGATGGACTTGATGTCGTCGTCGCTGACGTAGACCCGACCTTCCGAGGCGGCCCGGGCCCTGGCCACCCGCTGCAGGCTGAGCGTGCCGCGGGGTGAGATACCGAGGGCGACCGCCGGATGACGACGGGTGGCGTCCGCCAGATCGATCAGGTACATCCGAAGCTCCGGCGCGATGTGCACCGAGGTCACCATCGACTGCATGGCGATGATGTCCTGGAGGTTGGCCACCGCCTGCAGCCGGTTGACCAGACCGTCGGTCTCATGGGTCTGGAGGATGAGCAGCTCGTCCGACCGCTCCGGGTAACCCACCGAGATCTTCATCAGGAACCGGTCGAGCTGGGCCTCCGGCAACGGGTAGGTGCCCTCCTGCTCGATGGGGTTCTGGGTGGCCAACACCATGAACGGTGAGGTCAGCCCGTGGGTGACACCGTCCACCGTCACCTGGGCCTCCGCCATGGACTCCAACAAAGCAGACTGGGTCTTGGGCGAGGCCCGGTTGATCTCATCGGCCAGGACAAGCTCGGTGAACACCGGGCCGGGCCGAAACTCGAACGCCGAGGTGTTCCGGTTCCAGACGCTCACACCGGTCACGTCCGCCGGTAGCAGGTCCGGCGTGAACTGGATGCGGCCGATCTTGGCCCCGATGGATCCGCCGAGCGCCTTGGCCAGCAGGGTCTTGCCGACGCCGGGAACGTCCTCCACCAGCAGGTGACCGCCGGAGAGCAGGCAGAGCAGCGTCATCTCAACAACGTGCTGCTTACCCCGCACCACCTGTTGCATGTTGTCCCGGATCGCCTTGAACGCCGATGCGAATTGATAGGCCCGCGCCTCATCAAGACCTGGTGCTTGCGTGGTGCTCACGTTCCGGCTACCTCCAAAGCTGAATCCCGGCAAAAGCTTGTTCCTGGAAGGCTATCGGCCACCAGCCCGTTCAGGGAGGTCGGGGGGGTGAGTTTGGTATTGGCTGTTCTCGGACCGCGGTGCGGTTGCTACTGTCGACGCCAATGGACCTTGCGCTGGCTGTTGATGTCGGAGCAACCAAGGTGGCCGCCGGCGTGGTCGACGAACGCGGCTGCCTTCTGGACAGAGCCACCATCCCCACCAATCCTGCGGCCGATGATGAGGAGTCGGTCCCCGACGGTGACGACCTGTTCGGCCGGATCGCCGAGTTGCTGGAGCGCTTTGCCCCGTTCGATCGATTCGTCTGCTGCGGTATAGGCAGTGCCGGTCCCGTGTCGGCGGACGGTCGGCGGCTGTCGCCGTTGAACATTCCGGCGTTCCGCGACTTCCCGCTCCTCGATCGGGGAACGGAGGCCACCGGGCTGCCCACACGGCTCGAAACGGATGCGAAGGCCCTGGCCCTCGCCGAGGGGTGGGTCGGGGGAGCGGTCGGGGTGTCGGACTACATGGCGATGGTCGTGTCCACCGGCATCGGCGGTGGCATCGTGCTCAATGGCCGATTGCTCGACGGCGGCAGCGGAAACGCCGGCCATGTCGGGCAGATGATCGTCTGCTGGCCCGGCCGGGCCATCCCGTCCCACGTCGCCGGATCGCTGGAGGCCGAGGCGTCCGGCACCGCCATCGCCGTCCACAGCGGTCGGCCCGCCCCGGAAGCCAGGACCGCGGTGATCGCAGAGGCCGGTCGTGTCGTCGGTCGGGCCGCCGGTTCGGTGGCCAACCTGCTGGACCTGAAGCTTGTACTGGTCGCCGGTTCGGTGGCGCTCGGCCTGGGGGAGCCGTTCTTTGCCGCGGCCCAGAAGGAGATGGACCGTATCTGTCGTCTGGAATTCACCCTCGGCGCACGGATCCAGCCCGCGGGGTGCGGGGCCGCCGGGCCGCTCGTCGGCGCCGCGGCCGTCGGGTTCCAGGGCATCGGTCGTTCGCTCACCACCGAGTGAGTCGTCCTGCCGGTCCCGCCGCCGCTCTCAGGCCGAGCCGTTCCCCCTGACAGGAATCGTCAGCACGAACCGGGCACCGCCGAGCCGACCGTCTGCAACGGACCTGGACCCGGGCGCGATGTGTCAGCCGGGCCAGTTCCGGCGCCACTCCAGCCAGGTGATCAGGTCGTCCCCGTCGAACGCGCCGCCGTCACCCCCGTAGGCGGTGACCAGCCGGAACCGGGTCCATTCCTGTGAGGGCAGCGGTAGGAACGGCCGCCGCCGCCACCAGCCGGCGGGGGCCAGGGAGGCGATCGCCCGAAGTGCGGTTGGCCACAGGTCGGGCCGCCGCAGCACCGCCACGACGGCGGTGCCGACCGGTAGGCCGGCCGCAGGGGGACTGGTGGCTTGCTGGCTTGTGGCGTTCACGGCCGGGCACTGTCCTTTGACTCGGGCCAAACGACGCACCGCCGTTACCCAGGGCTCGGTTACTTGGGGATGTCTTTCCAGGGCCCACCGTCGGAGCGCGGCTCCTTGGGAAGGCCGAGGACCATTTCGCCGATGATATTCCGCTGCACCTGGCTGGTGCCGGCATAGATGGTGCCGGCCCTCGCATTGAGGAATGTGCCGATCCATGAACCGGAGCTGTTCGGCGCTCCGGGGGAGTCCGTGGAGAACGCACCACTCGGGAACTTGCCCTCGATGTGCATCGCATCGGCGCCCAGGATGTCCAGCGACAGCTCGGTGATCAGCTTGTGATACTCCGACCAGTACAGCTTGAAGATCGAGGCGTCAGGTCCGGGATGTTCGCCCGACAGGAACTTGGTGAGCGTCCGCATGCCCAGGTAGCGCATGATCTCCACCTTGGAGTGGGCCCAGGTCAACCGCTGCCGGATCACGGGGTCGTCGGTCCTGCCCCGCTCCTTGGCCAGTGCGGTCAGTCGATCCAATTCGCCGCGGAACGCAACCGGGGTGGTGGCCGCAGCCTCGCCCCGCTCGTAGCCGAGGAGAGTCATGGCGACGGCCCAGCCACCGTTCACCTCGCCGATGACGTTCTCCTTCGGCGTCTTTGCGTCGGTGAAGAAGACCTCGTTGAACTCGGACTCGCCGCTGATCATCTCGATCGGTCGAACCTCGATGCCGTCCTGCTCCATCGGTACCAGGAGGAAGGTGATGCCCCGGTGCTTCGCCACCTCCGGTTCGGTCCTGGTCAGCACGAATATCCAGTTGGCCAGGTGACCGGCCGAGGTCCAGATCTTCTGCCCGTTTATGACCCACTCGTCACCGTCGAGCTCCGCCTTGCAACCCAGGTTGCCCAGGTCCGAGCCGGCGTTCGGCTCGGAGTAACCCTGGCACCAAATGTCCTCGCCGGAAATGATCCGAGGCAGGAAGTGCTTCTTCTGCTCCTCGGTTCCCCACTGGATGATCGTGTTGCCGACCATCTGGATGCTGAACGGGTCGTTCGTGCCGCCGGTCGGGACGCCGGCCTTCTGGAACTCCTCGGCCATGATGACGGACTCCAGCGCGGTGAGCCCGGCGCCGCCGTATTCGGTCGGCCAGGTTGCGGCCAGCAGCTTGTTGTCCCGAAGAATGTCCCGCCACTCCCTGGTGAACTGCAGGGCGGCCTCGCTGTCGAGCGCGCCGATGCCGGTCCAGTTCGGCGGAAGGTGTTCGGCCAGGAACGCCTGAATCTTCTCCCGGAAGGTGTCTGCTGCTGCGGTGTAGGTCGGTTGCACGGGGGATCCTCGGTGACTCGTGAGCGGACTCCCGGGACTTGCCTCGAGCCGATTGCTCCTGCGGCTCTGGCCGGTCCCGGCGCGCCGACCGGATCGGTCGGCCCGTAAGTTACCTAAGAGTAGCCCGAGTTGTGGCGGCGCGGCGAACGAGACCGGCCGGTCAGGCGGCCTCGCGTTCGAGATAGGGCGTCCAGGCCTCGGGCACCGTTCCTGCCGCCACCTTCACCCACACGTACTGGGTTGGTGCGGCCGGCCTGGTCCGTAGCTTGAGGCCGCAGTCCTTGAGCAGCCGATCGCTCTTGTAGGTGTTGCACCGCCGGCAGCAGGCGACCACGTTGTCCCACGTGTGGGTGCCGCCCCGGGAGCGGGGAATCACGTGGTCGATGCTCTCGGCGGCCTTGCCGCAGTACTGACATTTGCTGTGATCGCGAGCGAAAATGGCCCGCCTGCTCAGCGGCGCCGTCCGCTTGTACGGAACCTTCACGTAGTAGCGGAGCCTGACGACCGACGGCACCGGGACCTCGAGCCGGGACGAAACGTAGCGCGCCCCGGTGTCGGCCAGGACGTCGACCTTGTCGCTCAGGGCAAGAATGACCGCACGCCGACCCGAGACCACACCGATCGGTTCATAGGTGGCATTCAGCACCAGGGCCCGTGACATGGCCACAGGGTAGTCCAACGGTCCTGTTCGATGAGAAGTGGTTTCCGGCGGGGGCGCGGGGCGCTGTTGGCACCCCGGATCCATCGCCGGTCGACGCATCGTCGGGTGAGGGCGTTGGTTCTGGGCTAGGGGTGGGGGAGGTCGGCCAGGAATCGGCGGGCCAATTCATCCGGCGTGATCGCGGTGGCGTGCGGCGGCATACCGGCGGTGACGTGCTCCGGGCCGAGCGCAGCGGGATCGGGAAAGCGGTCCGGGTGTCGGCGGACCATCGCCGCCGGGTCGACATAGCGCCGCAGTCGCCCGCCCGGCCAGGACCACAGGACCATCGACTGGATGCGGGTCCAGGTCCTGGTCCGGCGTTGGGAGAGCCCCACCACCTTGGAGCCGCCGACGGAGACCTCTCCGTGGCCGAGATCGGCGAAGCACCAGACCCGGCCCGCCGGGCTCGGTCGGTTGGCCGTGGCGATCACCGGGTCGAGCAGCAACGGCGGTTCGGCCAGTACGTCGGCCCAGCGCCGCCCGACCCAGCGGAACGCCCGGCCGATGTCGTCCTCCCACAGACGAGACGTTCGAGGCACGATGACGTCGATCCAGCAGTCCCGGTCCGGATCGATGGGGACCAGCCCACCGCCGGAACGCCGGTCACAGACCTCTATGCCGTCCGTCTCCGCTGCCGCGGCGTCGACCAGGTCCGCCGGTTGGGTGCTCCCCAGGACCAGAGCCGGTCGGTCGGGCCGATGGATCCAGATCTGGGGAGGTGTGTCGTCCGGTGGGGCGTTGTGGTGGAAGTCTCCGGCGCTACCCCGGCTCCACGTCACGGCCCAGCCGTTGACGAGCTCGCCCGGTGTTTGGGGAGTGTGGCCGGTAGGGGACACCATCGGCCTCCACGGTACTGGCCGACGGACCCGTGGGTTGTGAGCGAGGGAGAACCGCGGACCAGGCGGGTATCCGGTCGTTTTTGGGTCGGCGCCCCACTCGATCCCCCCAAATCCCACCGGACGCCCCACTTCCCCCCACCGGCCACCACGCCGTGAATTCGGTCGCCGGGGCCGCACCGGTCCTGCAGCCGAAACCCGCTGGATTCAGCGGATCTCGACCGAAAACGAATTTTGTTACACGGCTGTAATTTCGAACGGCCGTTCGCGCGATGCGCGCGTCAAAAACCGCTGTTTGTCACCAAAAGTGTTGCGTAGGGGGGCGAAGTGGGTTACTTTGTCACGTAGTGGGGGACAGGCCCACCGCCTCACCAGAGGCAAAAGCCTTCCGCCAGCTAGTGAACCATCGGGCAAGTGAGTGTGTCTCGCTCTCACAACTGCCGCTTCGAAAAGGAGGGAGGGGTGAACCGGTGTTTGTCGGTCAGTACGAACATGCACTCGACGACAAAGGCCGTGTTGTTCTCCCGTCGCCGTTTCGGGCGTTTGTTGCAGAGCGTGGTTACGTCACGCTGCTCGATGGCTGTATAGGGCTGTGGAGCGCGGACGAGTTCCGAGTTGTTGCCGAGAAGTGGAAAGCGGAATCGGCAGCGTCACGGATCTCCATGCGGGTCTTCCGGAAACTGATGAACAGCGTTCGGGAGGTCAAGCTCGACTCGGCAGGGCGGATCACGCTCCCTCGGGAGCTGCTCGACGAGCTGAACTTTCAATCACAGGTAGTGGTAAGCGGTCTCTTCGATCGAGTCGAGATCTGGCCGGCAGAAACATACGAACAAGATCTGGGTACCGAGGAAGCGGCTGAAGAACTGGCCGAGGCGGTAGCCCGACTGGGTCTCTAACCCACAACACGAGACCCGAACCCCACCCGATCAGAAAGGAGCGTGGGCGAAACCGAACCTGACAAATCGTTCATCGATTACCTCCCGGAATGCGGGGAGGGGTGCTTCTGCCCCACGACTCCGCCCGCTACTCCTCTTAGCGTCAACCAGGAGATACAACCTGGCACGCGTCGCAGTCCGGGGGGTTATCGATGGCCGATTCGTAGCTTGGAAGCCCGTCGAGCGATGGCTGATTCTCCGCCCGACTCGGGACCCGACGAATCATCGCCCACAGAAGGTGCGGAACCGTCGCAACACCTCTCCAACGCGACGACTTCGTTTCAGCACCGTCCGGTCATGCTCGACGAGGTCGTCGAGCTGATCGGACCTCTCCCCGAAGGCACGTTCCTCGATGCGACCCTCGGGGGTGGCGGACACGCCGAGGCCGTCCTCACCGCCAACGAGCGGCTCGACCTCCTCGGCATCGATCGGGACCCATCCGCCCTTGCGGCTGCGAGCGAGCGCCTCAAGGGATTCGGTGATCGGTTCCGCACCAAGCGGACCAGGTTCGATCGCCTCGATGATGTGGTGGCCGGCCTCAGCGGCTTTCTCTTCGACCTCGGGGTCAGCTCGCCCCAGTTGGATCGAGCCGCCAGGGGCTTCAGCTTCCGGCACGACGGTCCGCTGGACATGCGTATGGACCCCGACGCCGCGCTCAGCGCGGACGATGTGGTCAACAGCTACGACCAGCGGGATCTGGCCGAGCTGATCCGACGCAACTCGGACGAGCGTTTTGCACCCCGGATCGCCGCCGCCATCGTGGCCGCCCGGCCCGTGTCAACAACCAACGAGCTGGCCGAGATCGTTGTGAACGCCATCCCGGCTCCGGCCAGGCGTCGTGGCGGTCATCCGGCCAAGCGGACCTTCCAGGCCATTCGGATCGAGGTCAACGACGAATTGGCCATCCTCGGCCCGGCGCTCGACCGGGTGCTCGACGCGCTGGTTCCCGGCGGACGGGGGATCGTCATCACGTACCACTCCGGTGAGGACCGGATCACCAAGGACGTGTTCCGCCGCCGGACCGCCGATGATCGGCCCCGGGGTCTCCCGGTCGCCGGACCGGATCCCGAGTATCAGATCGTCCGGCCGATGGCCCGCCGCCCGACGGCGGACGAGGTGGAACAGAACCCCCGCGCCGCAAGCGCCAGACTCCGGGCGATCGAAAGGACTGCCGCATGACCGCTGCGCTACGGGAACGGCCGCGAGCCGATGTCGGACGGGGGACGATCGCGTCCCACCGCGCCGCCCCCTCGGCGCGGCCCCGGTCACGGCAGACGACCGCCGGCCGGTCACGGCCGAAGCTCAAGGTGCTCAACCAGCAGGCCATCCGGCGGCGGGCCCGTCGACGCAACGCCCTGCTGACACTGTTTGTGTTTGTGCTGCTCGGGTTCTTCGCCGTGGCCTTCATCCAGGCTCAATTGGTGGCCGATCAGCAGGATCTCGATGTGTTGCGGGCCAGGATCGCCGAGGCGGAGGCGGAGCACGCCCGCATCGCCCGCGATGTGGAGATCGCCTCCTCGCCGGCCGTCATCTTCGACCGGGCCACCAACAACCTCGGCATGGTCCGGGCTCACCAGCCGGTCTACCTGGAAGCGGTGGCCCCGGTCCGGGACATCCCTCAGGCCCCGGTGTTCGATCCGGCAGCCCCCCAGGGGTTCATGCTGGCCGCTCCGCAGGCGGCGTCGGCCAGGATCACGGCAGGAATTTCCGGAAGCGGATCGGTTGCATCGGACGAGACCGCAGCGGCCGGCCAAGCCTCGGCCTCCCCGGCCGCGCCTGCAGTGTCGACCGACGGCGGCGCCAAACCGACGGCCACGTCGGCGAATGCACCGGCCACGTCGGCGAGGGTCGCGGTGGCTCCCCGTGCCGACACCGCCGCCCAAGACGGTTCCGCGTCGGTCGGCGACGGCGTCGCGGTGGCCGAACGCACGTCCGGTCGGTCGTCGTTCAGCGGGGTTGCGGTCGCCGTCGGCTCGGGGGTTGCTGTCGATCAAGCGGTGATCCCACCGCCGAGCGGAGGCGCCGGCGGACAGGCGAACGAAGCATCCGGCTCGGCGAGCCTGGCCGGAACGAGGGCGGTGACGGGGGGACCTGACAGCGGATGACGAAACGTCGTGCCTCTTCGCGGGAGACCAAACGTCGGGCGGTTCGACGGAACATGTTCCGACGGACCGTAAAGCCGAGGGATCCCCGGAACCGGCTGTTTGTCGTTCTTATAGTCTTTGCCATGATCGGCGCCGGCTTTGTCGCCTTGCTGGTCGATCTGCAGGCGGTCCGATCGGACGAGCTGCGGACGATCGGGCAGACCCAGCGAACCCGGACCCGTTCGCTCGCCGCGTTTCGTGGCCGGATCATCGACCGGGGCGGGTTCGTCCTCGCCACGTCGACACCGAGCCATCAGCTGATCGCCGACCCGACCCTGATCGTCGACCCCACGGCGACGGCCAACCACCTGGCGCCGATCCTCGGCATCGACGCCGCCGATCTGGTCACGGCCCTGACCCCGGACTCCGACAACGACCACTACGAGTTGGTCTCCCGCACGCTCTCCGAGCAGGCCGTGCTCGGCATTCGGGACCTGGCGGCCAACGACAGCGAGGATCTCACCGTCGGCCTGTTCATCAGGCCGGAGGAGGAGCGCGTCTATCCGGCGGGCGGCCTTGCCACCCCGATCGTTGGCCGGGTCGACCCGGACGAGCGAGGCATCTTCGGTATCGAAAGCCTGTACGACGAGGCGATGACCGGTGTCCCCGGCGAGGAGGAGTTCGAGCGGAGCCGGTTCGGCAGCATCAGCGTTGCCGACTGGAAGGTGAATCCGGCCACCGCCGGCTATGACGTTGTTCTCTCCATCGACCATCGGCTGCAGTTTGTGGCCGAGGAGGCGCTGAGAACGCAGTGCGAGGCGATGGGGGCGAAGGGCGCAACCGCGGTCCTGACCGACACCAAATCCGGTGAGGTCCTGGCGATGGCCGGCATCAGCCGCGACGGCGAAACCGGTCGGTGTGAGGTCCCCCGACAGAACGCCGCTCTGCAGTGGGGCTTCGAGCCGGGATCGGTGATGAAGACCTTCACGATGGCCGCGGCCATGGAGGAGTTGGGTTATCGGGGCAACACGATGATCGAGGTTCCGCCTCGGATCTCCATCGGTGGTGTCACCTTCGTCGACCGTCCGGCCCACCCCGGGGCGCCGTACCCG
Source organism: Actinomycetota bacterium (assembly GCA_039029335.1). Lineage (GTDB taxonomy): Bacteria > Actinomycetota > Acidimicrobiia > Acidimicrobiales > SZUA-35 > JAHELU01. The sequence goes on along the minus strand of JBCCGJ010000016.1, from coordinate 24,904 downwards.
ATCAGCCAGATCCTGGCCGACTCGATGAACGTCGGCACGATCCAGGTCGCCCAGGAGCTCGGTCCGACCCAGGTCCACGCGTACGCCAGCCGATTCGGATTCGGCTCAAAGACGGGGATCGGCTTCGAGTACGAGACGAACGGGCGGCTCCGCCCTCCCGAGGACTGGTACGGCAGCGACGCCGGTTCGATGCCGATCGGCCAGGGTCTGACCGTCAACGCCACCCAGCTGGTGGCGGCGTACAGCGCCGTGGCCAACGGCGGTCACTACCGGAACCCCGTTCTGGTCCGCTCGCTGTTGGCGCCGGACGGCACGGAGCATCCGGTGGAGGCCGAGCCGGCGAAACCGGTTGTCAGCGAAGCGACCGCCGCCGAACTGACGCGGCTGCTTGTGGGGGTCGTTGAGAACGGCACCGGCCAGGCCGCGGCGATACCCGGGTACGAGGTGGCCGGCAAGACCGGCACCGCCTGGAAGGTGTTCGAGGACGAAACCGGGCAGACCGGCTACGGCACGCCGACCGACCGGCGCTACGTGGCGACGTTCGCCGGGTTCGCTCCGGCGTATGACCCCGCCATCTCGCTGGTGGTCGTGTTCGACGAGCCGGTCACCAACTACAGCGGCGGGACGGTCGCCGCACCGGTGTTCGCCGAGATCGCCGAGTACGCCCTTCGGCTGCTCGACATCGCGCCGGATCAGCCGCTTGTCTCTGACGGCACCAGGGTACGGGCCGCGCCGGCCCCCCAGCCGGAGGAGGATGTGAGCGTGGCCGGGGAGTCGGCCGACACCGAGTCCGCCGACGCCCAGGCGGCGACGGACGAAGACACAAGCGGCGAAACGGACGACACGGCCAACGGCGACACGGACGACGCGGCCAACGACGTTGCCGAGGATGGTGCCGTTGCGCCGGCCGGCGATGACCAGTCCGAGGCCGAGAGTGGTGGAGGCGACGCCGGCGCAGACGTCGATCCGGAGGATGCGGTGGCGGAGCCATGACCGCCGACCTGCGCGCACTCCTCGACCGCTCGGCCGGTCGCCTGGTCGGTGGCCACACGTCCGAAAACCCGTCCTTGATCGACGCCACCCACGACTCCCGACAGGTCGAACCCGGCTGGTTGTTCTTCTGCGTCCCCGGAGCATCGGTTGACGGGCACGACTTCGCCGACGCAGCCGTCACCGCCGGCGCGGCCGCCCTGATGGTCGACCGGCCCCTCGATCTGCCGGTTCCCCAGATCCTGGTCGATGACGTTCGATCGGTCATGGGCCCGGTTTCGGCCGCAATCCACGGCGACCCGTCCACCGAACTGACCGTCGTCGGCGTGACCGGGACAAACGGGAAGAGCTCGATCGTTCAGCTGCTGGCCGACATCTGGGCCCAGACCGGCACCCCCGCCGAGATCATCGGCACGCTGGTCGGGGCCAGGACAACACCGGAGAGCACCGATCTGCAGCGGCAGTTCCGGCGGGCGGTCGACCGGGGGATCGAGGCGATGGCCGTCGAGGTCTCGTCCCATGCCCTCTCTCTTGATCGAGTGGCGGGGACCCGCTTCGCCTGTGCGGTCTTCACGAACCTCTCCCAGGATCACCTCGACTTCCACGGGACGATGGAGGCATATTTCTCGGCGAAAGCCACGCTTTTCACCCCGGAGCTCTCGGTCACCGCGGTGGTGAACGGCGATGATCCGTACGGTCGGCGGTTGCTCGACGCCCCGTCGGTCCCGACGACCCGGTACGGGATCGACGACGCCACGGACCTGACGTTCGACCGCGCGATCAGCCGGTTCCGGTGGCGGGATCATGAGGTGGTACTGCAGCTGGCGGGCTCTCACAACGTTTTGAACGCCCTGGCCGCAGCGACCTGTGCGGAGCTGCTAGGAATGGAGGCGGTGGACATCGCTGACGCCCTCTGTGCCACATCACCGGTACGGGGGCGTTTCGAAGCGGTGGACGCAGGACAGCCGTTCCATATCGCAGTCGACTATGCCCACACCCCCGATGCACTTGATGCGGCCCTTGCCGCGGCCCGCCAGGTCGCCGGTGACGGTCGGGTCCTGGTGGTGTTCGGGTGTGGTGGCGACCGTGATCCAGACAAGCGAGCAGACATGGGCCACATCGCACAACAGGGCGCAGACACCGTCATCGTGACCTCCGACAACCCCCGGTCGGAGGATCCGACGGCGATCATCAACAACATCCTCGAAGGGATCGACGATCGGAGCGGGGTCATCGTCGAGCCGGACCGGCAGGCGGCCATCACCGCCGCTATCAAGGCGGCGACCGCAGGGGACATGGTGCTCATCGCCGGCAAGGGGCATGAGACCTACCAGGTCATCGGCGACCAGCAGATCGACTTCGACGACCGCAGGGCCGCCCTGAACGCCCTGGGGGTCGCCTCGTGATCAGACTCCTCATGGCGGCGGCCATAGCGTTCTCGCTTTCGGCGTTGCTGACCCAGCTGCTCATCGACCTGCTCAAACGGGCCAAAATCGGTCAGCCGATCCGGGAGGACGGGCCGCAGGGCCATCAGGTCAAGGCCGGCACACCGACGATGGGCGGTGTCGGGATCGTCCTCGGCGCGCTCGGCGGGTATCTGCTCAGCGACCTGATCCTCACGCTCACCACCGATCGGGAGGGGATCATCACCGTCAGCGGCCTGTTTGTCATGGGCGCGGTCTGTGGCGCGGGTCTTGTCGGCTTCCTTGACGACTGGATCAAGGTCACCAAGGAACGAAACCTCGGGCTCAACGCCAGACTGAAGACGCTCGGCCTGCTGGCGGTGGCCGTCCTCTTCTCGGTGTTGAGCATTCAGTTCGACCTCATGCCGACCGAGGTCGGGTTTGCCCGTCACGGATTTTTCGGCATCGAACTCGGACCGGTCGGCTGGACGATTTGGGCCGTGGTCCTGATCTACGCAACTTCGAACGCGGTCAACCTGACCGACGGGCTGGACGGGCTTGCCGCGGGTTCCGGGATCTTCTCCTACGCGGCCTTCACCCTCATCGGGTTCTGGATCTTCCGCCAGGCCAGCGACGGGGACACGTTCAACGACATCTACGCCGTCAGCCACCCCCTCGATTTGGCGGTCGTCGCCGTTGCCATGCTGGCGGCCTGCGCCGGCTTCCTGTGGTTCAACGCCGCACCGGCCGACATCTTCATGGGCGACACCGGATCGCTGGCCATCGGTACGGGTCTCGCCACGTTGGCGTTGCTGACCAACACCCATCTACTGCTGCCGATCATCGGCGGGATCTACGTCCTGGAGACCACCTCGGTCATTCTGCAAGTCGGGGTTTTCAAGGCCACCGGCGGGAAGCGGCTGTTCCGGATCGCCCCGATCCACCACCACTTCGAGGTCGGCGGCTGGGCCGAGACCAAGGTGATCATCCGCTTCTGGCTGATCGGTGGCGGCCTGACCCTGCTCGCCCTCGGCATCTTCTACGCCGACTACGTGAATGCGGTGAGCGGCTGATGTCGCCAGACGTCGCCCCGCTGGCCCCCGAGGACCTTGCCGCGCCGCTGGTGATCGGATTCGGTGTGGCCAACCAGGCCGCGGTCCGGGCGTTGGTGGCCAACGGGCACCGTCCGACGGTCGTCGAGGACCGGCCCAGCGAAACGCACCGTGATCTTGCGGTGGAGCTGGGGGTCGAGTTGGTCGAACAGCCGCGCCCCGACGCGCTCACCGAGTTGGTCGGTGCCGCCTCGGTCCTCCTACCCAGTCCCGGTGTCCCCGACCACCACCCGGCGTTTGCCGCCGCCGCTGCCGCGGGGGTCGGCATCATCAGTGAGTTCGACCTGGCTCAGACCTGGGATCGGCGTCCGGTGACCGCCATAACCGGGACAAATGGCAAGACCACGGTCACGATGATGGTGGCCGACGCGCTCGGCCGGTCCGGTGTGGCCGCGGCCGCGGTCGGCAACACCGACGTCCCCTTCGTCGAGGCGATCGCCGACTCCGGAACCGAGGTGTTTGTGGTCGAGGCGTCGTCGTTCCGATTGGCTCACAGCCGTCGATTCCGGCCGGCGGTCGCCGCATGGTTGAACTTCGCTCCCGACCACCTCGACGCCCACGCCACGCTGGAAGACTACGAAGAGGCGAAGGCGTCGATCTGGGCCGAACTCACCACCGGAGCGACCGTGGTGGCCAACGCCGACGATCCGGTGGTCATGCGCCATGTGCCAGGCGACACCGCTGCCGGTCACACCCTGTGGACGTTCTCCATCGGCGACGGTGTCGAGGCCACCTGGTCGGTGACCGAGGTCGATGGCGCCCCATGGCTCGCCGGCCCGGACGGCCCGTTCATCGCCGTCGACCGGTTACGGCGAAGCCAACCGCACGACCTGGCCAACGCCCTCGCCACCGCAGCCCTCGTTGTGGCCTCCGGCGGTTCGCTCGACGGTGTTGTCGCCACCCTCCGATCGTTCGAGGGGTTGCCCCACCGACTGCAGTACCTCGGCTCCCGGGACGAGGTGGCGTGGTACAACGACTCGAAGGCCACGGTTCCCCATGCCACGGTCGCTGCGGTCGGCGGCTTCGACTCCGTCGTCCTCATCGCCGGCGGGTACGACAAAGGACTGTCCTTCGAACCGCTCCGGTCAACCATCCCGCCGGTCCGGGCGGTGGTGGCCATCGGTGATGCGGCGGACAAGATCGAAGCCGTGTACCGGGATCGAGTGCCGGTCAGCCGGGCCTCGACCATGGACGAGGCGATCAGCGAGGCCGACCGCCTCGCTGCGGCCGGTGATGCGGTGCTGCTGTCCCCGGCCTGCGCCTCCTTCGACTGGTATCCGAATTACGTCACCCGGGGCCTGGACTTCATCGAACGGGTCGAGAGCGGGGTGCTTCTGTCATGAGCGCAGGCACCCGCAAGCGGGGAGAGGTCGCCTCCCACCGCGCCCCGGTGAGTCGGTCGGGGAGCCGCCGGTCGACGACCGGTCGAACGTCGTCGACAAACCGGAAGTCTTCTTCGACCCGCACGTCTTCGAAGCGCACGTCTTCGAGCCGATCGTCCGCCACCCGCTCGACCGGTCGTCGGGCCACCGGTGGTCGGGCGACAAACGGCCGTACCTCGAGCACCGGCCGCCGGAGCCGGAGACGGACTGCGCTGAAGGTCACCGACGTCGGTGAACGGTACGCAGCGTTCCTCACCGTCACGTTTGTCGGCCTTACCCTGTTCGGCCTGGTGATGGTGCTCTCGGCCTCCTCGGTGGCCAGCCTCCACGAGTTCGAGAAGTCCCCGTTCTTCCAGTTCAAGAAGCAGCTGATGTGGGCGGGGATCGGGGCGGTCGGGTTCGTGATCTGCAACCGCATCGACTACCGGATCCTCCAGCGGTTCGCCGGACTCATGATGATGGTGACCGTCGGATTGCTCATGCTGCTGCTTGTCCCCGGCCTCGGTACAAACGTCAACGGCTCGACCAGGTGGCTCGGCGTCGGGTCGTTTGCGATCCAGCCGTCCGAGCTGGCCAAGCTGACCCTGATCGTCTTCATCGCCGATCTGCTGGCCCGCCGGGAACGGCGCATGGACCGCCCCGAGTTGACGGTCCGGCCGGTGATGTTCGTGGTCTACCTGTGTTCGGTCCTGATCATTCTCCAGCCGAAACTCGGCACGCCGGTGATCCTCGGTGCGGTTGCGCTGCTGATGTTGTTCATCGCCGGAGCGAAGATGAACAACCTGCTGATCTGGGCCACCGCCAGCATCGGCGCCGTGGTGATGCTGGCCATGGTCACCGGCTACCAGCGGAGCAGGATCGACGGGTGGCTTGACCCGTGGGACAGCCCCCAGGGCATCGGGCTGCAGGCCGTCCAGAGCCAGGTCGGAATCGCCTCCGGCGGGTACTTCGGGCTCGGCCTCGGCGCCAGCAGGGCCAAGTGGGGATTCCTGCCGTTCGCCCATACCGACTTCATCTTCGCCATCGTCGCCGAGGAGGTCGGCCTGATCGGGGCATCGGCCCTCATTGCGGCGTTTGTCCTCATCGCCGGCCTGGGGATCCGGGTTGCACTGGCCGCACCGGACCGGTTCGGCATGCTGCTCGCCGCCGGAATCACCTGTTGGTTGGTGTTCCAGGCGTTCCTCAACATCGGCATGGTGCTCGGGGTGCTCCCGATCACCGGCGAGGCGCTGCCCTTCGTGTCGGCGGGCGGTTCCAGCCTGGTGACCACCCTCGCTGCGGCCGGAATCCTGACCAGTGTGGCAAGACGAGCCAAGGTGGCGCCGTGACCGAACCGACCATCGACCTCCGAACGCCGAAGCGCATCCACATCGTGGGTGTCGGCGGCGCCGGTATGAGCGCCATCGCCGAGGTGCTCCTCGGCACCGGCCATACGGTCTCGGGGTCCGATCTCAACCACTCGGTTGTTGTCGACCGGCTGCGGGAGCGGGGGATGACGGTGACCGTCGGACATGACGCGGCCAACGTCGGCGAGGTCGACGTGGTCACCCACTCGACCGCCATCCCGGCCGACAATCCGGAGCTTGCCGAGGCGAGGGCCAGAAACGTTCCGGTGCTCCGCCGGGCCGACACGCTGGCGGAGATCACCCGGGCGTGGCGGACGGTCGCCGTCGCAGGCACCCACGGAAAGACAACCACGTCGGCGATGCTGACCGCCGCGCTGTCCGGCGCCGGTTTCGACCCGGCCTACATCGTCGGTGGTGACCTCAAGGACCTCGACCGCGGCGCAGCCGTCGGAACCGGAGAGTTCCTCGTGGTCGAGGCGGACGAGAGCGACGGGACGTTCACGCGGCTCGACGCCGAGGCGGTTGTGGTCACCAACGTGGAGCCGGACCACCTGGAGCACTACGGCGGTTTCGCCCGACTGCAGGATGCCTTTGTCCAGTTCGTCACCGGGGCCCCCGGGCCTCGGGTGCTGTGCCTGGACGACCCGGGTTCGGCGGAGCTGGCGAAGCTGACCGAGGAATACCTGCCGGTCACCTACGGCACGGATGTGCAGGCCAGGTGGCGGATCATCGACCCGATCCCGACCCCCACCGGGGTCACGTTCACCGTCGCCGGGCCCGATGTCGAGGTGAAGATCGCGCTCGCCCAGCCCGGTATGCACAACGCACGGAACGCAACCGCGGCGCTGGCCGCCGCAGCCTCGCTCGGTGCCGACCCCCAGCGGGTCGCCGAGGCGCTGAGCGGATTCGGTGGCGTTGGCCGCCGGTTCGAACCACGGGGCGAAGCGGACGGCGTGACGCTGATCGACGACTACGCCCACCTCCCGACAGAGGTCGAAGCCGCACTGAGCGCCGCCCGGTCCCTGGCCCCGAACCGTCTGGTCGCCGCGTTCCAACCCCACCGTTACAGCCGCACCGAGCAGCTCTGGTCAACCTTCGGTGATTCGTTCACCGAGGCCGACGTGCTTTTTATCACCGGCATCTACCCCTCCGGCGAGGCGCCCCGTCCCGGCATCAGCAGCGAGCTGATCGTCCAGGTCGTCACCGAGGCCCATCCCGATGCGGATGTCCGCCACGTCCCGTCCCTGGCCGACCTGCCGGCCGCGCTGCTGGCCGAACTACGTCGTGGCGACCTCTGCATAACGCTGGGAGCGGGGGACCTCACCACCGTTCCGGACGCGCTCCTGGCCGGACTGGCGGCCCGATGATGGCGGCCGACCTGGCACCGGACCTGGCCACTGCGGCGGAGGTGCTTGGACCGCTGGCCGAACGCGACCGGTCCCTCGCCCCGTTCTGCACCTACCGGGTCGGTGGGCCGGCCGCCCTCTTCGTCCAGGCGGAATCGATCGACGATCTGCTGACCGTGCGGCGGGCTGTTGTCGCCGCCGGGTGTCCGACCCTGGTGGTGGGGAGGGGCTCGAACCTACTGGTCGCCGACGCGGGATTCCCCGGCCTCGCCGTCACCCTCGGCGGCGGGTTCGCCGACATCCGGATCGACGGCCAGGACAACCCGGAGGCGTCCCAGGAGCGGGACACCGCCGGCCCGGTGACGGTTGTTGTCGGTGCCGCCGCGCTCCTCCCGGTTGTGGCCAGAAAGACCGCCGCGGCGGGCCTGACCGGTTTCGAGTGGGCGGTCGGTGTCCCCGGCTCCATCGGTGGTGCGGTCCGTATGAACGCGGGCGGACACGGCTCGGACATGGCGGCGAGCCTCCACCGGGTATGGCTTGTCGACCTCGCCGCCGACGGCCGGACCACTGGAGGCGGCGAGGAGACCGGCACAGGCCGGACGGTCCGGATGGTGGAAGACCTCGCACTCGGGTATCGCCGTTCGGCCATCGAACCCTCGCAGGTGGTGACCGCGGCCGAGCTTCGGCTTGACCGCGGTGATGCGGAAACCGCAGGGGCGGAGATCAGCGAAATCGTCCGCTGGCGCCGTGAGCACCAGCCGGGCGGCCAGAACGCGGGCAGCGTGTTCGCCAACCCGGACGGCGACTCGGCGGGTCGCATCATCGATCAGCTCGGACTCAAGGGGTTCCGGATCGGCACCGCCGAAGTCTCGACCAAACACGCCAACTTCATCCAGGCCGACCCCGGCGGATCTGCCGATGACGTGGTCGCCCTCATTCGGGAGATCCGGCTTCGGGTCGCGGCGGCCACCGGCATCGAGCTGATGGTTGAGAATCGGTTGATCGGCTTCGACCCGGGGGACCTCTGATGACCACGACCCGCCAGCGCCAACGGAGCCGGGCCACGGCAACGCCGATCGATCGGCCCGTCGCCCACCATCGCATGGCGGCCGACCGGCCGTCGTCCCGTAAACCCTCCGGCAACCGATTCGAAGCGAAACGCCAGAACCTCGAGCGGCAGGCCGGTCTCCGGCGGCTGCGGATCGTGCTCGGCCTGACTCTGATCACCTCGCTCGCCGTCGGCGCCATCGCCTTTGTCAACAGCACCTGGTTCGACGTCGACTCCATCTCGGTCATCGGTGCCGATCGTTCGGACCCGGACCTGATCGTCGAGGCCTCCGGCATCGAGCTCGGCCAGGGGCTTCATGAAGTCGATCAGCAGGCCGCCGTTGACGGCATCGCCCTCGTGCCGTGGATCGGCGAGGCGACGGTCGAACGTATGTGGACCGGCGAGATCATCATTTCGGTCATTGAACGCCCGCCGTCCGCCGCCCTCACCGCGGGACGACGCTTCGCCCTCGTCGACGAGCACGGCAGGCAGCTGGAGATCGTCGACCGCCGACCGGAGGGCTATCTGCCGATACGCGGCATCGAAAGTTCCGGTGTCGCCGGCGAGCCGGCCCCGACGGAGGCGCTGCCCGTCATCGCCCTGCTCGGGGCGCTACCGCCGGATGTCGAACAGCAGGTGGCCGGCATCACCGTTGCGGACCGACACCTCTACCTGGATCTGGTGATCGGTGGCCGGGTGGACTTCGGAGACGGGTCGGAACTCGGTGCCAAGCTGCAGGCGGCCGAGACCCTGCTGGCCCGGGTCGACCTGCGGTGTCTCGACACGATCGACGTACGGGTGCCGACGGCCCCGGTGGTCACCCGACGGGGCCCGTCGGACGCCGGGCAGGCCAGCGGTGACGGAACCACGCAGAGTGAGGCCGGGGAAGAGCCAGACTCTGCACCGGTGGACTGCTAGCGTGGACTCCTAATGAACACGCAGAACTATGTGGCCGTTGTCAAGGTCGTCGGCGTCGGCGGCGGAGGCTGCAACGCGGTCAACCGAATGATCGACGCCGGCCTCCGCGGGGTCGAGTTCGTGGCGGTCAACACCGACGCTCAGGCGCTGCTCATGAGCGACGCCGAGACGAAGATCCACATCGGCCGGGAGCTGACCAGGGGCCTCGGCGCCGGGAGCGACCCCGCCATCGGCCAGCAGGCGGCGGAAGAACACAAGGATGAGATCAGCGAGGCGCTCATGGGCGCCGACATGGTCTTCATCACCGCGGGCGAAGGTGGGGGCACCGGCACCGGCGCCGCGCCGGTCATCGCCGAGATCGCCAAGAGCCAGGGTGCGCTGACCATCGCCGTCATCACCAGGCCGTTCGGTTTCGAGGGTCGCCGCAGGGCCGCCCAGGCCGAGGCCGGCATCAACCGGCTCCGGGAGAAGGTGGACACCCAGATCGTCATCCCCAACGACCGGCTCCTCTCCATTGCGGATGAGAAGACCTCGATGGTCTCGGCCTTCCGGATGGCGGACGAGATCCTGCTGCAGGGTGTCTCCGGCATCGCTGACCTCATCACAACGCCCGGTCTGATCAACACGGACTTCGCCGACGTCAAGATGATCATGCACAACGCCGGGTCCGCGCTGATGGGGATCGGGCGGGCCGGTGGGGAGAACCGGGCGCTCGCCGCGTCACGGGCCGCCATCGCCAGCCCGCTGCTGGAAGCGTCCATCGAGGGCGCTCGGGGCATCCTCCTCACCATCGCCGGCTCAAGCGACCTCGGCCTGTTCGAGGTCAGCGAGGCGGCGGAGATCATCCATGACGTCGCCCACCCGGACGCCAACATCATCTTCGGTACCGTCGTCGACGAGAACCTCGATGACGAGATCCAGGTCACGGTGATCGCCGCCGGGTTCGACCACTACGAGGAGAACCGGATCGACCTCACCGACGAGCCGACCGCTTACGCGGTGCCGCGGGAACGTAAGACCGAGGAACCCGTCGTCGACACCAACGACCTCTTCGGGGACGCCGAGGACGACATGGACGACGACTTCGATGTTCCGTCGTTCCTGAAGTAACCACCCCACAACGGCGGTTTCGGTGGCCGAGCGACGGACGATCCCCCTTGGGCCGGCTACGGCGGTCACGGTGTGCTTCACCGATGTCGAGGACGGGGATTTCCGGGTCAGGGAGCCCAGACCGGGGCTGACGGAGGACCGCAACGCCATCCACCCTGGCCCCTGGAGTTGGATCCGACAGGTACACGAGGCTGCGGTGCTGAGCGTCGACCAACCGGGCCAGCACGCCGGAGCGGTCGCCGACGGGCTGCTCACCACAACGCCGGACTGTCCGATCGCCGTCACGACGGCCGACTGTGCGCCGGTGGTGCTCGTGGCCGAGCGCGGGGTTGCCACGGTCCACGCCGGCTGGCGCGGCCTGCTGGCGGGGATCGTTGAGGAAGCCGGACGGCAACTCACCGTCCGGGCCGGCCAACCGGTTGCCACACTGCTCGGTCCGTGCATCGGGCCGGAGGACTACGAGTTCGGGGACGAGGACCTGGCGGTGATGACCGATCGGTTCGGGCCGACCGTGGCCGGACGAACGGGCGACGGTCTGGCCGCGCTGGACGTTCCCGCCGCCGTCGCGGTCGCCTGCTCCCGAGCCGGATGGCCGGTGCCCGATCGGCCACCATCGACCAGCGACCCTCGCTGGTTCAGCCACCGCACCAGGGGCGACCTGGGACGGCAGACCGCGGTTGCCTGGCTCCATCACACACCGGAAACCGCAGACGGCACGGTCGATGGGTGACGGACCCCTGATCGCCCCGACGGTCGAGACCCTCTCCGAACGCCTCGCCGAGGTCCGGGAACGGATCGATGCGGCGGGTGGGTCGGCGGACCGGGTCACGGTCATCGGCGTGACCAAGACCTTCCCCATCGAGTTCGTGGTTGCCGCTCAGAACGCGGGCCTGATCGACGTCGGTGAGAATTACGCCCAGGACCTGGCCAGACGCCACGATGAGGCGGCGGCGCTCGGCGTGTCACCCCGATGGCATTTCATCGGTGGACTGCAGCGCAACAAGGTCAAGCTGCTGGCCGGCAAGGTCACGCTGTGGCAGACCGTCGACCGGCCATCGCTGGTCGCCGAGATCGCAAAACGAGACGCCGGGGCATCGATCCTCATCCAGGTCAACACCACGGGGGAGGCGCAGAAGTCCGGTTGTCCCCCCGACGAGACCGAGGCGCTGATGACCCAGGCGGTGGACGCGGGGCTTACCGTGCGAGGTCTGATGACCATCGGCCCGACCGGTGGTGGGGACCCCCGGCCGTCGTTCGAGGCGCTTCGCACCCTCGGCGAACGCCTGAGCGTCGAGGAGCTCTCCATGGGTATGAGCGCCGACTACGAGCGGGCCGTTGCGGCAGGCAGCACGATGGTTCGCGTCGGATCGGCATTGTTCGGGCCGCGCCGGACCTAGCGCCAGGCCGCCGTTCGCCGTCGGGACCGAACCATCCTCCACCGCCGCGGTCCGCACAACTAGGCTCAGCATCCGAGGAGAGTTGGATGTCGTTCCTGCGTGCGCTTCGGGCCTATGTCGGCCTCGGTCCCGATGAGGAGATCGAGGATCGGTACCTGTATGAGCTGAACACGCGCCGTCGCGTCCTCGATCTTGACGAACTGGACGAGGACACCTTCGAGCAGCGGTATGCCGACACCGACATCGACGAACTGAACATCCGGCGTCGGCGAACCGGCGGCCGGGACGCCCAGGAGATCGATCTCCGGGACCGTGGCCCCCAGGCGGGACAGACCCGCGGTCGTGGGCGTCGAGTGGAGGAGCTTCCGGACCACGACGTGGACGAGACCGTCCAGGTCCGTCCTCGGTCCCGGTCCGGAGGAAACCGGTCGGAGCCGGGTGGCCGAGCCTCCAGCGGCGCCCGCCGATCAGGACGTCCGCCCCGAGACGACCGGGTGTTCGACGATGACGACTTCCCGACGGACGGTCTCGGCACGGACGGGCAGCCGGGCGACGACGCCGGTGGCGACGGGCTTGATCGGGTGACCCGGGAGTTCCTGGCCCGTCGATCACCCTTCGCCGATGATGCCGAAGCAGGCGGAGTGCCCGAGGATCGCGCCGGTGGATCCGGGTTCGATGACCTCGGTGATAACGACGGAGATCCCTTCGGCGATCTTGAGGATTTCGACGATCTCGAAGATTTCGAGGACCCGGACGGTTTCGACGGCTCCCGGGATCCGGGTGACCGCCCCGGCGCAGACCCGGGGACGTTCGAGGAGAGCGGATTCGCGGTGGCGGACTCCGGTCGTCGGGGCGGTGGCTCGAGCGGAAGCGGCGGAAGTGGCAGGGAGGGCCGGCGGGAACCGCCGGACGGCAGCGCGCAGGCGGGGAGAGTTTCCGGTGAGGAGAAGAAAGCAGTGAGGCGTGGTGGCACATCGCGATCGGCAACGGGGCCCGGCGGTACGGCCAACGGCGCCGCGGTCGCCGATCGCAAGCGCAAGTCGACCGGCGGCGGCACAGACGCCGCAGCCGACTCGACCGATGACCTGACCGTTGCCGCAGCGACCGGCATCGCCGATGAACGGGATGGTGGGGTCGTCCGCTCCCTGGACTCGATGCGGGCGAAGCCGCGGACCCTGCTCCCGGAGTCGTTCGCCGACGCCAAACTCGTCGCGGACGAGTTCAAGCGCAAGGTCCCGGTCCTGCTGAACCTCCAGGGGTTGGATCGCGATCTGGCCAGGCGGCTGATCGACTTTGCGAGCGGCATTTGTTACGCACTGGACGGCAGCATGGAAAAAATTGCCTCCCAGGTATTTTTGCTGATCCCGGACGGGGCCGAGGTCTCCGCCGAGGATCGTCGACGGATTGAGGAGAGAGGATACGCTAGATAGCCCATGCGTATTCTGTGCATCCTCATCCGCGCCTTCCAGTTCGTCTTCCTGCTTCGGATGGTGCTCTCGTTCTTCCCGATCCAGGAAAAAACACTGGCGGCGTCGGTTCGGGAGTTCTGCATGACCGCGACCGAGCCGGTCGTGTTCCCCCTCCGCCGGGCGCTGCCACCGCTCCCCGGGGTGATGGCCGGATTTGGTATCGCCGAGCTGCTTGTCCTCATCGGTCTTCAGCTCGTCGGCGGCATCATCTGCAGCTTCATTTAGCCGCCCGTCCAACCATCGAGATGCAGTGGGCGACCAGTCCACCTTGGGTTACCCTGGAGAAATGCCTTTGCAAAGCGACAAACTGCGGTTGCTCCGAAGAATTCCTGACATTCGATTTGAAGAGGAAACTCGTGGCTACAGCAAGGATCAGGTGGATCGGGTCCTGGCAAACCTGGCTCCACTCGCCGATGAGATCGAGCGGCTTCAGGCCCGCCTGACGGAGTCCGAAAGTAGAGCCGCTTCTGCGGAGGCTCGTCTGGTTGAGGCCAGAAGCCCCTCCCAGTCGAACGGCGGTGCGCCGGGCATGCCCCCGGCCCCCCAGCCGGACTTCGATGAAACGCTGCGGAACACCCTGGTGTCCGCCCAGCGGCAGGCCGACACCACCGTCCGGGAGGCCCGGGAGGAAGCGGAGCGGCTCCGCACGGAGGCGGAGTTCCAGTCGAACGCCCTCCTGGCCGACGCCCGGGACCAGTCGTCCGAGATGACAACCGAGGCCGTCGCCTACCGGGAGCGGTTGATGGCGGAGGCCGCAACGGAGCGGGCCAAGCTTCTGGAAGAGGCCAGGGACGAAGCGCAGGACCGGGTCGAATCCGTCGAACGTGAACTCGGCGAAGCCCATGAGGCGGAGCGGTCCAAGCTGCTCGCCCAGATCAAGGAACTGCAGGACACCCACAAGCTCCTCCAGGACGATGTCGGCCGGTTCGAGCATCACCTGCAGGCCAGGACCACCGAGGTCCGTTCGGCCCTCGAGCAGATCTCCGCAGTGCTCGACGACCCGGAGGGGCTCCGGGCCAAAGACGGGATAGAGCCAGCGGACATACAGGACTTAGAGGAGGAGGACTACCCGCCCATTGCGGTTGAGGTAGTGGCTCTCAACGATCTTGAGGCTGAAGCACAGATGGCAGCGGAGGCCACCGCCCGGCCGGGTGAGGTCATCGAGGCCGCCGACCTGGATGAGCTCGCTCCCGAGATCGATACGGACGGTACCGACGAGGATTTTGAGGACGGGCACCAGGTCGACGCCGAGTCGACCGAAGCGGATAATGCCGAAGACCCGGGCGCTGAAATTTCCTCCGACGATCCCCAGGTTGGGGTTCAGACACAGATCGTGTCGCCGGACGATGCGACACAGATCGTGTCCCACGACGATGCAGACACGGAACCGCCGCCGCCTCCTCCGGCGCCCGGCCAGTCCGGCGACGGTGATCCGTTCCTGGACGAGCTTCGCCGGGTCACCACGGAAGAGCCGGAGGACGATGACGCCATCTCCGACTTCCTGGACGACAAGTCCCGGGACCGGGGCAACAGTGGCGGCTGGTTCGGCCGCCGACGGTAGCATCGCCGCAAAGCTGGCTCTAGGCCCGCAGGTGACCGCGAGTTTTGGCCCCCAGGGCCAAAACTCGGGTAGTGAGCGAAGCGAACGGCGTTAGGCCGTCACGGTTAGGTCGAAGCTGATGGGTTCGTCGCCGATCTGGCCCGTGACGGCCAGGTCGGTGCCGGTCTCCAGTTCGGTGGCGAGCACCTGGCTTCGGATCCAGTCGAAATGGGGGCTGAGCCGTTCGCTCAGGCCGTCAGGAAGCCCGACCTGCAGGGTGATGCGATCGGTGACGTCAAGGTCCCGATCCTTTCGCTCCTGCTGGACAAGGCGGACCAGATCCCTGGCGAACCCCTCGGCCTCAAGCTCAGGGCTGACCTCGATGTCCAGGACAACGACCGCGTTGTTGCCGGGCAGGGCGGCAGCAGCAACCCCGTCAAGCGGCAGGAGCGCCAGGTCGAACTCCGACGACTCCAACCGGTGGCCGGCAACGGTGACGGTGCCGTCGTCGTTGCTCTCCCACTGGCCGGCCTTTGCGGCTTTGATGACCTTTTGGACGTCCGGACCAAGCTTCGGGCCGAGGACCCGACCGTTCGGCTGCAGCCTGAATGAGCCGTAGGCCTCGACCTCGTCGGTGATGTCCACCGCCTTGACGTTTATCTCGTCGGCCAGCAGGTCGGCGAACGGCTCGATCAGGGCCGCGTCCGCACCGGCGATCGTTGCTCTGGCCAGCGGTAGCCGGATGCGTAGACCCCGCTCGTCCCGAAGGGAGAGCGCGGCCGAAGCCGCGTCCCGCAGCCGGTCCATGCGCCGGACCAGATCCGGGTCCGCCGGCAGCTCGGCCGGGTCCGGCCAGTCCTGGAGGTGGACGCTGGAGTCCTCGGTGAGGCCGGTCCAGATCTCCTCGGCCAGGAACGGAAGCAGCGGCGCCGTGACCCTGGCCAGGGTCAACAACACGGTGTACAGCGTGTCGAGCGCGTCGGCGTCCACCGATCCGGGTTCAGCGGACGGATCGGTGTTCCAGAACCGCTCCCGACTGCGGCGGATGTACCAGTTGGTGAGGGCGTCGAGGAACGCCTGCACGGACTCCGACGCACCGGCCAGGTCGTAGTTGTCCAGCTGATCGGTTGTGCGCTGAACCAGGTCGTGGGACTTGGCGAGGATGTATCGGTCAAGCAGGTTGGTTGAGTCGGTGCGCCAGCTTGCCTGGTAGCCGTCGGCGTTGGCGTAGAGCGTGAACACCCGGTACGAACTCCAGATGGGGTTCAGCACCTGGCGAACCACCTCCTGAACGTCCGTGCCGTCCTTCTCGATGCGGAGGTCGAGGCCGCGCAGGATCGGCGAGCTCATCAGATACCACCGGAGCGCGTCGGAGCCGAGCTCCTCGAAGATCTCCAGCGGATCCGGGTAGTTCCGCAGTTTCTTGGAGAGCTTCTGGCCCTCGGAGTCCAGGACGACGCCGTGACAGATCACGTTTGAGAACGCCGGCTTGTCGAACAGGGCGACCGACAGCACGTGCATCGTGTAAAACCAGCCCCTGGTCTGGGCGATGTACTCCACGATGAAGTCGGCCGGGTTGTGCTTCTCGAAGAACTCGACATTATCGAACGGATAGTGCAGTTGGGCGTACGGCATCGAGCCGGACTCGAACCAGCAGTCCAGGACCTCCGGGACCCGCCGCATCATCGACTTGCCGGTGGGATCGTCCGGGTTCGGACGGACCAGCTCATCGATGAAGGGCCGGTGCAGGTCGTCCGGACGCACGCCGAAGTCGGCCTCGAGTTCGTCGAGGCTGCCGTACACATCGATGCGGGGGTAGTTCGGGTCGTCGCTTCGCCAGATGGGGATCGGTGAACCCCAGAACCGGTTCCTGCTGATCGACCAGTCACGTGCCCCTTCAAGCCACTTGCCGAACTGGCCGTCCCGCACATGTTCCGGTATCCAGTTGATCTCCTGGTTCGCGGCGAGGAGCCGATCGGTCAGATCGGTGACCCGGACGTACCAGGAGTTGATGGCCCTATAGATGATGGGCGTGTCGGTTCGCCAGCAGTGCGGATAGTTGTGGTCGTAGGTCTCGTGGCGGAGCACCCGGCCCTCGGCCTTGAGGTGTTTGATGACCTCGGGGTTGGCATCGAAGACGTTCATGCCAACAAAGTCGGTCACCTCGGCGGTGAACCGACCCTCATCGTCCACCGGCACCACCAGTTCGATGCCCGCCGCCTCACAGATCCGCTGGTCGTCCTCACCGAAGCCGGGGGCGATGTGGACGATGCCCGTGCCTTCGCCGGTCTCGACGAAGTCCCCACCGAGCACCACAAAGGAGTTCGGATGGTCGGCGAAGTAGGGGAACAGCGGCCGGTAGGTCCGTCCGACAAGATCGGCGCCGGTCAGCATCGCCACCGGTTCAACGTCCCCGAGCTCACGGCTGTACCGCTCCCTGGCGGCGTCGGCGACGAGCAGCAGGTCACCGTCCGGGCCCGGCACCACCGCATAGGAGATGTCCGGGCCGACGGCCAGAGCGAGGTTGGACGGGAGGGTCCATGGTGTGGTTGTCCAGGCCACCATCTTCATCGGGCCCGGATCTCCGGGGGCCTCGTCGAGGCTGAACGCTACCGACAGCGCCGGGTCCTGGCGAGGCCGGGTTGCGTCGTCGAGGCGGATCTCGAAGTTGGCCAGCGGCGTCTCCGCTCCCCAGGAGTAGGGCATCACCCGATGGGCCTCGTAGACAAGACCTTTGTCCCAGAGCTGCTTGAACGCCCACATCACGGACTCCATGAAGTCCAGATCCATGGTTTTGTAGTCATCCTCGAAGTCCACCCAGCGGGCCTGGCGGGTGACGTAGCGTTCCCACTCCTTGGTGTAACGCAGGACCGAGGTCTCGCACTGCTTGTTGAACTTCTCTATGCCGTACTCCATGATGGCCCGCCGGCCGGCGACGCCCAGTTCCTTTTCGGTCTCCATCTCCGCCGGAAGGCCGTGGCAATCCCAGCCGAACCGACGCTCGACCCTGCTGCCCCGCATGGTGCGGTAGCGGGGGATGACATCTTTCACATAGCCGGTGAGCAGGTGACCGTAGTGGGGGAGGCCGTTGGCGAACGGTGGGCCGTCGTTGAACACATATTGCTTGCCGCCCTCGGTGGCCGGCGGCCGGGCATCGACCGAGGCTTCAAAGGTCTTCTCCTGCTCCCAGCGAGCCAAAATCGCCCGTTCCATGGCCGGAAAATCCGACCGCGGTGGAACGTCTGGATACTTCGTCGACCTTCGAGAAACCATCCAACAAGGCTACCCGCCGCGAGCACCTTGAGCGGGCGACTTACGGGCTGCTGGCCATGGTTTTGGCCCCGTGGAGCGGTTTGTAGCAGCATCGGTGCAAGAAACGGGTCGGCGATGGTGTTCAATCAGCCCCGGCCGTTGGTAGCGGGCACTGTGAGCCTCTACAATACGCCGACCTTTGACCCAGGGATTTTTCTTGGGTCGTATCCAGCCACATGGCAGCAAGGGCACGGTGACGTCTAAGAGTGTCAGCAAAAAAGAAAGCCACCAAGAAAGCAACCACCAAGAAGAGCCCGGCAAAGAAGGCGCCGGCCAAAAAAGCCGCAGCAAAGAAGGCTCCGGCGAAGGCGGCAGCCAAGAAGAGCCCGGCGAAGAAGGCCCCGGCCAAATCCGCCGCGAAGAGCACCGCCAAGAAGACGCCGACCAAGAAAGCCCCGGCAAAGAAGGCGGCGGCGAAAAAGGCCCCGGCAAAGAAGGCCGCAGCCCAGAAAACGCCGTCGATTCCGGCAAAGTACAAATACCTCCACGACAAGGCCTGGTTGGCCAAGCAGCGTGAGGCCCTCATCGAGGAGCGGGCGAAGTACACGTCAAGCGCCGACCGCCTGGCCGCCGAGGCCGCAGCCCTGATGGCCGATCGTGAACCGGGGGATGTCCAGTTCGACGAGGAGTCCGGTGAGGGTGACACCATCGCCGTCGAACGTGACCGTGACCTGGCCCTCTCCGCGGCTGCTCGACAATCCGTCGAGGAGATCGACGCCGCCCTCGAGCGGCTCGACGCAGGGACGTACGGCATCTGCATCGTGAGCGGGGAGCCCATTCCCCGTGAGCGCCTCGAGGCCATTCCGGAGGCCTCCATGCGCGTCGAGCACAAGGCGTCGATGTTCTGAGCTACGACCAGGTGCCCAGCCGGATACCCAACCAGGTTAGAGGCATGTTCGGTCGCCCACTGCTGGTGGCCGCAGCCGTCGTGGTTGTCGACCAGCTCACCAAGTGGTGGGCGCTCCGCACCCTGGCCGGTGGCTCCTGCGACAATCCGGATGCCTGCATCGATCTGATCGCCGGTGCCCGGTTCCGCCTGGTCTACAACTACGGCGCCGCGTTCAGCAGCGGGTCGGACTACGGCCCGATCTTCGGCGTACTGGCGTTCTTCATGACCTTCCTGCTTTTGTACCTCGCCGCAGGACAGCCTCGGCTTGGCGGCCAGGTCGCCTTCGCGGCGATTGCCGGCGGTGCGGTCGGCAACCTGCTCGACCGGGCCTTCCGGGCCGAGGACGGTTTTCTCAGCGGGGCCGTCATCGATTTCGTCGATCTGGGCTGGTGGCCGGTGTTCAACTTCGCGGACTCGGCGATCGTGGTCGGTGTTGCCTCCATCGTGCTGCTGACCGCCCTCACGCCCGAGGAACCGGAACACCCGGACCCCACCGCAGGCGGGCCGACGGCCGACGACCCCGACCGATCCGCCGAGGGACCGACGGACGAGGAACCCGCCGAGGAGTCCGGCCACGAACCGGAGGCCGGGCGGCGCGGGATGTCGGATCGGGAAGCACCGGAGCACGCAGGGGAGTCCGATGAACCGCCGTCGGTCACCTCCGGCGTCGGTGGTCCGGCCCCGGACCGTGACTGAACCGCCCATCGAGCCGGAGCCCGCCGCCGGGTCGGAGCCCCCGATCGGGTCGAAACATGCGGTCCACGACGAACGTATCCCGGCCGCGCTGGCCGGCGAGCGGGTCGACCGGGTTGTGTCGCTCATCGCCGACGTCAGCAGACGGGAGGCCGTTGACCTGATCGCCGCCGGAGCCGTGCTGCTCGACGGCGGCCCACCGGAGAAACCATCGATCCGGGTCAGGGCCGACGCCTCGATCCGCATCGAGGTTGCGGAAACCGCAACCGGCATGGAACCGGATCCGTCGGTGATGTTCGACGTGGTGCACGTCGACCCGCAGGTCATCGTCGTCGATAAACCAGCGGATCTTGTGGTCCATCCCGGGTCCGGTGTGACGGGGGCGACGCTGGCCAACGGGCTGCTCGCCAGGTTCCCGGAGATCGAGTCCGTCGGGGAGACGGACCGCCCCGGCATCGTGCATCGCCTCGACCGCGGCACCTCGGGGCTGCTCATGGTGGCCAGGACCGAGGCGGCCTACACCTCGCTGGTCGCCCAGCTTGCGGCCAGAACCGTCACCCGCCGGTACCGGTCGTTGGCCGACGGGCTGTTCGAGTCCGAGTCCGGGCTGATCGACGCACCGCTCGGCCGCTCGCTTCGTGACGCCACGAAACGGGCGGTGGTCGCCGACGGCAGCCCGGCGAGGACCCACTACGAGGTGATCCGCCGCTACCCGACGGCCGGCGTCACGCTGATCGACTGTGTGCTGGAGACGGGACGGACCCATCAGATCCGGGCCCACCTGGCCGCAATCGATCATCCGGTCTCGGGGGACGAGCGGTACGGCGGGGAGCCGGTGGCGGGGTTGGATCGGCCGTTTCTCCACGCCGCACACCTCGGGTTTGAGCATCCGGCCACCGGCGAGCTGTTGACGTTCGACGCACCGCTCCCTGACGACCTGCAGACGGTTCTCGACAACCTGGACGAGGCAGAGGCCGTGTAGCGGTGGTGCCGCCCGGCCGGTGGTCCCGGGTCAGTCCGGCCTGGTGATGACCGCCGAGCGCGGGGCCCGTCCTCGGGCTGCGGATCGGCCCGGCTGATCCGGCAGCGGCCTGCCGAGGGCGATCGTGGCGGCGATCCGCACCGGCTCCGGAATGTCGAACTCGTTCTTGATGGACGGTTCGTGATCGAACGGGCCGAACAGGCAGGCACCGAGGTCGGCGTCGGTGGCGAGCAGCAGCAGGTTCTGGATGACGGTGCCGACGTCGACCCACCAGTAGGGGACCGGCCAGCGCTCCGGGCCGTCTCCCCGCCCCGTCCGCTGTTTGTCCGGTTCGGAGTAGCGGTCCAGGTATCGCCCAGGCTCGGTGGTCACCAGGACAAGCGCCGGCGCATCCAACAGCTGCTGCCAGCGGAACCCCGCCCGCTTGCCCTCGGCCGTCGAGCCCGGCAGGGTGACATCCCAGTATCGGGCCACCAGCTCCGGCCGGTCGAGGACGACGAACCCCGCCGCCGCCGTGTTGCCTGCGGACGGTGCCCGCCGTGCGAGGTCGAGCAGCCCGTCCAGCGCCTCCGGGTCGAGTGGCTCCGGGGAGAAGGCCCGAACCATGTGTCGGGCCCGGATGGCGTCCTGTAACTCCACGTCAGGCCGGCCAGGGCCGGTTTCCGGATGCGATCGCCGCGATGTCGGCCAGTGTGTACGCCTCCAGCTGGCGTTGCATCTCCCGACCGACGGTGTGCCACACCGACAGCAGGACGCACTGACCCTCATGATCACAGGCACCGTCGGTGTGTGGTTCACCGAAGTCACCGAGGGCGATGGGCCCGTCAACGGCTCGGACGATCTCGGCGAGGTTGATCTCGGCCGGCGGCCTCGCCAGAACGTACCCACCGCCGACCCCGCGCTTCGACCTGACCAGACCCGCTCCCTTCAGGGCGAGCAGGATCTGTTCGAGGTAGGGCTGAGGCAGCCCCGTACGTTCCGCGATGTCCCGGACGGTCGTCGGGCCCTGGCCGTCGCCGTGCAGGGCCAGTGACAGCAGGGCCCGGCTTGCATAGTCGCCCCTGGTGGAGACCCTCATCGCCCGGTCGCCGGACGGTGGTGGTCGGCGGGGGTTCGGATGGTGGCGGGTGAGGGCATGATCATCTGGTGTGCGGCTCCGTCGCAATCCGGAACTGTTCCGTTTCGACGCAACACACCGTAGCGCTCCCGGCGCAGCCGTGACGTTTCCGCTGCGGTGGTGACCCGAGCCGTGGCGGCGGAGACGTTTGCGGCCCATCGGTTGTCCCGGCCCCGGCTCGACGTACCCTGTCAGGTCATGGCCCGCGTGGTAGCGCCTTGCGCCCGTTCGACAGAGGTGCGCCGATGACCGCCCCGACCCTCGTCCCCCCGGCGTTCGGCCGGGGCTGCATCACCGACCTGATGAGCGCGTTGCTCCATCCGGACGCACGGAGTCCGCTCCCGGCCGACTTCGGGGCCGGACCGCGGGTGCTCCTCGTTCTGGACGGGCTCGGATGGGATCAGCTGCAGGACCACAAAGATGTGCTGCCCACGGTGTCCACCTTTGTCGGCGGGCCGATCACCACGGTTGCCCCCTCGACAACCGCTGCGGCCCTGACGTCGATCACCACGGCACTCCCACCGGGGGAACACGGCCTGGTCGGGTACCGGATGGTCGTCGACGACGCCGTGTTCAACACGCTGCGCTGGGGCACCGACGCCAGGCCAGACTGCCGCAGGACGATCCCACCGCCAATGCTGCAACCGTACGATCCGTTCCTCGGATCTCGGCTTGCGCTGGTCACCAAGGCAGAGTTCCGCCGTTCCGGTTTTACCGAGGCCCACCTGCGCGGCGGCACCCTGACCGGGTACCGGACAACCGCCGTGCTGGTGCACGAGGTCGCCCGCCTGGTTAGGGAGGGCGAACAGGCGGTCTACGCGTACTACGACGGCGTCGACAAGGTGGCCCACGAGTACGGGCTTGCATCCGAGTATCGGGCGGAGCTCGGATTCGTTGATCGCCTGGTCAAGGACCTGATGGACGCCCTGCCGTCCGGCACCACGCTGATGGTGACCGCCGATCACGGGCAGGTCGACTGCGGGCACGATCTGCTGCCGATCGCACCGGACGTCCTGTCCAGGACCGATGGGCTCTCCGGGGAGGCCCGGTTCCGGTGGCTGCATGCTCCCGACGGCGGGGTCGGTGAGTTGCTCGACGCCGCAACCGACAATCACAGTCATCACGCCTGGGTGCGAAGCACGGAGCAGATGCTCGACGAGCAGTGGTTCGGCCGGAACGTTTCGGACGAGGTGCGGTCCCGGCTCGGCGACGTTGCGCTGTTGCCGTTCCTCCCCATCGGGTTCGAGGATCCGGACGACGGCGGCCCGATGGACCTGATCGGTCGGCATGGCTCGCTCACGTCAGCCGAGATGTATGTTCCGTGTGTCACGGCGACGGCCTGAGCTCGTCGGCCGGGCCGGGCTTTGTCGTTTTGGTAGCCACGGCAACCGCCTGCGGATAGAACGGTATTTATGACTGATCAGCCACAACCGGAAACCCCCGAGATCGTCGACGCTCCCGAGGCGGAGCCGGAGGCGGCAACGGCAACGGTTTCCGAGCCGGCCAAGGTGATGCGGATCGGCACCATGATCCGCCAGCTGCTCGAAGAGGTGAAAGCCACCGAGCTCGATGAACCGGGCCGGGATCGGCTGAAGGAGATCTACGAGACGTCGGTCGAAGAACTGGCCGAGGCGCTGTCACCGGACCTCCGTGCGGAGCTGGAGCGCCTCGCACTGCCCTTTGACGAGGGTGATGTGCCAACCGGTCCGGAGCTGCGGGTCGCCCAGGCGCAGCTCGTCGGCTGGCTGGAAGGGCTCTTCCACGGAATCCAGGCCACCCTGTTCGCCCAGCAGACCGCCGCACGGCAGCAGCTGGAGCAGATCCAGCAGGCTCAGGCGCTTCCGCCGGGCCAGAACGTACCGCCCCAGCAGGGTGGCGGGGTCTACCTCTAGTCTCAACCGGGTTCGCTTCAGAACTTCGGTTTGATAATTACTCGTCCGGCGGCGAAAATAGAGGCCAGGGGAAACAACTCCGGCAGGTGGTAGGACAGATCCGTTGCGATCTGCCGTACCTTCGCCGACGTCGGCCTCATTTCGACGGCTTTCAGCGGATGATTCCAGCTGTTTGTCGAGGTGACGGCCTCCGCAGAGAGTGACGACGACGCCGGATCCATCGACAGAGGGGGCTCAGAGGGTGTCAATCGAGGTGACGACGAAGGACTGTGCGGCTCTGGGCGACGCCGAGCTGGCGGAGATGGCGGACCTGACCGCCGGGACGATCGGCTGGGAGGTGGGCACACTCGGCAAACAGGTGGAGGAGTGGGTGCTGATCAGCCAGGCCCACCGGGACGGCAAGCTCCACGGCTTTCTGTTCATAACGCTTGAGCGAATCGGTGGGACACCGGCGATGGTGATCGGCCTGGCTGCCACCGTTGCGGGCAAGAACGGCGGCGCAGCGCTGCGGGCGTTGATGAACGAGCAGTATCACCGGGCGTTGATGGCTTTCCCGGACGAGGACGTCCTGGTGGCCGGTCGGGTCATCGAAGCGGGCGGTCTTGCCGCCTTCGACAAGGTCACCGACCTGCGACCGTGCGACGGGGTCCGGATCAACGGGGAGGAACGGGCCTGGGGCCGTCGGCTCTCCAAGCGGTACGGGGCCACCAGCTTCGACGACCGCACCATGATCGCCCGGGGCGACGGCGACCGGATGGTCATCGACCATGCCCCCACCGGTGATCCCCGGCCCTGCGAGGCGCTGGACAGCTGTGACGTCGCCTCCGGCGACTTCGTGATCGCCTGGGGCTGGGCCATGGCCGAGTTCCTCGAGAAGTGTCGGGCGTAGGCGCGTTCTGGGAATCAGGCGCGGTTGTCCTGGGGAAGGGAACTCGAGGAACCCGAAGGGTTCACGGAG
>JBCCGJ010000015.1:0-35937 GCA_039029335.1 Actinomycetota bacterium | reverse complement strand
GGGCTGGCCACCGTCTCGCCGACCGGGACACCCCGGGCCTTGGCGATCTCCGGTGTCACCTTCGAACCCGGCAGCACACCACCCAGGCCCGGTTTTGCCCCCTGGCTGAGCTTGATCTCTATTGCCTTGATCGGTTCGGCGGCAACAAGCGCCACCGCGGCGTCAAGGTCGAACCTGCCATCCGGTTTCCTGGCCCCGAAGTAGCCGGTCCCCAACTGCAGGATCAAATCGCCGCCATGACGGTGGTGATCGCTGACACCACCCTCCCCCGTGTTGTGCAGGCAACCCGCCAGTTTCGAGCCCCGGTTGAGCGCCTCGATGGCCGGTCCGGACAGCGAGCCGAAACTCATCGCCGAGATACCGATGATCGATGCCGGCCGGAATGCCCCGGATCGGTTCCGCCACTCCCCCAGAACCTTCATGGACGGCAGGTAGTGCTCCGAATGATGCCCCGCGCCGTTGAGGCTGTTGGACGCCGGCGGTTTGTAGGGAAACGCCGCATGGCGAATGATCGGGTACTGCGGGGCGTCCATCTTATTGTCGGTGCCGAACCCGAAGTACTGATTCTCCAGCTTCGAGGACGCATACACCCAGCGGCGCTGGTCTCTGCTGAACGGGCGCTCCTCGTCGTTGTCGGTGACGATGTACTGGCGGAGCTCCGGCCCGATGCGCTCCAGTATGTACCGCAGCCGACCGACGACGGGAAAATTTCGACGAATGGCGTGCCGAGTCTGGAACACGTCGATCAATCCGAGAACGACCAGGATCGCTGCCAGCACCAGCAAGGCGATAAGCCAGATCATGGTGGAACCTTAGCCCCGGTAGCCTCGCGTCGATGAGCCCGTCTTCGTATCTTCGCGATGGTGTTGTCATCGGCGCAGCAACCGGCGTGTGTGGTGCGGCGTTCGGGGTGTTGGCCACAACGACCGGTTTGACGACGGCACAGACCATGGCCATGTCACTGCTGGTTTTCACCGGAGCGTCCCAGTTCGCCGCAGTCGGCGTTGTCAGTGCCGGCGGAACGGAGTCCGCAGCCCTCGGTTCCGCCCTGCTGCTTGCAGCTCGGAACGGTTTCTACGGCGTGGCCCTCGCCGAGCACATCCGGGCATCGCTGGTGCGCCGGGTCGTCGGTGCCCAACTGGTGATCGACGAATCAACAGCGCTGGGCCTGAGCCAGCGGAATCGCGCCGACGTGGCACCTGCCTTCTGGATCGGAGGGCTGTCGGTCTTTGTGTTTTGGAACCTTGGCACACTCCTCGGTGCCGTCGGTGGCGACGCAATCGGAGATCCCCAGGCGCTCGGCCTTGACGCCGCGTTCCCCGCCGGGTTCATTGCGCTGGCCGCTCCGGCGTTCGGCCATAGGCGTGGCGTGATCGCCGCAGTGGCCGGGGCGACGATCGCCCTCATCACCACACCGTTCGTGCAGCCCGGCCTCCCGATCCTGTTCGCTGCCGCGGGCGCCATCATCGCCATGGCCGCGCCCGACCCGGCCGCCGGCGGAGCCCACCTCGAGCCGGAGGCAGGTGCCACCGGGCCGGCGGAGACCGACCGCCCGGTCGGGCTGACCGGTGCCCAGCCGAGCGACGACGGCCACCCGACACGTGAACCCTCCGACGGGTCCGGTTCGGAGCGGCCATGAGCTGGACGGCGATTCTTGTCCTGGCCGCCGGCGCCTACATCTGTAAGGCGATCGGGCTTCTGGTGGTCGGTCCCCTGACAAACCGGCGGACCGGGCGACCTGTCGGAGCTGCCGCTGGTGGGGAGCAAGCCGCCGCCGACGAAGCGGGCCTGCTGGTCCGGGCCGGTCAGCTGCTCCCGCCGGCGCTGCTGGCTGCGCTGGTGGTCTCGCAGACGGTGGTCACCGGGACCGAACTCACCGTCGACGCACGGCTGGCCGGGGTGGTGGCGGGCGGAACAGCAGCGGTTTGGAAGCAGGCGCCGTTCTGGCTGGTGCTGGTGATCGCCGCAACGGTTACGGCGCTGATTCGCCAGCTGTCCTGACCGTACTGATCACCCTGTTCCCCTCCCGCTGCGAAATCTGGGTAGCCGGCCCACAGGAATTGTGGCTCCGAGACCCAAATTTGGTGGGGAGGAGGTGGGGCGTGGTGGTTACGCGTCGAGGTAGCGGGTCACGGCTACGCCTGCGCTGATGGCACCAAGGACCGCGCCGACCGCGGTCAGGGCACCGCCGATGACCAGGATCTGGGAGCTGGAAATGGCGAAATCCCGCAGGATGAAGCTGTTCAACGACCCGAAGAAGTTGTCGAACGCCCGGTTGAGTCCGAACACCGCCAGGATGCTCAGCAGCGCGCCGATCACCCCCTGCAGCAACCCCTCAAGCATGAACGGGATGCGGATGAACCACTTGGTGGCGCCGACCAGCCGCATCACCTCGATCTCCCGCCGTCTGGCGAACACCGCGGTCCTGATCGAGTTGTACATCAACATGGCGGCGGCCACCGCGGACAGCAGCGCGGCAAACAGCATGATCTGGGAGCTGCCCCGGGAGAACGAACTGATGGCCTTGATGTTGTCGGACGCAAACTCGACGTCGTCGACGCCGGCCAGGATCTCGATCTCATCGGCGATGGATCTGATCGATTCGACATCCGCGTCCTGCGGGGTCACCTGGAACGACGTTGGCAGCTGCTCCGGCAGCACCAGCTCCAGGATCTCCGGCTCGTCGGCGAAGTAGTTCTGGAACTCTTCGTACGTCTCCTCCTGGTCGATGAACCGGTGATCCCGGATGAACGGGCTGGCGGTCAGGAAGTCAGCCGTGGATTGGACCTGTTCCTGCTCGACGTTGCGGTCCATCCAGACGACGAACTCCACCTCGTCACGGAACACGTTGTTCATCCGGCCGACGCCCTGCTGGATGAGCAGGGCCGACCCCATCAGCGACAGCGAAATGGCGACCGTGAGGATCGTCGCCAGGCTGAGCGAGGGGTTACGGAAGAGGTTTTGGCCGGTTTCCCGAAGGAGGTAGTCAGCGCGAAATGCCATGGGGTCGCTACGTTCTCAGATCTGCTGGTGGCCGCTACTTGTAAACGCCACTACTCATACACCCCACGGTCCTGGTCACGGACGATGACACCGTGGGACAACTCGATGACCCGCTTCCGCATGGTGTCGACGATGCCCCGGTCGTGGCTGGCCATCACAACGGTTGTGCCGGTCTTGTTGATCCGGTCGAGCAACCGCATGATGCCGATGGACGTCTGGGGGTCAAGGTTACCGGTGGGCTCGTCGGCCAGCAGGATCAGCGGCCGGTTGACAAACGCCCGGGCGATGGACACCCGCTGCTGCTCGCCACCGGAGAGCTGATCCGGGTACTTGGCCATCTTGTCCCCGAGGCCGACCAGCTCACAGATGGCCGGCACCTGGGTGCGAATAACGCCCCGGGGGCGGCCGATGACCTCAAGCGCAAAGGCCACGTTCTCGGCGACGGTCTTGGTCGGCAGGAGCTTGAAGTCCTGGAAGATACTGCCGATGTTCCGGCGCAGCATCGGGACCTTCCAACTGGACATCTGACCGATGTCCTTGCCTGCGACGAAGATGCGGCCGGCGTCCGGCTCCTCCTGCTTGTTGAGGAGCCGCAGAAACGTGGACTTCCCCGATCCGGACGGTCCGACGAGGAAGACGAACTCCCCCTTCGCGATGTCGGCGTCCGCGTCGACAAGTGCCGGCTCCGCCTGCGTGGGGTACTGCTTCGACACGCCTTCTAGCTTGATCATTTGTTACACGACTCGATCACGTTGTACGCCTGTTGTTCTGCTGCCCGGCGAGGTGAGCGCCGAAGCACCCAGACAAGCCTAGTTGCTGTGGGCCTCCGCTCGGCGCCACCTGAGCCATGCCTCCATGAACGGGCCGACGTCACCGTTCAGCACGCCCTCCGGGTTGCCGGAGGTGAAGGAACTGCGCTCGTCCTTGACCTGCTGGTACGGCTGCAGGACATAGGAACGGATCTGGCTGCCCCACTCCACCTTCTTGGACTCTCCCGCCTCCTCGGCGAGCTTGTCCTCCCGCTTTTGGCGCTCAAGGGCGACCAGCTTCATGGCCAGCATCTGCATGCAGCGATCCTTGTTCTGGTGCTGGCTGCGCTCATTCTGGCACGACACGACGGTGCCGGTCGGCAGGTGGGTGATCCGCACGGCGGAGTCGGTGGTGTTCACGTGCTGACCACCGGCGCCGGATGAACGGAAGACGTCCACCCGCAGGTCCTTCTCGTCGATGTCGATCTGGTCCGCGGCATCCTCGATGTAGGGGACGACCGAGAACGAGGAGAAGGCGGTGTGCCGCCTGGCCTGCGAATCGAACGGGGAGATCCGGACCAGCCGGTGTACCCCGCGCTCGGCCTGGAGCCAGCCGTAGGCGTAGCGGCCCCGGATGACAAAGTCCGCGGAAGTGATGCCGGCCTCCTGGCCGTACTGGCAGTCCGTGACCTCGAACCCGAACCCACGGTCCTGGGCCCACTTGCGGTACATGTTGAGCAGCATCTCCGCCCAGTCCTGGGAGTCCGTGCCGCCGGCCCCGGAGTGGACCTCGCAGACCGCATCGCCCTCGTCGTACTGGCCGGTGAAAAGCGCCCGGAGCTCCAGCTCGGCGAATTCAACCTCAAGCGTCTCGATCAGCTGAGCGGTCTCGGTCTCCAGGCTCTCGTCCTTCTCCTCCCTGGCCAACTCCCAGAGGGTTTCGGCGTCCTCGACCTGACCGGACAGTCGGTCGAACAGGGTCAGGTCGTCCTTGACCGCGGTGAACTCGGTCTGCACGGTCCTGGCCCGGTCGGCGTCGTCCCAGAGGTCCGGGCGGCCCATCTCGGTTTCCAATTGGGGGAGCCTGGCGCGGATCTCATCGACCCGTAGATACTCCTCGGCCTCCTCGAGTTCGGTCCTGATGCGTTTCAGGTCCTCGGTCAGGTCAGCCATCTACGCCCCCCTCCACAGTCCGCGGTGCGCCACTAGCGGTTCGCCCCGTGGCACTGCTTGAACTTCTTGCCGCTCTCACATGGGCACGGTGCGTTACGGGGCGTCTTGTCCCACTCGTCCTTGATGTAGGGCTGCTCCGGTTCCGGTGCGGTCTTGTTGGCCTGCTTCGGCGCGTCGACGTCCTGCTTGGAGGCGGTGATGTCGGTCTCGGTTGGGACGGGGGCCCGCCCTGCGGCGGGGGCGGGTGCCGCCGCCGGCTCCTTGGTTGCGGTCCCGTTCGATGAGCCATCGGCCGCCTCGGCGGCGTCCTCCGCCGCAGGTTTTGTCACCTCGACGTGCATCAGGTAGCGGATGTAGTCCACGTTGAGCGACGTGATGAGCTCACTGAAGAGCTCAAAACCCTCGGCCTGCCACTCGGTGAGTGGGTCGCGCTGGCCCATGGCCCGCAGGTTGATACCTTCCCGGAGCTGGGCCATCTCCGTCAGGTGATCCCGCCAGCGCTGATCGATCAGCTGCAGCATGATCTGCCGCTCGACCTGGCGGAGGATCGGCGCACCGATCTCCTCCTCCCTGACGGCGTACTTGGTACGACCGTCCTCGGCGATCGTCTCCCGAATGTCGTCCAGGGTGCGGGACTCTTTGATCTGATCGAGGGCCACCGGTTCATCCCAGAACGTATTCAATTCCGCATGGAGGCCGGGCAGGTCCCACGTGTCGTCCAGCTCCTGGAGACAGTGGTTGGCCACCAGTGAGTCCGCAACGTCGTCGAAGGCCTCGATGGAGTCCTCCCGCAGGTCGCCCTGGTCCAGGATCTGCAACCGGCGCTGGTAGATGACCTTGCGCTGCTGGTTGTAGACCTCGTCGTACTTGAGCACGTTCTTGCGGGTCTCGGCGTTGCGCTGCTCGACGGTGTTCTGGGCCCGCTCCACCGATTTGGTCACCATCTTCGATTCGATGGGCACGTCCTCCGGCAACGCCCGGTCCATAACCCAGTTCATGGCCCCGGTGGCGAAGATCCGCATGAGGTCGTCCTCGAGGGAGAGGTAGAAGCGGCTCTCTCCCGGGTCACCCTGACGACCGGACCGGCCACGGAGCTGGTCGTCGATGCGGCGGCTCTCATGGCGTTCCGTGGCCAGTACGTACAGGCCGCCGGCCTCCCGGACCGCCTCGCCCTCCCTGTCACAGATCGGTGTCCAGTAGTCCAGCCGCTTCTGGTAGTACTTCTGGCCGTCCTCGGAGTCCAGTTCGTAACCTTCCGCCGCGGTATCGGCCTCGGCCAGCTTCTCGGCGTTGCCACCCAGGACGATGTCAACGCCCCGGCCGGCCATGTTGGTGGCGACGGTCAACGCCCCGGACTTGCCGGCCTGCGCGACGATGTCCGCCTCCCGGAAGTTGGCCTTGGCGTTCAGCACCTCGTGCTGGAGGCCCCGCCTGGTCATCAGCTCACTGAGGACCTCGGACTTCTCGACCGAGGCGGTACCGATCAGGACCGGCTGGCCCTTTGCAACCCGCTCGGCCATGTCGTCGATCGCGGCGCCGAACTTGGCGGCTTCTGTCTTGTAGATCAGGTCCGGCTGGTCCTGCCTGGCCAGCGGTTTGTTGGTGGGGATCTGGACGACGGCCAGCCCGTAGGTGGTCTCCAGCTCCGCAGCGTCGGCAAGCGCCGTACCGGTCATGCCGGCGAGCTTCTCGTAGAGCCGGAAGTAGTTCTGGAGCGTGACCGTGGCCAGCGTCTGCTGTTCCTCTTTGATCTTGACGCCCTCTTTTGCCTCCACCGCCTGGTGGAGACCGTCCGACCAGCGCCGCCCATCGAGGACCCGGCCGGTGAACTCGTCAACGATCTTCACCTCGTCGCCGGTGACCAGGTAGTCCTTGTCCCGGTGGAACAGCTCCTTGGCCTTCAGCGCCGAGTTGAGCTGGTGGATCAGGTCACCCTGCACCCCCGCATAGAGGTTGTCGATGTCCAGGAAGTCCTCCACCCGGGTGATCCCGTTCTCGGTGATGGCGACCTGGCGTTTCTCCTCGTCAACCTCGTAGTCGACGTCCCGCTTCAGCCTGGCGACGATGCCTGCGAACTTGTAGTACAGGTCAGCGGCACCTTTGACCTTGCCGCTGATGATCAGCGGGGTCCTGGCCTCGTCGATGAGGATGGAGTCGATCTCGTCGACGATGGCAAAGGAGTGGCCCCGCTGTGTCAGGTTGTCGATGCTGCGGGCCATGTTGTCCCGCAGGTAGTCGAAGCCGAACTCATTGTTGGTGCCGTAGGTGACGTCGCACGCGTATTGCTGCTTCTTGTGGGCGTTGTCGGTGTTGCCGGGGATGACCAGCCCGCAGGTCAGACCGTGGAACCGATGGATCTGACCCATCCACTCGAAGTCACGGGTGGCCAGGTAGTCGTTGACGGTGATCTGGTGGACCCCGTTTCCGGCAAGGGCGTTGAGGTACACCGGCAGGGTGGAGACCAGGGTCTTGCCCTCACCGGTCTTCATCTCCGCAACCGACCCCCAGTGGAGGGCGGCGCCGCCCATCATCTGGACGTCGTAGTGCCGCTGGCCGATGACCCGGTCCGCGGTTTCCCGGACGACGGCAAACGCCTCGACCAGGAGGTCATCCAGGTCCTCGCCGTTCTCCAGCCGCTGCTTGAATGCCGGAGTTTTTGCCCGCAGCTGATCGTCGGTCAGCATCCGCATGTCGGATTCGAGCGCGTTGACCGGGTCGACGACGCTCTGCACGGCTTTCAGCCGTTTGCCGTCACCGGCACGAAGGATCTTGTCAAAGAGTTTCATTTGGTGTACGAGTCTACTGGCGTTGGGGAGCCGCCGGTGTCGCCTCGGTCACCATCCCTGTTGTTCGTTGCCCCGGTCCGACCCGCCGGATCGTGCGGATACCCCCAGTTGCCGGGGTCCGGATTGACGGAGGCGGGCTCAGGTGAGTTCGATGAGGCCGATGTCCCCGTCGTCACGCCGGTAGACCACGGCCGACTTCTCGTTCTCGGAGTTTTGGAACACGTAGAAGTCGTGGTTGAGCAGGTCCATCTCCAGCGCAGCGGACTGGGGGTCCATCGCCTTTGAGTCGAACCGCTTCGTCTTGACGATGTTGTACATCGGACTCGGTTGTTCGTCGGCCGGGAGGAGCGACTCGGGAACCAGCTCGACCTCGAGCTCCGGCTTCTCCCGGCCCTTCGTCCGATTGTGGACCTTGGTCTTCAGCTTGCGGAGCTGTCGCTCCAGTTTGTCGACGGCGAGGTCGACCGCCGTGAACCCGTCGGGGGCCGACACCTTGCACCGAACATGGTGACCATGGCCTTCCAAGGTGACCTCACAGATCTCCTTGTTGTCGATCCGGGGGTTCTTCTCCTCCCAAAAGTGCACTTCCGCCCGCTCCATGGGCAGGAACTTGTCCAACCTGCCGATCTTGTCCTCGGCCTGCAGTTTCAGTGACTCGGAAACGGTGGTGTGGCGGCCGCTGACGGTGATTTCCATCGGGTTCACTCCCCTGGTTGTTGGCGGTGGGGCAATCTTAACCTGCGACGCGGGCCCTCGCCGGGGGCCGATCTGCCCGTGTTGCCGCCCATTCGGAACCCGATGCCGGCAGTGGACGACCGGCTGAAAGTTCGACCGTGGAAGCGGCCCACGCAACCGCGATCCCCGCCACCGTCGTGGCCCCTGCCGTGCGCATCACCCCGGCTGCGGTCACCATCGAGGTGCCGGTGGTGATGACATCATCGACGAGCAGCACCCGGCCGGGTACCGGGCCCCTGGCCCGCAGGGTCACCCCGCTGAGCCGTTGGTTTCTGTCCCGGCCGTGCTGGGTGCCGCCGCCCCGGCGAAGAACCCGCTGTACCGGAACGCCAAGCTCCCGACCGAGTGTCCGGGCCATCAGCCGACCCTGGTCAAAACCTCTGGCCGATCGGCCCTGCCGGCTGGCCGGCACCCAGGTCACCAGGTCCGGCCGCTGGCCCGCGGCGCCGCTGCAGTGGGCGGCGCTGCGGTGGGCGTCTGCCAGTAGCCGGCCGAACGCCCGGAAGACGTCCTGGCGGGCTCCGTGTTTCGCGGCGACGATGGCCCGCTGAACCGGACCGCCGTAGTGAAAGAGCACGATGATCTGCTCCAACCCGGCAAATCCGCCGACTGCACCGACGGCATGACTCCGGGTCAGGCACCCATCGCACAGACAGCTGACCACGTGGACGGATGAGCGGGCGCGGCGCCGCCGAGGAGGCATCGGTGCGCCGCAACCGGCGCAGGGTCGGAGCAGGAACATGGCAGCGACCCTAGGCCCGCGCTGGGACAGCGAGGATCGGATAGCCCGACTACGGTCGACGTACCGACGGAGAACAGGGTCCGATATGCAGACCGACCAGATGCCACCGATCGTCTACCGGACCTACATCAACGCCTCCCCGGAGACCGTCTATCAGACCCTCGCAACCGGTGAGGGCTGGAACGCCTGGTTCACCACGACGGCCACCGTTGATGCCCAAACGGGCGGCTCCTACCGGTTTCACTGGAAGGACTGGGCGGCCGAGCGGGAGACCGAAACCATGCAGGGACCGGTGGTGGAGGCCACACCGCCCCGTGTGTTCTCGTTCATCTGGGAGGCCGGCGAAAGCCGCACGACGGTCCGGTTCGAGCTGGAATCGCGGGCCGACGGCACCCTGGTCACCCTGACCGAGTCCGGCTACGGCTTCTCCGAGGTCGACGTGCGGGCGTGCCTCAGCTGCGCCGGCGGCTGGGGGGAGGCGCTGACGCTCCTGAAGTTCTACCTGGAGCACGGCGTCACCTATGGCGACGTGCCGGCACCATAGCCCCGACCTCGCAACAGCGAGGCGCAGGCGCGGCGCAGGCGATACCCGCTGTGGTGCTCAATGATGGCTGCGGACCGGCTGCGGGGACTCCACCCCGCAGTGGAACCGGCTTCCGACGGCCGCCGTCACGGCCGGCGTTGCCACCTCATCCGGCGATCGGTCCGGCGATCGGTCCGGCGGTTGGTCCGCCGTGGGCTCCCCTGACGCCGATTCGGCGCCTGACGGGAACAGCAGCGCCGAACTCAGCGAGCCGATGGCCACCAGTGCGGCCCCGACATACATCGCATCGTCGAACCCGTCCGTCAACGCAACCGGGTCCCGAAGCGCGTCACCGGTCAACCCGACCAGCGGAGGGATGGCGGCGACCGTGAGGAGCTGTCCCGTTCGACTGACCGCGTTGTTCATGCCCGAGGCGGCACCGGCCCGATCACTCGGCACGCTGCCAAGCGCGGTGGCGGTGACCGGTGCAACGCTGGCCGCCAGCCCGAGCCCGAACACCAGGACCGCCGGTAGGACATCGGTCAGGTACCGATCCCCCGGCCCGATCCGGGCGAAGAGCACCATGGCCACCGCGATCAGCAGCGGACCGATCGTGAGCGGCAGCCGAGGCCCGATCCGCTGGGCGACCGAACCGGCCGATGACGAGAGCGCCAGCATCAAACCGGTGATCGGCAGCAGGGCGGCGCCCGCCGCGACCGGAGCCCAGCCGAGCGACACCTGGAGCTGCACCGTAAGCAGGAAGAACACCACACCCATTCCGCCGTACACCAGCAGGGTCACCAGGTTGGCAGCCAGGAACGGCCGGACCAGGAACAGGTCAAACGGCAGCATCGGGTGGGGATGCTGCCGTTCGTTGAGCAGCAACAGGACAAAACCGACGGCGGCGATGACCGCGGCCGCGGTGTCCAGCGCACCGAACCCGTCCGGCGGACCCTGGATGAGGGCAAACGACGCGCCGCCGAGCGTTATGGCGGTGAGCGCCGCGCCGACGGTGTCAAGCGGTTGGCTCTTGGCGGCCGGGTCGCTGGACTCCGGGACATATCGGCTCATGGCCAGAACCAGCAGTGCAACGGGAAGGTTGATGAGGAACACCCAGCGCCAGGACAGGTCGACGAGCAGCCCGCCGACGAGAGGTCCGATCGCCCCGGCCACGCCGCCGAGGCCGCTCCACTGGCCGACACCCCGGCCCCGATCGGCGGGGCGGAGCGTGGCCTCGATGATGGCGAGCGATCCCGGCGTCAGCAGCGCGCCGCCGACACCCTGCAGCAGCCGAGCGGCGATCAGCACCTCGACGTTCGGCGCAATCGCACACAGCACGGAGGCGACGGCGAACCATGCCACGCCGATCCGGTAGACCAGAAGTCGGCCGAATCGATCGCCGAGGTTGCCACCGATCAGGATGAGGGAGGCGATGGCCAGCAGATAACCGTTCACGACCCACTGCTGCTGCCCGGAGCTGGCGTCCAGATCGTTGGCCAACGTGGGCAGTGCCACGTTGACCACCGTTGCGGTCAGCATGGCGACCGCTGAACCGGCGACGGTCGTTGCGATGACAAGCCGTCCCGCCGAGCTGTCGAGCACCACCTGGCCGGCCACGTTGTCGGCCGTCGATTGATCGGTCACCGGTCGATCCTCTCACAGTTTCCGCCCCCGTGCCGAGGTCACGACGCCCCGATTCCGGCACCCCAACCCGGCGAAATTTGGGCCCTGAGCCCACAATTCTTGTGGCCTGGCGGCCCAAATTTCGCTGAGGGTGTGGATTAGTACCGGTAGTGATCCGGCTTGTACGGGCCGTCGACGGGGACGCCGATGTAGTCCGCCTGCTCCTGGGTCAGCTTGGTCAGCTTGACCCCCAGGGCGTCCAGGTGAAGCCGGGCGACCTTCTCGTCGAGCACCTTCGGCAGCACAACAACGTCGGTGCCGTACGCCTCGGCGTTCTTGTGAAGCTCGATCTGGGCCAGCACCTGGTTGGTGAAGCTGGCCGACATGACAAAGCTGGGGTGACCGGTGGCGTTACCCAGGTTGAGCAGCCGACCCTCGGAGAGGATGATGATGCTCTTGCCGTCCGGGAAGCGGAACTCGTCAACCTGCGGCTTGATGTTGATCCGCTGGATGTCGCTCTGGCGGTACAGGCCTGCCATGTCGATCTCGTTGTCGAAGTGGCCGATGTTGCCGACGATGGCCCCCTGCTTCATGTTGCTCATCAGGTCGGCGGAGAGAATGTCCTTGTTCCCGGTCGATGTGATGAAGATGTCGGCGGTCTGCACGACCCGCTCGATGGTGGTGACCTCGTAGCCGTCCATCGCCGCCTGGAGGGCGCAGATCGGATCGACCTCGGTGATGACAACCCGGGCGCCCTGACCCCGCAGAGCCTCGGCGCAGCCCTTGCCGACGTCGCCGTAACCCATGACGACGCAGGTCTTGCCGCCGATCATCACATCGGTCCCCCGGTTGATGCCGTCGAGCAGGGAGTGGCGGGTGCCGTACTTGTTGTCGAACTTGGACTTGGTGACGGCGTCGTTCACGTTGATGCCGGGGAAGAGCAGCGTGCCCGCCTCCTTCATCTCGTACAGCCGGTGGACACCGGTGGTTGTCTCCTCCGACACGCCACGGATCTGGGGGGCGATGTTGGTGAAGAGCGTGTTGTCCTCGGTCTGCAGTCGCTTCAGCAGATCGATGATGACGTGCCACTCCTCGGGATCGTCGTCCGTGGCGTCCGGGACGGCGCCGGCCTTCTCGTACTCGAGGCCCTTGTGGACCAGCATGGTGGCGTCACCACCATCGTCAAGGATGAGGTTCGGGGCGCCGATGGCATCCGGCCAGCGGATGGCCTGTTCGGTGCACCACCAGTACTCCTCCAGGGTCTCGCCCTTCCAGGCGTAGACGGGCACACCGGTCGGGTGATCGGTTGTGCCGTTCGGGCCGACGACAACCGCGGCGGCCGCTTCGTCCTGGGTGGAGAAGATGTTGCAGCTCACCCACCGGACCTCGGCACCAAGTGCCGTGAGGGTCTCGATGAGGACCGCGGTCTGGATGGTCATGTGAAGGCTGCCGGTGATCCGGGCGCCCTTGAGCGGCTGCTCGTCGTAGTACTCGGCCCGCAGGGCCATCAGGCCGGGCATCTCCACCTCGGCAAGTTCCATCTGCTTGCGGCCCATGCCGGCGAGGTTGATGTCGGCGACCTTGTAGTCACCTTCGGCCACGGTTCGTGGACGCGACTCGGTTGCAGTCATGATTTTCAGCTCCCTGGTAGTTCAAGTGGATGTGGGGAGGGCTGAGGCCTCCTGGCCCGATTCAAGACAGCCCGAAGTACCGATGATGGTACTCCCCTCGGGGAGCCGTTCGGTGGTCTCGCACCGGGTAATCGCCGATCAACCGGGCGGAGGTGGTCGAGGCCTACGGTTCGAAGGTGGGGGTGATGCCGCGCGCCGCGGCAAGCTCGGTGAGCCGCTCGGCCTCCTCCGCGTCGACCGCCTCGGCCTCGTCGATGAGCATGATCGGAATGTCGTTTTCGATCCGGTACCGCCGGGACAGTCGCGGGTTGAACAGGAACGATTCCGCCTCGAAGTACAGCAGGGGGCCCTTGTCCTCCGGGCAGGCGAGAATGTCCAGCAGTTGCGAGTCGAGAGCCATGATGCCTCCGTAGCGATCGGGCGTCAGGATAGCCGTCCCTGACCGCCGATCGGCCGTTCCGCAGCCGTCTTGCCGCAGTGACCGGACCGGTTGGCCGCAGTCGATTAGCCGGTTGGCCGCGCCTAGCGATCGGTGTCGCCGACGGTTGCCACCCAGGCCAGGGTCTCACCGGGCGCCACGTCGGTCAGACGAAACGGGCCGTCCGCCGCCGCA
The DNA here is from genome assembly GCA_039029335.1 of Actinomycetota bacterium. GTDB lineage: Bacteria > Actinomycetota > Acidimicrobiia > Acidimicrobiales > SZUA-35 > JAHELU01. Next base: position 22,359 of record JBCCGJ010000015.1, on the reverse strand, counting down.
ACAAAGACCGCGTCGCCCTTGGCCAGCTCCAACGTGTCCGAACCGGACTCCAACCGGGCCAGGCCCGCGGTCACCAACACCACCGACGGCCCGTCCGGTCCAAACACCCCGACCCCGAACGATTCGCCGCCAGGAGTATCGCCGGCGCCGCCCAACCTGGTCAGGCTGAACTCCGGGACTGGCGAACGGTAGCGATGGATCGGACCGTCCGGCGTCTGGACCGGCGCTGCGCCGGGGCGGTAGTCCACAACCGCCAGCAACTCCTCGACGTCCACGTGTTTTGGTGTGAGCCCGCCACGGAGGACGTTGTCGCTGTTGGCCATCAGTTCGATCCCGGTACCGGACAGGTAACTGTGGAGGTTGCCGGCCTCGAGAAACATCGCCTGCCCGGGCGCCAGGCTGACATGGTTGAGCAACAGGGCGACCACGACGCCGATGTCGCCGGGGAAGGCGGCCCCGGTCCGGACCACCCATTCCAGCTCGCGGCGGAACGGCGGCGGATCGGCCCCGGACTCCCCCTGGCCGCGCTCCAGCAGCTGGGCGGCCTGGGCGACGACCGCGGCGGCGAAGTCGCCTGCCTCATCGGCCGGCAGTTCGAGCAGCCACCGGACCGCATCGGACAGCACCGCCGCGTCGGCGTCCGGCTGGCCGGTTGCGCCGATCCGGACGGCGGTGTCGCCATGCTCACCGTCTTTTTGATCCGCAGTGGACAGGTGACCGATCAGGTGATCGATGGACGAGCCGCTGAACAGGCCGAGCAGTTGCAGGGTTTCGGCCAAGGCCCGAAACCCGCACTTCGCCTCGAACGGGGTGACGGCACAGATCAGCTCCGGTTTGTGGTTGTCGTCCCGGTAGTTCCGGTTCGGCGCCGCTCGGTCTATCCCCGCCGCATCCTCCCTGGCAAAACCGACACGGGCCTGTACAAGGCTGGGGTGGGCCTGGATCGACAGCGGCTTTGCCGCGGCCAGGATCTTGAGCAGGAACGGCAGCTGCCCGAACCGGTCTGCCGTTGCGGCACCCATGACCGTGGCGGCCGAACGGTCGATCATGACGTCGAGCGTGCACCCCGACCCCTGCACCGTGCTGGGTGCGCTCGGGTGGGCACCAAGCCAGTACTCCGCCTCGGGATGGCCGGGAGCCTCATGGCCCAGGATGGCGGCGATGACCTCCCGGTCTCCCCAGTCGTAGTCCCGGATGACACCGGTGATGCGGTGCATGCGATCGACGCCGTTCAGGTTGCGGCCATGACGGCCTGCACCTCTGCAACCCGGGTGGCCACGGCGTCGTTGGTCGCCGCTTCGAGGTTGAGCCGGAGCAGCGGTTCGGTGTTCGACGGACGCAGGTTGAACCACCAGTCGCCGAGGTCAACGGTCAGGCCGTCGAGCCGGTCAGAGCTTGCGTCTCGGTAGTGATCGGCGACGTGGTCGATGACCGCGGCGGCGTCGGCGACCCGGGTGTTGATCTCCCCGGAGCTGGCGTAGCGCTCCAGCGGGGCCAGCATCTCCGACAGCGTGCCGTCGAACCGGGACAGCTGCTCCAACACGATCACCGCAGCGATCAGACCGGAGTCCGCCCGCCAGTTGTCCCGGAAGTAGTAGTGGGCAGAGTGTTCCCCGCCGAACGCCGCACCGGTCTCCGCCATGGTGGCCTTGATGAACGAATGGCCGACCCGGGACCGCAGCGGGGTCCCGCCCGCCTCCGAGACGGCCTCCGGCACCACTTTCGAGCAGATCAGGTTGTAGATGATCGACGCCCCGGGGTCACCGGCCAGGATGGACTGGGCCAACAGGGCGGTTGTCAGCGAACCGGACACCGGCTGGGCGTTCTCGTCGACCAGGAAAACCCGATCCGCATCACCGTCGAACGCAAGGCCGATGTCGGCCCCGGTCTCCAGCACCCTGGCCTGCAGGTCGGCCAGGTTCTCGACCACCAGCGGGTTCGCCTCGTGGTTGGGGAAGGTGCCGTCCAGTTCCGGGTACATGACCTCTAGCTCGAACGGGAGCGACTGGAAGACCTCGGGCACGACCAGCCCACCCATGCCGTTTGCGGTGTCGGCAATAACCTTCAGCGGTCGGAGGCCGCTCGAGTCGATGAACGTCAGCACGTGTTCGGCAAAGGCGGAAAGCAGATCCTGCTCCGTTCGGGAGCCATGGCGGTCACCGTCGACGAGCGGAGCCGAGGCGACCGCCTTGATCTGCGAAAGACCGCTGTCCTCTCCGATCGGTGCGGCGCCACTTCGGCAGAGCTTGATGCCGTTGTACTCGGCCGGGTTGTGGGAGGCGGTGAAGACCGCACCGGGCATGTCAAGGGACCCGGACGCGAAGTAGAGCATGTCGGTGGAACACAGCCCGATGTCCACAACATCGAGACCCCGGCTCATGACGCCTTCGGCAAAGGCGCCGACCAGTTCCGGTCCCGACGGCCGCATGTCCCGGCCGACCACCACCGACGTGGCCTCGGGTTCCTCGCTCTGGATGAACGTGGCGAAGCCGGACCCGAGCGCCCGGCAGACCTCGGCGCTGATCTGATCCGGGTAGGTGCCGCGGATGTCATACGCTTTGACGATTTGGTCGAGGACGGTGGCGGTGGTGTCGGTCACGGAGCAAGACTAACGGCGACCGGCACCGCTTCGGCGGACTGGCCGGTGCCCTGGCGGACGCCCCGGCGGCTCGCGTGGACGGTGGCCGGCGCCGGCTGGTACCGGCGATCGCTCGCTGTGCCTGCCGCGGCTCGCCTACGGGTTGAAGGCCCTGGTGAGGACCGAGGCGGTGTCGATCGCCTGGGCCTTCACCTGGGCCCACGCCTCGTTGCCGGGGTGACCGACGGTCAGGTTCGACGGACTGTCCAGCACGTAGACCCGCCACTGCAGGTCCCGTTGGCCGGAGGCGTAGGTGTCGAGGCACGGCTCGCCGTAGCCGGTGATGCCGTAGTCGTCCGTCGTCTCGAAGGCGCCCGGTGGCTTGACGCCTGCGGCCAGACCGGTCGTGTCCGGCGGGATGCCGGCCATGAGCCACATCAGCACCGGGATCTCGGGGTCGGTCTGATCGGCCAACGAGACGACGATCTCCACTGCGGACTGGTCGACCGGCCCCCAGGTCAGATCGGGGAAGATGTTCGCCCCCGCACAGGTGGCGCTGACGGGCAGCTCACCACCGGGGGTGAAGGCCGAACTGGTCAGGGCAAGACCGGACGGGCTCGGCTCCTGATCCGGGGATGAGGTCGGTGGTGGCGGCCGGGTGGTGGTGGTCTGCCAGTCCTGGGTGGCCGCCAGCTCCCGCCCGTCGTTCGCACAGCCCGCCGCAACCACCGCCAGCAGGAGGGCTATCGATACCAGTCGTGGCCGTCGCACAGCGGACCAGACTAGTGGCTGCGGTGCCTCCTGCCGTCGCAGCGACCCGATGCGCGCCGCGTGACAGGTTTTGGACGACCGGCATTACCCTTGCGCTATCGCTCACTCCCTTCCCTCCGCTCCCCCGGGACCGGCCGCCCGATGATTCGTCGCCTGCTGGCCAGGGAGTCGACCACCCAGGTGATTCGCCTCGGACTGATCGGGGTGCTCAACACCGTCAACTTCTTCATCCTGCTCAACCTGCTCCGGTTGATCGGCGTCGGGTTGATCCTGTCGGTGACGATCGCGTTCGCCATCGCCACGTTTGTGTCCTACGTCTTGAATCGACGGTGGACCTTCGGCTTGAACGACAGCTCCGGCGGCGTCTCGGAAACCGTTCGGTTCTATGCGATCAACGTCGGGGCCTGGCTCATCACCGTCACGATCATCTGGACTGCGGATCAGCTCTTCGGTCCCCTCGACCGGATCGGGGAGAACCTCGCATCGTTGGCCGCCGCCGTGCTCACCCTGCTACCGAAGTTCCTGTCCTACCGGGACATCGTCTTCGGGAAAGCCATCGCTGCAGCCCGCAACCTTCAGCAGCCGGCCAACCAACGCTGACCGCATCGCAGCGACACGCCACATCTCCTGGCGCTGCGCACCCGGTGACGCGGTCCGGGTTCAAACCTACAGCGCCCGTCTGATCCGAATGATGCCCACCAGGGTCCGGGGCACCCGATTCCAGATCCGGGAGCGGCTCTCCCGCTGCTCCTCGACGACGACCGGCAGCTCGACTATCCGTTTGCCGAGCCGCTCGGCCCGCAGGACAACCTCGGTGTCGAACAGATCGTCGACCGACACAACGTCGGGCAGCACGGCGTCCAGCACGGTCCGCCGGATGGCCTTGATCCCATGGGTGTCGGAGACCTGAAGGCCGAGCGTCAACCGCAGGATGGTATTGAGCAGCCAGGTGGCGGACCGCCGCACAAACGAACGGCGGTCGTCGGAGTCCGGCATCCGTTTCGAACCGATCACCAGATCGGCCTCATCCCGCCGTTCCATGGCGGCGGTGAGGAACGAACCGGAGAAGTAGTCGATGTCGAAGACCACGACCCAATCGGTCTCGGCTTCTGAGAACCCGGCCCGAATCGCCGCCCCGTAGTTGGCCTCCGGGAGCTGGATCAGATTGAGCTGGCGGTATTCGGTCATCATCGACCGAACGATGGCGGCCGAATCGTCGATCGACCCGTTCTCAACGACCAGGATCGTGACCTCGGCGGGGACCGGTGCCAGCTCATCGACCAGTTTGGGTATCGCCCCGCCCAGGTAGTCGGCTTCGTTGTAGACGGGAACAACCACGGTCACCGTGGTTGTCGTGTCCCTGTCCGGCTCTTCGGAGGAGTCAACCGATCCGCCCTCGGGGTTGTCTCCGTCCATTCAGCCTCCCGTCTCGGGGTCCGGACCGGACGCGCCCAGTCTTACGGACTCCGGGGCGTCCACCGGGTCCGGTGCGTCGGGGAGCGGTATCGGGTCACCGATGTCGGTGTCGGCGTAGTCCTCGAACCAGGCTCCTGCGGGGACCTCGGACTCGGCGGCAGTCGGGAGGTCCGGCGCGTCGGTCGGCTGGCTCAGCACCGGCAGGGTCCAGCGGCCGCGATCGAGACCGACCAGGCCAACGACGGCGGTGAACCCCAGCAGGGTCAGCAGGATGCCGAAGAGGTCGACGGCGGAGCGGCCGTACGTCATCGTGACCTCGGTGTCGGTGGGGATGACCACCATCTGGTTCGGACCAACCCGCCACGGGCCGTCCGCCCCGTCGACGGACCAGTTCGGGAAGTAGGAGGCCTTGACCACCACCGGGGTGCCCGGCTCGTCGACGGCAAAGGAGATCTTGTTGGTCGACACGTCGATGTTGGTGACCACGGCGGCGGCCACCGGCTGATCCGCGGTGCTCTGCAGGTTGGTCGAACGCGGCCAGTTGTCCGGGCCGTCCTCCGCGGGAAGCGCGGGGTAGGCGTTCGGGTCGTTGTAGTAGGCGACGGCCTGGCTGACCCAACCCACCTTGAACCGGTCGGTGTGCTCGTTGAACTCCGGAATCTGCTCCTCCTCGGGGCCGGAAACCACAACGGGCACGGTGCTGAGGCCCTGGACCAACTCGGAGCCGGCAACCTCAAAGACCACAAACGGCTGGGCCTCGGCCACCTGGACAAGGTCCGGGTGATTCTGGGCGTCCGCGATGGCCCGGTCGGACTGGGCCATGTAGTAGCGGACACCGGAGGTCTGGAGCTGGGCGATGCCCCGGTTGATGTCGAAGTCCTGGTAGGGCAGGTTCCGCTGCGGCCGGGACGGTGCATCGGAAAGCATGCTCTGGTTCAGGAAGTGGAACGGCGTGCTGGCCGACGACTCGAAGTAGAGGCCTTCCATTGAGCCGATGCACCCGTCCGTCCAGTGGGGCAACAGCATCAGGGCCATCGGCGTGCCGTAGCGGTCCAGGCTGGAGTCGTGCTCCCACATCGCCCGACCGCAGCCCTCCTGAACGCCGACCTGGTCCATCGTGGCCACCACGTTGCGATATTCGGCGTAGGCCTCTTTCTCCTCGTAACCGGAGTAGTTCCACTCCACCCAGCCCGGCACAAAGCTCTTTGCCGAATTCTTGAAGAAGAGCCAGTCGTAGGAACCGTCGCCGGACTCCGACACCGAGCCAAAGGGCATGACCCGGAGCGGCATGGCAACGGCGATCAACACGGCGACCGCGGCCAGTGAGCTGCCGGCGAGCACCGCCCGGGGATCCGGCCGCCGGAGTTCCTCGGACAGGATGATCGCCGCGTACCGCAGGACCATGGCGACGCCGATGGCGGCGCACATGTAGACCGAGAGGTAGAAGAACGGCAGGAGCCGGGCGTTCCAGACCGGACCTGCACCGACGTTGGCCACCGCGGTGGCGAAGATGGCCGCAGTGCCGCCGAACATCATGCCGAGCCGTTCGCGGGACGCATAGGACAAGAGAACGCCGACCGCGGCGACCGGCAGGGCGATCTTCATCGGCGTTGTCAGCAGCGACGGGCCGATGTTCTCGATCGGTTCCCAGCCCATGTCGTTGAAGAAGTCACGCCGAAGGACAAACGGGGCAAGCCAGAACCCGGCCAGCAGGATCGCGGTCGGGCCGGTCAGGACAAGCCAGCTGGCCCGTTCGAAGATGGCCGTCTCGGCGACGGCGGCAGAGGCGATCACAACCAGCACGGCAAGCACCGCGAGCACCCGGATGCCGAGGCCGGTGTCCTCGGCGAAGGCGATGGGGATCAGGACAAACGCCACCGTGCCGGCCAGGGCCCATGACCGGGGTGCGTCTTTGTGCATGAGGACCAGCAGCATCAGCGACGGGATGAGGAAGAACACCGGCAGCACGTGGCACAGTGCAACCAGGGCGATCACCACCGCGGTGGGGCCGCGGGTCAGCAGGTTGTCCATACCCCTGGCGGCCATACCGATGGCCAACAGGGTCAGCATCAGACAGATGGCAAAGGAGAACTCCCCGGCCAGGGTCGAGGCGATGTTGCCGCCGTAGATGGTGAAGTTGGTGTCATAGACGAAGACAAACGAACCGAGCGCCAGGAAGGTGGGGATCGGTTCGGTCGAACCGGCCATTCGCCCCATCTTCCAGGCGGCAAGTGGGAAGAGCACCAGTCCGACGACGCTGACCAGCTTGAAGGCGACGCCGTAGGGGACGGCGACCAGCATGACGGCCACAACAGCGGCGACCGCCCAGACCACCCGGCGGGACACCGGGGCCCGATCGCCGTACCGGTATGCGCCGAACAGGACCGCGGCGGCCAGCGGGACGCCGACCAGCCAGGTGAAACCGGCGTTGATGGCGATGATGGCCAGTGGCGGGATCACCATGTAGAAGTGGTAGGCCGGGAAACCGGCATACCAGTCCGGCGTCCACCCCGACAGCCGACCCTGGGGCAGCAGGTTGTCCCGCAGGTAGGCCGGACCCCAGACGTGGGCCCCCATGTCACCGCCCGACGGTGTGGTGTCGATCAACAGCAGCGGCCGGGCCAGGTCACCGAGACCGCTGAACTGCGGCCAGTTGAAGAACCCGAAGATCAGCAGCGACAGCCCGGCGGACAGCAGCAGCCCGAACCGGGCGGACGCCCGATCGGCCGGCGCTTCCTCATCAGGTCCGTCGCCGTCGGTGGCGTCATGGTCGGCAGGGAGGCCGAACTCGGCGTCACTGCGGCCATCGGTGACCGCGATGGCCCCGTCAACGCCGAAGGCGACGTCGGGATCAACGTCGGAATCGGGGGCGGGGTCCACGGCAACAGCAACATCGGCGACGGCATCGGCGGCGTTGTAGGGAACGTCTCCGTCAACGGTGCCATCGAGGGTGTCGTCGAACGCGCCGGGGTGCACGGGGTCGTCTGGATCCACCCGGGTGAGGGTAGCAAGGATAGGTGGTAACGATCTCGCGGTCGGGCCTGCCCGTCAGGCGTCCATCCGCCGGCGACCGGCGTGCTCCCCCACCTGGTTCAGTGCCTCCTGGAGGTCGATCTCCTCACCGGCGAGCTGCCACCGGCGGGTGTCGCAGCCGTCGCAGGACTCCATCAGCAAGGTCCGTCCGTCCACGTTGATCCGGATTGCGGACAGCGGCGCACCGCAGGCATCACAGGGCGTACCCTCCGGCGTCCCGCGACCTCGCTTGCGCCGAGTACCTCGGTCGCCGGGTCGTTCGGCCTCGACGGTGATGTCCCGCTCCATGGCGCGGTCCGCCGCATCGTTCCGATCACTGCCGCCTTCGCCGTTCATACCCACAAATGACTCCTCAGCCGGGTTTTGCGGGTCCGCCGTCTGTGTCCCGACGATTCCGCCGGGGACGGCCCGCTCCGGATCAGGTCGGAGCGCCGGACGGGGTGCTGAGATCGCGCGGCGGAAATGGGCCGACCGGCTCAGGGTCCGCCTACCCACCGGAGTCGAAATCGAACGTGATCAGAAATAGACGAGGCTGATCGCCGTCACCGCATTGAATGCCATGTGGGTGATGATGGCCGGGGCGAGCCGCCGGGTCTTCATGGTCATCACCGCAAGCACGATGGCTAGGGCGAAGATGCCGGGGAACAGGATGGGCCGGATGTGGACCAGGGTGAACACCACGGACGAGCCGAGGATGCCGACCGTCGGGTTGAACCGTCTTGCCAGTGCCGGAAGCAGCATGCCCCGGTAGAACCACTCCTCGACAATCGGCGCAAGCACGATGGCCGCGCCGAAAAAGAAGAAGATCTCCAACGGGGTGTCCACGGTTGCGGCGAGCTCCCGAGCAGCTTCCCCGGGGTCCGAGTCGACCAGACGGAGCAGTGGGAAGTAGAGGGCAGGCAGGACCAGCAACTGCACCGCGGCCCCGATCGCTGCCGCGATGGCAACACCCCGGGCCGATATCGAGAGGTGGAAATCGACCATGGGACCGCTGCCGGTCACCCGGTTCATGAGAATCGGGCCGAGGAAATATCCAACCCAGAGGCCGAAGGAAAGCACCCAGATGGTCCAGGCCCCCCGTTCCGCCGTCTCCGGGATGTCGCCGCCCCACAGCAGCGATGCGGCACCACCGAACCAGAGCACCTGGAGCGACTGCGCACCGAAGAAGACAAGTGCCGCCTCCGCAACCCCCCACTGGATGCGGTCGCTCTGAACCGGCCACTCCCGCCAGTCTTCCCCACCAAGGTGCCGGCCAACGCGCTGCGTGATGTTCAGACTCACCACCAGTGACCCTAACCGGCCAAGGTGCCGGAACCCGCCCGCTTCGGGTCCGGGATGGAGACGCCCCCATCCCGGCGACGGTCTCCGAGGTGGATCCGGATACTCAGGCAGCGGCCCGTGCGGTCAGAAAGTGGGCCAACCGTTTCCGGATTCCGCCGGTGTCGAGACCCAGAGCTTTGTCGTAGTCACCGCGCTCGCCGTAGTTGCGGAGTTCGTCGATCGGGTGACCGATCGCCAGCAGCCGGTGCGGTCGATCCTGCAGTGCCTCGTTGAACGCGGCGGCTGATGTACCGGCCAGGTACGGTTCGACCAGCACAACGTCCGGACCGGTCACCGCGCTGCGCAGCCCCGCCTGATCCAATGGATGCGGGGTGGTCGTGTAGAGCACCTTCACGTCCATGTCGGCGGTGGCGGCCAGTACCCGGTCCAGCATCGGCCCGACCGCAACGACGGTTGGCGCCGCTGGACCGGCGTCGCGAACAACCCGCAGGCCGTTCAGGCCGCCCGGGTAGGCGTGGGTGTTGGTGTCCTCCGCGAGGCGGAGGTACACACACTCGGTGCTGTCCACGGCTTGGCGATACAGCGTCGCGACCTCATCGGGGTGTCCCGGCACCTGCAATCGCCACTTGGGCAGGGTGCGCAGCAGCGCCATATCGCCGGGCGAATGATGTGTTCTGCCGCCGGACGCCCAGTCGTGGCTGGCCCCGACCGATACGAACACCCCGCCGACGCCCTGGTGGCCGAAGTCGAGCTTGAGCTGCTCGAAGGGTCGCTCGACGAGAAAAGGCGCGTAGGAGTGCATGACCGGGCGGAAGCCCTCCAGAGCCAGACCGGCGCCAAAGCCGATGAGAAGTTGCTCGCGGATACCGACGTTGTAGATGCGCCGAGCGTGGCGGGCATCGAACTGCGACACACCGATGTCCGCCAGCACAAGCGCAATGTCCTTGCGCTCATCCAGCAGCTCACCGCTGACGGCGACGAATCGTTCTCTCATGGTCTCCATCGCTCCTACTCCTTCTCTTCAACCCGGGCAATGACGGCGTGGGGACGGTCGCGATCGACGGGGCGGAGCGCCGCCTCCAGCGTGTCGTGGTCACGTCCGGACACGGTGACCGAACTCCACCCCTCCACGGCGAACCGCTCTGCGATGCCGCCCGGCCAACCGTGGGTGGCAGACCGGTTGTCGACCACGATCGCGGTGAGCCGGGTCAGGCCCATCCGGCCGGCCAGGGCGATCGCCTCGTGGTTGCTGCCCTCGTCCAGTTCGGCATCGCCAAGCAGCACAAAGACCTGTGACCGGTGATTGCCTCTCGCGATGAGTGCACTTGTCATCCCGACCGCAATCGGTAGGCCGTGTCCCAGCGAGCCGCTTGCGATCTCGACACCGGGTATCAGCGCCCGATCCGGATGCATACCGAGCGGCGACGAGAATTCGGCAAAGCCGTCAAGGAGCTCGACGGGGAAGAAGCCGTGGGCCGCCAGAACCGCGTAGTACGCCATCGGCCCATGCCCCTTTGACAGCAGGAAACGATCACGATCGGGATCGTCCGGGCGGGCCGGATCGATTCGGAGGATCCGGGAGTAGAGCGTCCACAGCACGTCCAAGGTGGATGTTGCACTGGTGGTGTGTTTCTCGTCGCCGGTCATGCGCCCCATCAGTTCGGGCAGATCGGCGTAATCGGCGGTGGCCTGGGGTGTGTGTAGAGAGGATGTGTGTAGAGAGGTCATTGCTCTTCAGCTTGGGCCTTCAAGTTAACTTGAAGTCAAGGGCTCTCCGTAAAATCGCAGCGGACGGCCGCCCAGTCTTTATGCGCCCTTTCCACGAGGCGGATACAACAGGACGGCATTCAAGAACCTCATCCACCTACCGACTGGACGAATCGTGCACCTACCCCCGATCTCGGCAACAGGCCTCCGGCCAATTAGGCTGTCCGTATGAGCGACCAAGGTCAGAACCAGACGCCGACCCCCCAGGACGGTCGGAATCCCAAGCTCCCCGGTCGCCCGGACGGCGGCTGGCCCCGCTGGTCCGCCTGGGTGGTCGTCGGCATTTTGATCACCCTGCTGGCCCTGGCCTCGGCAACCAACCGGGAGCCCGAGGGCGAGATCTCCTACACCGAGTTCATCACGGCGGTTGAGGCCGGGGACGTCAAGTCCATCGAGTTCAACAACGCCAACTTCACGATCAGCGGCGAGCGGGTGGACGGCACCACCTTCCAGACCACCGGGTTCAAGGAATTCACCGACGCCGAGCGGGCCCTCTTCGACGACCAGAACATCGAGGTCCAGCCGGACACCCCGACCACAAACTGGTTCCTGGGGCTCCTCCCCCTGTTCCTGCCGTTCATGATCATCATCGGCTTCTTCTGGTGGATGGCCAGGCGGCAGCAGTCCCAGATGGGCGGCATCATGTCCATCGGACGGTCGAAGGCCAAGACGTACTCGTCTGAGCGGCCCGGCACGATGTTCGAGGACGTCGCCGGCTACACCGCGGTGAAGAAGGAAATCACCGAGGTTGTCGACTTTCTGAAGAACCCGGGCAAGTTCTCAGCCATCGGCGCCCGCATACCGAAGGGTGTGCTGCTGGTCGGTCCTCCGGGCACCGGTAAAACCCTCATCGCCCGAGCCGTCGCCGGCGAGGCCGGGGTGCCGTTCCTGTCGGTGACCGGTTCGGATTTCATGGAGATGTTTGTCGGTGTCGGCGCCAGCCGGGTCCGTGACCTCTTCAACGAGGCCCGCAAGATGGGCCGGGCCATCATCTTCATCGACGAGATCGACTCGATCGGCCGCAAGCGTGGCGCCGGCCTCGGTGGTGGCCACGACGAGCGTGAGCAGACGCTCAACCAGATGCTGTCGGAGATGGACGGTTTCGAGGCGACCGAAGGCATCGTGATGATCGCCGCGACCAACCGGCCGGACATTCTGGATCCGGCGCTGCTCCGGCCGGGCCGGTTCGACCGGCAGGTCGTTGTGCCGCTCCCCGAACTGGACGACCGCAAGGAGATCCTCCGGGTCCACATCAAACACAAGCGGACCGCAGCGGACGTCGACCTCGGGGTCATCGCCCGTGGCACCCCCGGTATGAGCGGTGCCGATCTGGCCAACCTGGTCAACGAGGCCGCCCTGTATGCGGTCCGTGGCGGCGACGACGAGATCCATGCGAAGCACTTCGACATGGCCCGGGACCGGGTGCTGATGGGGGTCAAGCGGGACTCGCTGGTCATGAACCCCGAAGAGCGGGAGATGACCGCCTACCACGAGACCGGCCACGCACTGTGCGCGGCGATCCTGCCGGACTATGACCCGCTTCACAAGGTGACGATCATCCCGACCGGGATGGCTCTCGGTGTGACGATGACCCTCCCCGAGGAGGACCGTCACTCCCTCCGTAAAAGCCACGCCGAGAACATGATCGTCATGATGCTCGGCGGGCGGAACGCCGAGAAGCTGGTGTTCGGTGTTGTTTCCTCCGGTGCCGGTGACGACCTGCAGAAGGCCACGGGCCTGGCCAGGCGGATGGTGACCGAATGGGGTATGTCTGATCGGATCGGACCGATGGCGTTCGGCGGCAACGGTCCGGTGTTCCTCGGCGACGACATGATGCAGTCCAAGGACTACTCCGAGGACATCGCCCGCATCATCGACGAGGAGACCCAGCGGATCCTGCACGAGCAGGAGGCCCGCTGCCAGGAGCTTTTGACCACCAACCGCAACGCCCTCAACCTGGTGGCCAGGAACCTCCTGGAGCATGAGACCCTGAGCGGCGAAGAGGTCAACCGGCTGATCGCCGTGGCCAACAACGACCTTCCGGCCACCGAGGCACCGTTGGCCAACGGGTCGTTGCTGACCGCATCCGAGACCGCAGCGTCCTCGGCCAACGGTGAACAGTCCGACAGCCCGGCCGGCGACGGCTCGATCGGCAACGCACCGGTCGGCGAAGGCTAGGCCCACCGACCTGCGGGCCCAAGCCCGCAGAAGCTCAAGAGACGTTCCGCTTCCGGCGGCCCACTGTTCAGGTGGGCCGCCGGAGGCCGTTTGCGGCCAGACCGTCGTCCAACTCCTCCTGGGACATCGGCCCGAAGTACGCCTTGGTGACCACACCGTCCGGGTCGACCAGGAGAGTGGTCGGGACCCCGTCGATCCGATAGCGCTGGTGCAGGTCGCCCCGGTCCTGGACATCAACCCGCTCGACGGCGAGCAGATCGGAGGCAAGCGGTTCGATCATCGCCCAGACCTCGGGGCAGGTCTGACAGGTGGTGGAGGCGAACACAACGGCCAGGACCGGATGGTCACCGCCGGAGAAGTCATCCCGATCGAGTTGGGCCGGAGCCCGGTAGCTGGGGGCCGACGGCGGGTCGGGCCGCCGCCGCTGGAGGAACAGGGCAATAGCGACGGCGACCGCCGCAAGGACAACAAGGACGACGAGCCGGGTCATCTCCGCTCAGCCCCGTACGGTCGGAACCGCGGGCACGACGTCCAGGGTCACGTCAGGCACCACAACCGACGCCTCGACCGAGATCGCGGTGTTCGAGCTGATCTCGATGGCCGCTCCGTCGTCCGGGGAGGAGATCGGGATGATGGTGCGGCCTCCGGCGGGGACCGTGGCCCTGACCGGCCCGACAAGCTGACCGTCGGAAAGGATACGGACCTCCACGGACGCCTCCTGGATGGCGGCGATCGCCAGGAGTGTCGAGTCGCCGGTCATGCTCACCCAGGGAATCACCCAGCGGGGGGAGAACAGCTCGTTGCCCCGGCTGGTGGAGATACCGTCGGTGGCGATGGGTTGCGGGAGCCCGGACGCCACCGGCTCCGGCGGCTGGAGGACAAACCCCGGCTCCTCGACCGCCGAGGGATCCTGTTCCTCGCCGGGGACGTCGACCGCGGCCTCATCGGCACTGGCGGCCGTGATGCCTTCCCGCTGCACCCGCTGGCCGAACTGCCAGCGCTCGGCCACGATCGGCAGGGCATCGTCAGTGTCGCTGACCGACGTCACGTTGACCCCGAGCTCGTAGGGAAGCGGGAATTCGAACCGCTCCGCCTGGGCTCGAAGGTCGATGACGGCAAACGTCCCCGGCCTGACCTCCCGCTCGATCGTCACCACGCTGAAGTCCGAAAGGTCGGTCGGGTTGTCCGGCCACAGCTCGATGGCGACGTTGACAAAACCTTCCCGCTCGTCGCTGAGCGAACTGACACCGCCCTCGGCTGCCGCGTCGTCGCCGGCCGCCTCCGACGCCTCGTCCGCGCTGTACGGGTTGTAGACCGTCAGCAGGTCGTCGCCGGCATCATGGACCCGGCCCGCGGTGAATATCCAGCTCTTGGCCGGGGTCGGCACGCCAAGCTGCAGCGCTGCGCCGGATGGTCCGAGCTGCCCGTCGAGCAACTGGAGCCGTTCGACGACCAGCCGACCGCGCTTTGTGGTGATCTTGGTGGCCAGCGCCTCCTCCCTGGCAACGAACTCACCGACGTCGATGATCCGAACGGAGCGGGCTTTCACGAACGCACCCTGCAGGGGCCCGGGCTTCCTGCTGCGGCCGACGGCCTGGAACTCCACGTCGAACACGGCCGTCTCCGGGAACGGGTTCATGAGCGCCAGGTACTGGGTGGAGTCGAAACTGGTCCGGCCTGCGGCGAAGTACCAGGTGTTTGACGCGCTGGTGGCACAGGGCCCCTCGGCGACGCCCTGGGGGGTGGTCACGGAGTGGCCGACGGCGCCGCGACCGCCGGTGATCTCCACAACCGCACCGGCGATCTGCTCCACCAGTGTGTCGGAGAGGGAGACCCGCTCGGTGGAGAAGGGCGCAAGCTCGATCCGCTGGCCCGGGCCGGGACCATCACCGGTCAACACACTGAGGTTGGCCACAGCGGGGTCCTCGCTGAGGTTGGAAACGGCAACCTCGTGGACCGCAAAACTGCCCGGGGCGCTCGACCCGACCGGGCAGTACCAGGCGGCGTCCAGCCGCGGCGGTTCCACCAGCGAGGGGCTGATGACGGTGGTCAGGGTTGCCTCGGTCTCCACCGCGGCGGGCAGCTCGACGCTTCGGTCGTAGGCCAGTCCGGCGGCGACCAGACCGAGCAGGATGAACACAACGGGCCACCGCATCAGACCGACACCTCACGTCGAGTCTGGGCCAGCACCGCCCCGACGAGCACCAGCATGACCTGGCCGACCAGGGCCAGCTGGCGGCGGAGGCTCGGCCCGTACTCCAGGAGCACCTCACCGCCGGGGCCCGCGGACAGGACCGCAAGGTCGTCGAACCCGGAGCTCACCTCTGACCGGACCCCGGTGGCCTCAAGGCCGGTGCTGTCCAGCGCCAGCAGGACATCGGTGTCCTCCGGCATGTTCAGCACCCAGCGGCCCGGCTGGTAGTTGATGATCGGTGCGGTGACCGTCTTGTTGGTGAGGTCGATGTCCAGCTGTTCAACGGCGGTTGACGCCATCGCCGCTTCTGCGCTGGGGAGCAGCGGCGTAATGCCGTTCGACGAGGTGTTGCGGAACACGATGAGGTTCGGGACACCCGGGACCCGTTCGAGGTCCAACTGCTGGGACAGCGCCCGCTCGATTCCCTCGGCCGGTTCGATCTGCGGGCCGGTGTAGGGAGCGGGGGCCAGCTGTTTCACGACAACCACGTTGTCGATGCCGTACGGGGCGAGCAACCGTCCGAGCCGAACGACCTCACCTTGGCTGGCCAGGTCCAGCTGGGCCCCGATGCCGTTTGTTGCACCGACCGGCCTGGCCAGCCAGCGGCCGCGGGCCTCGGTTCGGCCGCCGTCCGAAACGGCGTACTCGGTGCCCATGTCGCTGACGGCGACGTCGAGCGGCATGACGCTGGCGTCGCCGATCCACAGAACCCGGCCGGTTGAGATGTCGGTGTTCTCACTCTGCTGTTGACGGACCAGGAATTGGGTGGAGTCGCTGAAGCTCTGAGTCGGCGCCTCCCACGCGCCACTGAGGCTGGAGAGCATGCCGGTGAAGAGCACCCCGGCAACGGCCACACCGCCGACACCCCCCGCGGTCCGGTTGATGATGCGGCGGGAGGCCGGGTCGGCGAACATCAGCTCAAGACCTCGAACACCGACCACGATCGCCAACGTCAACCCGGCGGCGACGGGGGCGAGCATCGCCTCGGCGGTTGGCAGTTCGAACGGGAGCCAGCCTCGGCGACCGGACCAGATCAGCCCCCAGAACACAATCGCCACAAGCCACCCGGCTGCTGCGAGATGGAAGTGATGGGCCCGGGCCACCATCAGGCCGATCGCTGCGGCTACCACGATGCCGAGGGCGATCAGCCGGGCTGCGGGGGCGCCCGGGGCGAATTGCAACAACTCGAGGAGGGAATCGACGTCGGCCTCCGGGGAGTCCGGACCGATCAACCAGCGCCACGAAAGACCCTGGAGGAAATCGAAGCTCCACGGACCGTGGAGGGCGACCGTGCCAACCACGCTGACCAGCGCGGCGAGCAGATACCGCTCCGGCGCACCCCCGGCGCCGAGGGCCAACGACGAAAGGGCAAACACCAGGCAGAGGACGACGGCGATCGGCACCACGGCGGGGACGAAGGCCGCGAGGAACGCAATGAGGAACGCAAACCGGATCAGCCGGACCGGGAGGTTTCGGTCGGCGATCGACGGCCCGGCGTTCCCGTGGTCGGACCCGTACGGGGCGTAGCCCCCCACCCGGAGCAGCGCGCCGAGAACAAAAGGAGCCGCCGCGATGAGGACAAGGGCCTCCCACCGCCCGGCGGAGATCGCGGCGACCGTCAACGGATTCCCGGCGTAGACCAGCGCCCCGATGGCCCCGGCCCTGGCGCTGGCCAACGGCCTGGCAAGGCGATATGCCCCAATCGGACCGAGGAAGACCGGCAGGACGACCAGCAGCGAGTCGAAGATGCCCGGCCCCCACCAGAACAACATCCGGCCGCCGGCCAGAATGGGCAGCGCGGACGGTGCGTTGCCCGGACCGCCGGTGCCGACGGTCCGCCAGCCGCCAAGCCACTCCCGGAGCAGGGTCATTGCTCCCGGCACGTCGGGGATCTGGCCCACCGGCGCCACGCCCCTGGTGAGCAGGTGTCTGCTGCCGAAGATCAGCAGCACCGCCAGCACGGAGCCGATGACCGTTGCGTCCCGAACACTGCCCGCATCGTCACCCCGGAACGACGACCGAACCGATCCAACCATGCCGGAGAATCGGTCCTGGCCCGCGCTGAACTGGCCGCGGGAGAACGCGGCAAGACGAGCCGAGCCGCCGGCCTGCAGCTTGGCGATGTCCTGATCGGACACCGTCCTCACGCGACGGAGCTGTCTTCGCTTTCTGCGGAGGTCGTCCAACCTTGCCAGGTTCCAGGTGATCGCCCCGAGCACGTCCCTTGCCTGACCCCGGCGACCGGCGATCAGGGAGTAGAGGCTCTCCAGGAGGATCAGCAGAAAGGCGGTGATGACCACCAGGAACGATCGCCTGGTCGACACGGCCAGCACGGTGCGCAGCCGGTGCCTGGTGAGCAGCCGACGTCGCTCCCGGAGGGAGATCCGCTCCGACATCGCCTCCTGGTGACGGGCCTTGGCGGCCGGCACCGCCAGGACCCGGGCCCCCGCGGCGTGGGCCCGCCAGCAGAGGTCGAGGTCCTCGCCCATGATCTTGATGGTCGGATCGAATCCGCCGAGTGCGGCGAACAGGTCGGCCCGGATGAGCTGCACCCCGCCGGGGACAACAAACACGTCCCGGACGGCGTCGTACTGGTCCTGGTCGAACTCACCGATCTCGACCTGGTCGACCATAACCCCGAACCGATCGGAGCCCATGCCGAGCTGCAACAGCTTCCGGTCGTCTGCCCAGCGGACCAGCTTCGGCCCGGCGATACCGCCGTTGCTCCGGTACAACTCCCCCATGAGCTGGGAGACACAGTCCGGCGCCAGGGCGACGTCGTCGTGGCAGAACAGCAGGAAGGGTGAACCGGAGACCAGCTCGATCGACTGGTTGGCGGCGACGCTGTAACCCGGGTCGCCGGCCAGGCGGTGCAGATAGGCCTCGGGAAGGACTGCTGCGACACGGTCCGCGATGGGGGCGTCGCTCCCCGCATCAACCACCAGGACCGACAGGTTCTCATAGTCCTGGTCGCCCAGTGAGCCCAGTGTCTCGGCAAAATGCTCGCCCGGATTGCAGGCGACCACAACGGCTACAACGGCCGGGATGTCGACCAGATCTTCAACGCCGGAGTCGGAAACGGAGGAGACCGGCGCGGCGCTTTCCGTCCCTTGGCTGCTGTCACTCACGAGCCTCGAATGTTACTCGGACTTTGTCTTCTTTGGGTTGTCGCCCAACGATCAAATCGACCGCCCCGGCCCCCATGCACCGGATGCCCCACAGCCGATTGTTATGATCTCGTTCCGTGCCTTCCCGACCCACCTTCCGGCGGTCCGACCGCCCATGAAAGCCCTTGTCACCGGTGCCGGTGGCTTCGTCGGCCCGCACCTCCTCCAGCACCTCGACGAGTGCGGCGACGAGGCGATCGGGTTCGATCTGGGCAACGGGCCGGACCTGCGCGACGGCGACGGTTGGCGGGAGGTCATCACCGGCGAGGGACCCGATGTGATCTATCACCTCGCCGGTTGGAGCGACGTCGGCGGCTCGTGGCAGGAGCCGGTCACCACGTTCGAGATCAACGCGATGGGCACCATCTCGATCCTCGAGGCCGCCCGCCGAGCCGGAACCGGTCGGGTGGTACTGATCAGCAGCGCCGATCTGTACGGAACGGTGGACGCCGGCGACCTGCCGATCACCGAGGACCACCCGATCCGGCCCAGGTCACCGTACGGGGCAAGCAAGCAGGCGGCGGAGGCGGCAGCGATCCACTATTGGCGGGGATACGGATTGGGCACGGTGATCGCCCGGCCGTTCAACCATCTCGGCCCCGGCCAGAGCACCAAGTTCATCGCCCCGGCGTTCGCCGGACAGATCGCCGCCGCCGAGGCTGGCGGGTCTGGGCAACTGCTCCATGGGGATCTCAGCCCCCGGAGGGATTTGACCGACGTGCGCGATGTCGTTCGGGCGTATCGGCTGTTGGCGGAGCGGGGCCGGGACGGCGAGGCGTACAACGTCTGCCGAGGTGAGACGGTCAGCATGCAGGACCTGCTGGACTGCCTCACCAGCCAGACGAACGCCTCGATCACCCAGGTGCCCGACCCGGAGCGGTTCCGACCGGTGGAAATCCCGGTTCTCTGCGGCTCCTACGACAAGATTCGGGCGGCAACCGGTTGGGAGCCGACCATCCCCCTCGACGAAACGTTGACTTCGGTGCTTACCGATGCCCGCCAGCGGCACGGAGTAGCGTTGTCCCGGTAGTTCGCCCGGCGCGGGCGGCTGACAGGAGACCACATGACAAAGCGAGCACTCATCACCGGCCTGACGGGTCAGGACGGCTCGTACCTCGCCGAGCTTCTTCTCGAGAAGGGGTACGAAGTGAGTGGCATGGTCCGACGGACCAGCACGATCAACTTCGAACGGATCGCCCACATCCAGGACGACATTCGGATCGTCCAGGGCGACCTGCTCGACGAGACGTCGCTGTTGCACGTGATCCGGGACCACAAACCGGATGAGGTCTACAACCTCGCCGCCCAGTCGTTTGTCCAGACCTCGTGGCAGCAGGCCGTCCTGACCGGGGAGACGACAGCCCTTGGTGTGACCCGCCTGCTCAACGCCATCCGGGACGCCGATCGGGATATCCGGTTCTACCAGGCGTCCTCGTCCGAGATGTTCGGGAAGGTCGTCGAGGTCCCCCAGACCGAGCGCACGCCGTTCTACCCCCGCAGCCCGTACGGCGTCGCCAAGGTGTACGGCCACTGGATAACGGTCAACTACCGGGAGAGCTTCAACCTCCACGCGACAAGCGGGATCCTGTTCAACCACGAAAGCCCTCGGCGGGGGCTGGAGTTCGTAACCCGCAAGATCACCAACCACGTTGCCAGGATCAAACACGGTCTCACGGACGAGCTCCGGCTGGGCGATCTCGATCCGCAACGGGACTGGGGGTTCGCCGGGGACTACGTGGAGGCGATGTGGTTGATGCTCCAGCAGGACAAGCCGCAGGATTTTGTGATCGCCACCGGCGAGACCCACTCGGTTCAGGACTTCTGCGAGTTGGCGTTCGGTCACGTTGACTTGGCGTGGCAGGACTATGTGGTCCAGGATCAGGCGTTCATGCGTCCGGCCGAGGTCGACCTGTTGATCGGGGATGCCAGCAGCGCCAAGGAGATTCTCAAATGGGAGCCGAAGACCACCTTCGCCGAGTTGGTGACCATGATGGTCGAGGCCGACATGGAGCTCGTGGCACGACAACAGCGCCAGCTGGCCCACTGACGGCTCCGTCGGGTTCGGGGTCGAGGTCGGCGGTAGTCCGGTGAGCGGCGGGCGGATCACGGTCATCTGCGGCGGTGTCGGCGCGGCAAAGCTGCTGACCGGCCTGGTGCAGGTGGTGCCTGCCGATCGGCTCACCGCCATCGTCAACGTGGCGGACGACATGGTCATGCACGGACTGAACATCTCACCGGATCTGGACACGGTGGTGTACACGGTGTCCGGCCAGGTCAGCCGGGAGCGGGGCTGGGGCCTGGAAGGCGAATCGTGGCAGGCGATGGAGATGCTCGGCCACTACGGCGGACCCGACTGGTTCAGCCTTGGTGACCGCGACCTCGGTACCCACCTGTTCCGGACCGGCAGGCTGGCGAGCGGCGCCCCGCTGCATGAGGTGACGGCGGCGATCGCCTCGGCCTGGGGATTGGATTTCACCATCCTGCCCGTCACAAACGACCCCGTCAGAACCATGGTCACCACGGTCGAAGAGGGGGAGATCTCGTTCCAGCAGTACTTCGTCGGACGGGCCCACAGCGTGCCGGTGACAAGCGTTCGGTTCGACGGCGCCACCGAGGCGTCACCGGCCCCGGGGGTGCTCGCGGCCATCAGCGATGCCGAGCGGATCATCATCGCGCCGTCCAACCCGGCCGTGTCGATCGATCCGGTCCTGGCCGTCCCCGGGGTGGCCGACGGGTTGCGGCAGCGGCGGGACTCGGTGGTTGCGGTATCGCCGATCGTCGCCGGGAAAGCCCTCAAGGGCCCGGCCGATCGGCTACTGGTCGAGCTCGGCCGGGAGGCGTCCGTTGTCGGCGTTGCCTCCTGGTACCGCGATCTTGTCGGCACCCTGGTGGTCGACACGGCCGATCGGGATCGGTGCAACGACATCGCCGAGCTCGGGATGGCCGCCGTCGCCACCAACACCATCATGTCTGACCCTGCGGTGACGGCCGCCCTGGCCGAGGAGCTGTTGGCCCTCCCGATCACCGGAGCGCCGTCGCCGTAACATCGGCCGACCCGGTATTCGTCGGCTTGCACCCTCAGGCCGTCGGGCGCGACCCCGTTGCCGACCGCCCGAAAAGATCCGGCCGCGCGGTTGCTGCCGGCGGCGAATCGGGACGGTTACTCGTCCGTGTCGGTGGACTCGGCGTCGTCGGTCGACTCGGCGTCGGCGTCCGCACCACCCTCTGCGTCGCCTGTCGACTCGGCATCGGCGTCGGTGCCGTCGGCATCCTCGCCCTCGGCATCGGCACCGTCCTCCGACGACTCCTCGGTGGCGGCATTCGGGTCGGGAACGAAGGGGCTCTCGCCTTCCTCAACACCGGCGATCGGCCCGCCGGGACCGGTCTGTGCCAGGGCGGCGATCCGGTCGACTGGCGGCTTGGGGATCTCTGCGCCCTCGGGGAGCAGTGCAAGCGTCAGCGCCATGCCGGCGGAGTCGAAGGTGAAGTCCGCAAGATCCTCGGTGATGATCTCCGGCTCGGCGGTGTCATCAAACGCATTCCGCCACACCGCAAGCTGGAGGACGGCGTCCTCGCCGTTGCAACCGTTCGCCTCGTCGAGGGGCTGGCGGAAGTTGTCGGCGAATCCGGGGGTGAACGAGCTGTCGGTCAGTTCGGCGTCATAGGCGCCGAAATAAGCCCCAAGCGTGGCGTTCCGCCCGGCGGCGTTCGGGTTGAACGGGTGTACGTGGAACAGCCCGTCTCCGTGGGTGTGGACCCCGGCCGGCGCTTCGAACTGGTTGGTCACCGGCAGATCGGCGCCGCACTCATGGATCAGGAACGCACTGTGCCAGTGGTCCAGGTTGGCTTCGGGGGCGACGCCGATGTTCGACTCCCGGTTCAGCGCGAAGAAAACCGTTGCGGCGACACCTGCGAGGAGGATCAGGCCCATTGCGGTCACAAACAGCCACGGGCCGGACTGATCGGGGTTGTCG
>JBCCGJ010000014.1:0-38924 GCA_039029335.1 Actinomycetota bacterium | reverse complement strand
CTGATCGAGCCTTTTCATTGAGGTTAACACACCAGGCGTCAAGCGCTCCCTCTTTTCCACTGCTGTCGTCTGCCTCGTCCGTCTCAGAGGTCTCTTCTGAAGCACCACGAACCCTTTTTGCCTCCTCCATTCCAGACGAGGTGTCGGCGGCCGCCACGGGATCGGTGTGGAACGGCTGCGGGTCGAACTCGGCGGCAAACTCGATCATTCGATCCTGGGCCATCACATAGGTCTCCTCGGAGGTGAACGAGTCACCGGCGGACCAGTCCTCGAACCAGCGATCCCGGGGATGGCGCGACGGCTCAGCAGTCATGGTGAAGAACCTACCCACCCGGTCCACCAACCCCGGCGAAATTTGGGCTTGCAGGCCCCAGAAATTGTGGGCTGTGTGCCCAGATTTTGCGGGGTGTAGGTTGGCAGCCATGAAGATCGGCATCAACGGCTCAGGACTGCTCGCCCAACCGGACCTCGGTGTTCTGGTGGAGGACATCAAGAAGGCGGAGGCATCCGGCATCACCAGCTACTGGCTGGCCCAGACCGGCCTGGTCGATGCGTTGACGGTGTTCACCACTGCCGGGGCCCAGACCTCGGCCATCGAGCTCGGCACCGCGGTCATTCCCACCTGGCCCCGCCATCCCCAGGCGCTGGCCGCTCAGGCGCTGACCACTCAGGCGGCGACCGGGGGCCGCACGATCCTGGGCATCGGCCTCGCCCACAAACCCTCGGTCGAAGATCGCTGGCGGATGACCTGGGAGAAGCCGATCCGTCACATGCTGGACTATCTCGGCGTGCTGGAGGAGCTGTTGGCCACCGGGAACAGCGCCTACGAGGGAGAGGTGTGGTCGTTTGTCGGCGAGGGTGTCCGGCCGACCGACAATCCTCCGTCGATCATGCTGGCCGCCCTTGGGGACCAGATGTTGAAGATCGCCGGCAAACGGACGGACGGCACGATCCTCTGGTGTGTCGGCCCGAAGACGCTGGAGCGGCAGATCGTGCCGGGTATCAACCAAGCCGCCGCTGACGCGGGCCGGGCCGCGCCGCGGGTGGTCTGCAGCCTGCCGGTCTGGGTCACCGACCGGCCGGACGAGGCCCGGGCCTTGGTGGCCCAGTTCCTGGTCATCTACGGCCAGCTGCCGTCCTACCGGGCCATGCTGGACATCGAGGGGGTGGACGGGCCGGCCGACATCTCGCTCATCGGCAGCGCCGAGCAGGTCGCCGAGGGCCTGGCCGAGATCGCCGCCGCGGGCGCAACCGACTTCACCGGCGTTGTTCAGGGGTTCGACCCGGACGAGCAGGCAGCGGGCTGGCAGGCCCTCGCCGACTTCCGGTCATGAGCGATCGAGCGGTAGCCGTCGATCCGGTCGCCGCACTCGAACGACAACTGCTGGTCGACCGGTTCGAGGTAATCACCGACCCGATCGGTTGGCGATGTCTGGCCTGCGGCGCAGAGGTCCGCAGCCCGGACGGCTCGGAACCGACGGCGATCAACCGGCTGGCCGAGTCCGCTGCGGACCACGCCATCCACTGCGGCCGCTGCGACGACTGACCGAAGCGACCGATCGCGGCGACCGGCCGCAGGAACGGCTCAAACCGGACCCCGGCGACCGTCGGCTCGACCACGGGCCTCAGGAGACGATCAGCACCACCGTTGCACCGAGCAGCACGCCGAGGCTCCGGTTGGCCACCCGGAGCCGGCGGGGATCGTCGAGCACGCGGGAGCTTGCGGCACCGGACCACAGCCAGGCCAGGATGCACGGAAGGTTGACGACCCAGAAGGGTCCGACGATCAGCAGCGCGGCCTGCAGGATCGGCCGCTCGGTATCCAGCAGTGTGCTGACGGCGGTGGTGCCCATCACCCATGCCTTCGGGTTGACCCACTGGAACAGGGCGGCCTGCAGGAAGGTCAGCGGCGGGGCCGCCTCGGTTGACCGGCTGGTCGACGAGGCGGTGAAGATTCGGTAGGCCAGGTAGCTGAGGTACCCGCCGCCCAGGACCTTCAGCAAAAAGGCCACGGCCTCGTACCGGTCGAACACGGTGCCGAGCCCGGTGGCGATCAGGAACAGCAGCACCGTGAACCCGACACTCACACCGAGCAGGTGTGGCACGTACCGTCGGATCCCGTGATTCAGGCCGGACGCCCACAGCATCAGGTTGTTCGGCCCCGGGGTGATCGACGAGACAAACGCCAGGCTGATGAGGGCTGCGTAGTCCATACCGGAACGCTACGGTGAATTGGTATGACATCCGGTTGGCCAATTGGCCACTCCTGGATGGGAGCAAAACACACGATACGCGGACCAAAAAGCTGGGAGCCTCGCCGTGCACGCAACCGACTTCGCAAGACGGATCTCCCCGTGGCTTGTCCAGGAGGCGCCCCTTGGGGTGCACATCGGCCTGGCCATCCGCCAGGCGATCAACAGCGGCCAGCTGGCCGCAGGCGATCAGCTCCCACCGGAACGGGCGATGGCCGCCGAGCTCCACGTGAGCAGACCGACCATCTCCGCGGTGGTGGACGACCTGCGGCGGAGTGGGCTGGTGGTGTCCCGGCAGGGCAGCGGCACATGGGTCGCCGAGACCGCCGGCCCGACCGCTCCGCCGGTACCGTTCGCGGAACTCCTGCACGGGACCGGCCTGATCGATCTGGCGGCCGCCGTCGCTCCGGACGCCGGATTCCTCCCTCAGATGCGCATCGAGACAACCGACTTTCTGGCCGTCGATCCGGCCAGCGGGTTCGCCCCACTCGGCATCCCCGCGCTTCGGCACGCCGTCGCCGAGCGGCAACGACGATGGCGGCCGGACACGACCCCCGCCGAGGTGGTGGTGACGTCCGGGGCCCATCAGGCCCTTGCCCTCCTGGTCTCCACGCTGGCACCACGAGGTTCCCGCGTCCTGGTTGAGGACCTGACCTACGGCGGGCTGTTCGACATCATCCGGACCAACGGCTGTGTCGCGGTCGGCATGGCCGCCGACGATGACGGACCGTGCCCGGACTCGCTCAGGCGACGACTGGAACGGGACGAACCGTCGCTGGTGGTCATCGTGGCCTCGGTCCACTCCCCGACCGGGGCCGTCATGACCGACGAACGGGCCGCAGACCTGGCGACGATCCTCCGGGAGTCCCCGGCAACGGTGATCGTGGACGAGACCTACGCCGACCTGTCGTTCGGGAGGGCCGACCGGGCGTTGGCCACCGCCCTGGCTCCGGACGCCATCGTGGTGGGCTCGCTCTCGAAGTCGCTGTGGACCGGCCTCCGGACCGGGTGGATCGTGGCCCCGGAATCGGTGTGTGAAAACATCCTTCGCCGGCGCTGGTCGATGTTCGACCTCGGACCGGCCGTCCCCAGCCAGCTGCTTGCCGTGCAGGCGATGACCCGGCTCGACACCATCCTGGCCGGACGGATCGACCACCTGCGGGCCAGCGCCGAACTGCTCGGTACCGGCCTGGCCCGGCTGGAACCGACGTGGGAGGTGACCCCACCGCAGGGAGGTCTGGCGCTGTGGGTGAGGACGACGGGAACCGACGGTCGGGTCCTCGCCGACGCCGCGGCGGATCGAGGGGTTGCGGTCCTCCCCGGCTCCGCCTGCCGGGTGGGCGGCGGCCCGGATGACCACGTGCGTCTGTGTTTCGACCGTCCGCCGGAAGTGCTGACCGAGGCGCTCGACCGGTTGGCGGGCTGACCGAGCGCCCGACGTCGAAATTCCCGGTTGCCGGTAATGCCGGTGCAGTAGCGTTTGGCCAATGACCGCCTCCCTTCGACGCGCCAAGCCGGAAGATCTTGAACAGCTGGTGGCGATGGACCTCCGCAACTTCGGGGTGACCATCCTGCCCGCTGATGCCGAGATCGCCGACGACCTGCTGGATCCCGACCGGTTCGTCGTTGCGTTCGACGGCGACCAGATGGTCGGCGCCGGCGGCTCGTACCAGATGGATCTGACCGTGCCGGGGGGCGGCACCCTGCCGCTCTCCGGGGTGACGTGGGTCAGCGTGCTCGCCTCGCACCGTCGGCAGGGTCTGCTCCGCTCCATCATGAACGGCCTTGACGAGTTGGCGGTTGAGCTGGAGGAACCGGTGTTGGGGCTGACCGCCAGCGAAGGGCCGATCTACGAGCGGTTCGGCTACGGCATCGCCACCCGGACCCGGGTGACCACGGTCGATCGGCGCCGGACCGGGATCCGGCCGGACCTGGAACCGGAGCGGGTACGACTGGTCGAGGCCGAGGAACACGTCGATGAGCTACTGGCCATTTACGACCGCTACCGCCTCACCCAGGTCGGCGAGGTGTCCCGGTCCGAACCGGTGATGCGCGAACAGACCATCAGCGCCAAGAAGCGAAACTTCGCCGCGATCCATCCGGACGGGTATGCCGTGTGGTCGGTTGATCTGGCGTGGCACGACGGTCATCCCGCCCACACCGTGTGGATCAAGGATCTGGTGGCCGTCACGCCGGAGGCCCACGTGGCCCTGTGGCATCTGCTGCTGTCGCTCGACCTTGTCGGATCGATCAACGGGCGGACCGCCGTTGCGCCGGACGACCTGCTGCCGTCCATCCTCACCGACCAGCGGGCACTTCGGACGACGGACCTCAACGACGGCCTGTGGCTCAAGGTGGCCGACCCGATTGCGGCGTTTTCGGCGCGGGACTACCGAACCGACGACCGGCTGGTGGTCGGGGTCACGGACGATCTCCGGATCGGTCGGGCCGCTTCGCCGCCGGTGACCGATCGCTTTGTCGTGACGGGGGCGGGCGCCGGTCCCACCGACGAGGAACCCGACATCGTGCTGACCAGAGCCGGGTTGGGACCGCTGCTGCTCGGGACCTCAGCCACCGTCCTCACCGACGGCGGCATGGCCATCGGGGACGACAAGGCCCTGAACCGTGCCGATCTGTTCTTCGGCCAGGCACGAGCCGCCCACTGCCGCACCGGCTTCTGAGCCGCCCGGGCCGCCGCGACCACGGCGGGAAACTCTGACTCACCGATGGATCAAACCGTGGGTAGACTCACCCTTTCCAGCAGATGCGGATAGGGATCCATGTCGGGAGTGCAGTCAATCCAGAGGGCGTTTGCGTTGCTGCGAGCCCTTTCCATAGGTCCGGCAGGCATCACTGACCTTGCCGAGCGGGCCGAGCTCCCCAAGAGCACTGTGGCCAGACTGCTGAGCGCACTCGAGGAGGAGCAGGCCGTTGAGCAGGTGGAGGCCGGCGGGGAGTACCGGCTGGGTCCCGGCCTCATCGACCTTGCCGGCGCGTCCGCCCCCGGCCGAAATCTGATCGCCACCGCACGCCCGCACCTGTTGGAACTGACCGAACAGACCGGTGAGACCTCCGGGGTGGCCACCCTGGAAGGTGATGCGGTGCTCTACCTGGACCACGTCGAGTCGGAGGAGGAGGTCCAGGTCAGAAGCTGGACCGGGGATACCGCGCCGGTGAACCTGGTGCCCTCCGGCATCGTCCTGCTGGCCGGGCAGGATCCGGACGATGTCGATCGGCTGCTGCAGCCGCCGCTGGAGAAGGCGACGGATAACAGCGTGACCGACGCCGCCGTTATCCGGTCGAGGATCTCCGAGTTGCAGCGGATCGGCTTCACGTGGGTCTACGCCGAGTTCGACGAGAGCATCAACTCGGTCGCCGCGCCGGTACGCGACCGCGACGGGGCGATCATCGCCGCCATCCACGTCCACGGCCCGGCCTACCGGTTCCCCGAGACCTCCCAGGCCGGTGATATCGGCAAGCTGGTTCGCGAAGCCGGGGAGCGACTCTCGGCCCACCTGCGCTGAGCGCCGCACTCGCGCCACGGCCGGCTGTCGCCCCACGGTCGCCTCGACCGGATCTGCTCGGCTACGGTCACGCCATGGGTGTTGCACTGGCAAAGTCCGCAATCGACCTGGGGATCGTCATCGGCGACAGCGACCGGTCGCTGGCGTTCTATCGGGACCTCCTTGGGCTCGAGCACGTCGCCGACCTGCAGATGCCGATCGGCGGCGGGGCCACGATGCATCGGCTCAGCTGTGGTGACACGGTCATCAAGCTGGTGAAGCTGGACACCAACCCGGAAACCACCTCGGGCGGCGGCATTCCGGCGGCCATCGGCATCCGGTACTTCACCATGGTGGTCACCAACCTGGAAGAGATGATGATGGCCTGCGAAGCGGCGGACGTACCGATCGCCGTGCCGATCACCGAGGCCCGCCCCGGTGTCACCATCGGCATCGTTGTCGACCCGGACGGCAACTGGGTGGAGTTCGTCCAGCAGTCCTGAGTCCCAAGGCCTGACCCGGACCTACACAAAACCCGCACAGGAGCCTTACCTCGCCTTTACCGGCCCGCTCCTACCGTTGGTCCCATGTTCTGGTTTCGGCGGCTGCACCTGCTCGGCCTTGTCTGGGGACTCCTGGTGATCGCCGTGCTGTCCCTGTCGGATACCGCGCCGGGCACGGTGGCGCACCTCATCCGATCCGTGGCGATGTTTGCCGTTCAGGCCGACCCGTTCGGCAACGTCCAGCACCTGGCCATGGCCGCCTCGGGAGCCAGGGCCGGCGTTCCCTACGGCGCCGACACGGTCGGACACTTCCTGATGTGGGGCGCCGTCGGTTTTGTGGCCACCGGGCTTTTGGCCACGGTCCGGGATCGGCTCTCGATGCTGAGCGCCCTCTTTCTCCTGTCCAGCCTGTTCGAAGCGGGCCAGGAATACCTGTCCTGGTCTCGGACCGCGTCACTGGATGATCTGGTCGCAAACGGCGTCGGGCTCCTGGTCGGTTTCAGCTGCTACACGATCGCCGAAGCGCTGGCCCTCCCCCGCCTCTCCCGGCGAAATTTGGGCCTCTAGACCACAAATTTTGGGTGCTGGGTACCCAAATTTGGCCGGGAAAGGGCTCAGCCCGAGGGAAAGGGCTCAGCTGCGACGGCGGCGGATCTCCTCGCTGATCGCCGGGACGACCTTGTGGAGGTCGGCCAGGACGGCGTAGTCGGCCTTGGTGACCATGTTGGCCTCCGGGTCGGTGTTGATGGCCAGGATTTTTTTGGAGGCCATCGCCCCGACCCAGTGCTGGATCGCCCCGGAGATGCCGGTAGCGATGTAGATCTCCGGCGCGATGCGGGTGCCGGTCTGGCCGACCTGGTCCGCGTGGGGCCGCCAGCCGTTGTTGGTCACCGCCCGGGAGCAGCCGACGCGGCCGCCCACCAACTCGGCCAGCTCGTCCAGAATGGCAAACCCGTCGGCCGAACCGACGCCGCGGCCACCGCTGATCACCACGGGCGCCGTCGACAGGGTGACCCCCTGGCTGAGCACCACGCGATCGGTGATGACCGTTGTGGCCAGGTCGTCGTCGAGGTCCGGCTCGAACGTCTCGACCTCGCCGTCCGGTGGGGTCGGCGACGGCTCGGACGCCACCGCATGATGCGCCACCGAGATCAGCTTCCGATCGGCGTCCAGGGTTGCGTCCTCGAGCAGGGATCCGCCCCACTGGACCCGGGTCATCGACCACGTGTCGTCGACGTCCACGGACAGACAGTTCGCAACAAACGGCGCGTCGGTTCTGGCGGCAAGCTGGGCCATCACCTCGTTGCCGCGGTCGGTGCCGACCGTCATCACCGCATCGGCGTCCACCTCTTCCGCCACCTGTCGGGTTGTCTCGGCCCAGGCGTCCGGGCCGTAGTCGGCCAGGAGGTCGTGCTCGGCGACGTGAACCGTTTCCGCGCCGTGGGCGGTGGCCTCGTCGGCAAGATCGGCGGCGTCCTCGCCGATGAGCAGGGCGTGGAGTTCCGCATCCATCTTGGCCGCAAGGTCACGGCCGAAGGTCAGCGCCTCCCTGGCCGCCTCCGCCAGCTCGCCCCGATCGTGTTCCAGCACCACCAAAAGGGTCATGTCATTCTCTCCAGTTCGATCCGGACGACGTTTGGCCGCAGGCGAAACTCGGTCAGGGGTGGCGCCCCCCGCCCCGGCAGGGTCATGATCCGAGCACTCCCAGTTCCTCGAGCAGGTCGACCACCTTGACCGCCGCCTCCTCGGAATCGCCGAGGATCTCCGTCTTCGACACCTGTTCCTCCGGCTGATGCAGTGAAACCATCGCCTGCCCACCCTCGTCCGCATCGATGGAAAGGGATGACATCTCCACCTTCTTGGACGCCAACCGACCCTTCATCGTGGGGTACCGGGGAAGGTTCAGCCCCTCCTTGACCCCCAGCACGGCCGGAGTGGGCAGCTCGTAGACCTCAAAGCCCGCGTCGACGGCCCGCCGAGCGGTCACCCCGGTCACGGAGTCGCCGTCCATCGCCAACTCGACGTCCTTGATGCCGTTCACGATCGGCCGTGACAGCTTGTAGGCCACCCGGACGCCGACCTGGAACCCACCGGAGTCCGCGGATTCGTTGCCGAACATGATCAGGTCGAACGGACCGCTGTCCGACTCGATCGATTCGATGGCCTCGGTGAGGGCAGCGGCGGTTCGCTGGGGATCCCACGGCTCGACGGATCCCTCCGGACCGTTCGGGATCAGGACGATCTCATGGGCACCGACGCTCGCCGCATACCGAAGCTGCTCCTCGGCCTCGGGCGGACCAAGGGTAAGCACGGTGACCGTGCCACCGTTTTGCTCGGTCAGCAGTACGGCCTCCTCCAGCGCACACTCCTCGTGGGGGCTGGTGGTGAACCCGAGATGGGCGGTCTCGATCGACTGCCCGTCAGCACTCACATTGATCCGGGCGCCCGGCGCAGGAACCCGCTTGACACAAACCAGAATCCGCATGTTCAGCTCAACCTTTACGCCAGGGATGTTTGGCCGCAGGCCAAACTCCATGCAACCCGATGGGTTGCCGTCGGCCGCCCCGCGGACGACACCTTGACACAAACCAGAATCCGCATGTTCAGCTCCGCAATCAGCCTTTGAGCCGGGTGTCCTCGGGGTCGAAGACGGAGCCTTCGACGGCACCGACCTTCACCGGGAACAGCTCGTTCATGTACATCACCTGCAGGTCGGTCCCGATAACGGCGAGCTCCGACGGCAGGTAAGCCATCAGCAGGTGCTTGCCGACGGATGGGCCGGGCGATGCGGTGGTCACCCGCGAGACCCGACCGTGGGAATCCTCGATCCGCTGACCGTCCATCGTGAGAATCGGCTCGTTGCCGCCCTGGGGGAACCGGTTCCGGCCCTGGGAGTCAGTCTGATCCTCAACGGTCAGCGTGCACATCTTGGCGATGGGCTCGCGCTTCCTGGCCTTGAGGTACGCCTCCTTGCCGATGAAGTCGGCGGCCTTGACCTTGGGGCGGGCCAGACCGGCCTCCACCGGGGTGTACTCCGACTCGAGCTCGGCGCCCATGAGCCGATAACCCTTCTCGACCCGGCCGGAAGAGCCGTAGACCCCGCCGCCGGTCGGTCGGATGCCGTGGCCCTCGCCGGCCTCGAACAGTGCGTCCCACAGCCTCGGACCGTTGTCCCAGGCGGTGTAGATCTCCCAGCCGCTGTCGCCGACGTAGGAGATGCGGAACAGCTTGCAGGGCATGCCGGCGATCTCGGCGTCGAGGTACGAACCGTATGGCGACCCGGCCTGACTGAGATCGTGATCGGTCAGCTGTCCGACTACAGCCGGGGCGTTCGGACCCCAGACGCCGAGGGTGGTGATGTTGGTTGTCACGTTGGTGAACGTGACCGAGCCGTCCGCCGGCAGGTGCTTGCGGACCCAGAACTCGTCACGGCCGCCGTCGAACACGCCGGTGACGATCTGCACGGTGTCCTCGCCGGTCCGCATCATCGTGAGGTCGGAGTGGAAGCCGCCGTCCGGGGTCAGCCAGGGGGTGTACGCCGAGGAGCCGACCGGTTTGTCGATCTTGTTGACCGCCAGGTACTCGGCGTACTGGACCGCACCGGGACCCGACAGCTCGTAGATCTGGAAGGCGCTCAGGTCGACGACGCCGCAGTTCTCCCGCAGGTTGAGGTGCTCGCCGATGGTGATCGGGCTCCACCAGCGGTTGTCCCACTCGGTGTCCCGCTCGGACAGGCCGTACCGCTCGACCAGATCGGCGTTGGAGTTGTACCACTGGGGCCGCTCCCAGCCCCGGGCCTCGAAGAACTCGGCCTCCCGGTCCTTCTGACGGGAGAAGTAGGGGCTGGTCATCAGCTCCCGACGGCTCTCCCACTGCTCGGCCGGGTGGACGATGCCGTAGGTCTTGTTGAAATGCTCTTCGGACCGGGCCCAGATGTGATCGTCGCCCCGCTCCCAGTTGTAGAACCGGGCGACGTCTGAGGCGTGGGCGTCGATGACCCGGGGGTAGCCGTACGTCATCCACTCGGCGACGACCTGGGCCATGCCCGGGCCCTCCTTGACCCACACCGCCGCGGCGGACCACAGGTTCATCACCTCGGCGGTCTCACCGAGGCAGGGCATGGCGTCCGGGGTGAGGGACAGCAGGCCGTTGATGGCGTACTTGATCTCGGCGTCGCCGAGCATGTCCATCAGCTCGATCGCCTCTTCCATCTGCTGGTCGAAGTCGTCCGGGGTGAACGGCATCTCGGTCGGCGACAGCGCAGCTTCCTCGTTCGAGGGGATCTCGTCCGGATGGTGGAGGATCGGCCGGTGGGCGTAGGAACCGACCTCCATCGAGCCGGCGGACTGCCGCTCATAACAGAAGGTGTCCATGTCCCGTACGATCGGATAGCCGATCTCGTTGTTGGTCTCGGCCAGGATGTCCAGCGGACCGACGTCGGCCATCTGGTGCACGGCGGGCACCAGCGGGATCGTGGCGCCGGCCATGTTGGCAACCTGGTTGCTCCACACGCCGCAGGCGATGACCACGTACTCGGCCTCGATGCGGCCCTTGTCGGTCACGACCGCGGTGACCTTCTTCAGGCCGTTGTGGGCGTCCTCGGTCTCAACGTCGAGGACCTCGGTGTTGGCAAAGACCTGGAGCGCATCCTTGTCCTGGGCTCTCTTGCGCATCACGGTGCCGGTCTCCAGCGAGTCAACCACCGACACGGTCGGGCAGTAGAACCCGCCGAGGATCACCTCCTCGTTGATGAACGGCACCAACTCCTTCACCTCGGTCGGGGTGAGGAGCTTCGCATCGACGCCCCAGGCGGTGGCCGAGGTCATCCGCCGCTGCAACTCGTTCATCCGCTCCTGGGTCCTGGCAACCTCGATGCCGCCGGAGTCGACGCTGAGCCCCATGTCCCGGTACTGGTTGGCGCTCTGGACGCCGAGCAGGGCCATCTCCTTGTTGTGGTCGACCGGGAAGATGAAGTTGGAGGCGTGACCGGTGGAGCCACCGGGGTTGGGCAGCGGGCCCTTGTCGATGAGCACCATGTCGGTCCAACCCAGATCGGCCAGGTGTCCGACAAGGCAATTGCCGACGATGCCGGCACCGATCACCACTACCTTCGCGCTACTCGGGAACTCGCTCATCCTGATGCTCTCTCCTTCAGGTGCTCTTTCACGTGCTCTGTAATTTCTCGTGCTACTGCTCGAATTACCTGGTCGTACCAACTGCCCGTACTAACTGGTCGTACTGTCTTCCGGCGACTCGGGCGCCGCGGCGGCTCGGGCAGGCGGCCCGTCAAAACCTACTAGCTGGAGTGCTTCCCCGACGCAGACCGCCGCCGAAAGAGATCGAAACGTCTACCCCGATCCGATTGACGCCCGCTGTTCCGTGTGCTGTTCTGTATGATGGAATCGTTCTGTATAGCGGAACAATATCGGAAGGGGGGGCACGTTGTCGAGTAGGTGGTTTTCCGGCCGCACACTCGGCAGTGATCTGCCATGATCACCCCTGCCGTATCAACCAGCACACCTCGGAGCGCCTGTGTCATTTCCCACGGATCTTGAAATTGCAAAGGGGGCGAACCTCAAGCCCCTGGACGAGATAGCGTCCGCAGCCGGAATCCCGACCGAGCACCTTGAGCCGTACGGTTCCGGTGCGGCCAAGGTCAAACTCGAGGCGATCCAGGCCATGGCCGATCGACCGAAGGCGAAGTATGTGGTGGTCTCGGCCATCACCCCCACCCCGCTCGGCGAGGGCAAGACCACCACAACGGTGGGCCTCGGCCAGGCGTTCCAGCACATCGGTTCCTCCGCCACGGTGGCGATCCGCCAGCCGTCGATGGGGCCGACCTTCGGCATCAAGGGCGGCGCCGCAGGCGGTGGCTACAGCCAGGTGGTGCCCATGGAGCTGTTCAACCTCCACCTCACCGGGGACATGCATGCGGTGACGGCGGCCCACAACCTGTGCTCGGCCATGTTGGACGCCCACATCTACCACGGCAATGAAGCCGGCTTCGACATCCACAACATCACCTGGCGTCGGGTGCTCGACGTCAACGACCGGGCGCTGCGCAACACCACCATCGGCCTCGGCGGCCGCCTCGACGGCATCCCCCGGGAGACCGGCTTCGACATCACCGCCGCATCCGAGGTCATGGCCGCCCTGGCCCTGTGCACCTCACTGCAGGACCTGCGAGCCAGGATGGGCCGCATCGTCCTCGGGTACGCCAAGGACGGCACCCCGATCACCGCCGAGGAGATCGGCGCCGCCGGATCCATGACCGTCATCCTTCGTGAGGCGATCAAGCCGAACCTGATGCAGACCCTGGAGAACACCGCGGCGCTGGTCCACACCGGGCCGTTCGGCAACATCGCAACCGGCAACTCCTCCATCGTCGCCGACCAGATCGGCATCCACATGGACGAGTTCCTGCTCACCGAGGCCGGGTTCGGCGCCGACATGGGCGCGGAGCGGTTCTTCAACATCAAGTGCCGCTACTCCGGCATCGCCCCCGACGCCGCGGTACTGGTGGCTACCGTGCGGGGGCTGAAGGCCCACTCCGGGAACCACAAGATCGTGGCCGGTAGGCCGCTGCCGGAGGATCTGCTCAAGGAGAACCCTGACGAGGTCCATCAGGGCGGCGACAACCTCCGCAAGCAGTTGGCCAACATGGCGATGCACGGCGTGACACCGGTTGTGGCCATCAACGCCTTCCCCGGCGATCACCCGGGTGACATCAAGGCCATCGCCGAGATCGCCGATGAATACGGGGCACGTTCCGCCCTGTCGACCCATTTCTCCGACGGCGGCCGAGGTGCGGCCGAACTGGCCACAGCGGTCAAGGAAGCGGCGGAGGAGGAGTCGGAGTTCCAGGTGCTCTACCCGGACGACATGTCCCTGCGGGACAAGATCAACACCGTGGCCACCAGGGTCTACGGGGCGGACAACACCGAGTTCTCCGCCGCTGCGAACAAGCAGATCGACACCTACGAGGCGGCGGGATTCGGCAATCTGCCGGTCTGCATCGCAAAGACCCACCTGTCCATCTCCTCGGACCCCAGCCTCAAGGGTGCCCCGACCGGGTGGACCCTGCCGGTGCGGGAGGTCCGGGCGTCGGTCGGTGCCGGCTTCATCTACCCGATCTGCGGGGACATGCGGACCATGCCCGGCCTCGGCAAGAACCCGGCGGCGAAGAACATCGACCTCGTGTTCGACGGCGACGACGCCGCCGGAGAGATCGTGGGGTTGAGCTGATGAGTGCGGCGGAGCAGGGGCCGCTGTCCGGCGTCGACCACCGCCTCGATCTGATCGAGGGGCTGACCTTCGAGGTTGTCCCGCTGAAGAGCCTTGACGGGGCGGTCGCCGCCCTCCCGCCGAAGTCCGAGGTGTCGGTGACCTGCTCGCCGGTCAAGGGCATCCAGGAAACCATGCGGCTCACCGACGAGATCCGGTCCAAGGGTCATGTCGCCATCCCCCACATCGCGGCCCGCATGGTCGAGGGGCCGGAGCACGTGGCTCAGATCGCGAAATGGATGCGGACCGAGGCCATCGGCCGGCTGTTCCTGGTCGGCGGGGACGCCGACCCGCCAGCCGGCCCCTACCGGGATGCGGCAGCGTTCCTCCGGGACCTGCTCGATGCCGGGCCGGAACTGCACACGATCGGTGTGACGGCCTACCCGGACGGCCACGCGGCGATCGACGATGAGCTGCTCTCCGCCGCCCTCCACGACAAACAGCAGGTCCTGGCCGAGGCGGGTGTCGCTGGTTACGCCAGCACCCAGATGTGCTTCGACCCTAAGAAGATCCGCGGCTGGCTGACCGAGGAACGGTCAAAGGGCCTGACGCTGCCCATCCATCTCGGCATCGCCGGAGTGGTCGATCGGACCAAGCTGATGGCCATGGGCGTTCGGCTGGGGGTCGGGGCGTCGCTCAACTACCTGATGAAGAACCGGCGGGCGATCTCCAGCCTGCTGAGCAGGTCCGACTACAACCCCGACTCGCTGCTCGAGCCGCTGCAGGCCGATCTTCAGCCGATGGGGGTTGCCGGAATCCACTGCTTCACCTTTAATCAGGTCGCGGCCACCGAGACATGGCGCCGCCAGGTCCTGGACTCCGCAGGCCGCTGACCAGCTCGGGCATCGCCCGAACCCATCGAATCGAAACGCAGGTGACGTGACCGCTGAGATCTCCTCCGCGGCCCCGTCGGCCGGTCCATCGGAGGAGCCAGTCCTCGACGAGCCCGGCCCGGGACCGCTCATCCCCCCGTCGAACACCGCTGCCGCCTCCTGGGCCCTGTTCACCGGCATCGCGCTGTTGATGCTTGGCAACGGGCTGCAGGGTTCGCTGCTGGGTATCCGATCCGAATACGAAGGGTTCTCGACCGCCGCCACCGGCGTGGTGATGACCGCCTACTTCGTCGGGTTTCTTGCCGGGAGCCGGGCCGCCATCCGAGCACTGACCACGGTCGGCCACATTCGGGTGTTTGCTGCGCTTGCGTCGATGGCGTCCACCGCCACCCTGGTACACGCGCTCACCATCACCCCGGTCACCTGGGCCCTCATGCGGTTCACCACCGGCCTCTGCATGGCCGGGCTCTACGTGGTGGCCGAGTCCTGGATCAACGACCTGGCGACCAACAAAACCAGAGGCAGGCTGCTGGCCCTGTACATGGTGGTGACCATGGGCGGCGTGGCCGGCGGCCAGTTCCTCCTGAACCTGGCGGACCCCCGGGGCTTCGAGCTGTTTGTCATCGCCTCGGTGCTGGTGTCGCTGTCCCTGGTCCCGACGTCGCTGTCCGGGCGGAGCGCACCCCCCACCAGGGTTCCGGAGCCGATGTCCATCTCCGAGCTCTTTTCGATCGTTCCGACGGGCCTGACCATCTCCGCCCTGGTCGGCATGGCCCACGGTTCGCTCCTCGGTATGGGCGCGGTCTATGCCGCCCGGGCCGGGCTCGCCCCGTCCCAGATCGCCATCTTCATGGGGGCGCCGATGGTCGGCGGTGTTGTCCTGCAGTTCCCCATCGGCACGCTGTCCGATCGCGTCCCCCGGCGTGGCGTCATGTTCGCCGTTGCCATCGGCGCCACGGTGTCCGCCGCGCTGCT
Source organism: Actinomycetota bacterium (assembly GCA_039029335.1). Taxonomy (GTDB): domain Bacteria; phylum Actinomycetota; class Acidimicrobiia; order Acidimicrobiales; family SZUA-35; genus JAHELU01. Next base: position 23,574 of record JBCCGJ010000014.1, on the reverse strand, counting down.
GCTGGTGGCAGAACCGGCCGGGTGGGTCAGTTACCTGCTGATGTTCCTGGTCGGCGGGTTCAGTTTCCCGCTGTACTCCCTGGGGATCGCCTACACGAACGACTGGATCAGGCCCGAACAGGCGACCGGGGCCAGCTCATCGCTGGTCACCACGAACGGTGTCGGTGCGGTGGTCGGCCCGCTGCTCTCGGCCGGGCTGATCGTCACACTGGGGACCGACATGTTCTTTGTGGCGCTCGTCGTCACCCACGGGGCGATCGCCGCATATCTGGCCTACCGCATCGCCTTCCGGGACGCGCTGCCGCTGTCCCGCCAGGGGCGCTTCCAGCCGGTCTCGTCCCGGGCGTCGACGGTCATCGCAACGCTGGCCAGCCGACGCCGTCGGCCCGGCACAAAACAGGTGAAAGGGGCCGGCGGGCCAACGGAGCAGACGAACCCGTGACACCCCGACCGCATCGAGGGCCGGGATCACCCCTCGGGGTTCTGGACCAGCTCCTCGGTTGCCTCGGGGATTCGTAGCGGAGCCACCTCGACCTCCGGCCGCTCCTCACGGGGCACGGCGGTGTCGTCGTGGCGGAGCCAGATCGTCCGCTGGGGGAACGGGATCTCGATACCCGCCTCCTCGAGTGCCTCCTTGATCCGCAGCCTGAGCTCCCGGCCGATGACCCACTGCTCGGCCGGGTCGGTCTTGACCACCAGACGGATCGTGACCCCGTCCGCACCGAGCCGCTCGATCCCCCACACCTCCGGTGGATCGATGATGTCGCCGTCGGTGAAGTCCGGGTCCTGCCACAGATCGTCGGCCACCCGCTGGATGATCCCCTCGGCCCGGCGCAGGTCGGTGTCATAGGCCACATCGATGTCCAGCACCGCCCGGGACCACAGCTGCGATTTGTTGCCGACCCGTCGGATCTCGGAGTTGCGGATGTGCCACACGGTGCCGTTGACGTCCCGAATGGTGGTGGTCCGCAGCGACAGGTTCTCGACGGTGCCGGACGCCTCGCCGAGGTCGACCACGTCGCCGACGCCGTACTGATCCTCGAACAGCATGAAAAAGCCGGAGAGGAAGTCCGCAACCACCGACTGGGCGCCGAAGCCGAGGGCGACTCCGACAACCCCGGCCCCGGCGAAGAGTGGAGCCAGGTTGATGCTGAACAGACCGAGGATCATGACTCCTGCCGTGGCCCACACCACCACCGTGGCCAACGACGAGATCACCGAGACAACGGTGTCCACCCGCTGCTCCGAACGGCCATTGGCGGCAGGATCGGCCACGGCGCCCGAGTCGGCGAACTGGTTGAGCCGGGGGGTGCGACGTTCGATCCTGGCCAACCGGTCGGCGCTGCGGTGAGCGAGCCGTCGGCCGAACCGGTCGATCATGGATCGCAGCAGCCGGGAGACGAAAAATGCGATCACCAGGATGAGGGCGATGCGTATCGGTTTGTCGACGGCGAAGTCGGCCAGCTGGGCGACCAGAACCGAGTCGGTCCGATCGGCCACCCAGTCGCACAGGGTCCCGGGGTCCTCGCCGCAGGCCTCGAGGCGTTGGGTATCGGTTAGTTCAAATCGGACAGATAGGAATCCCACCCAGCCCACCGTAATTGACGCTCGGCGCCCGGCCCGGCCAATGACGTTTTCCCTAGCGGGGTACACGAGATAGCCAACCGGCCGCCGTTACTATTACTGGTTACGGCGCCAGCGCCGATGGAAGTAACCAACACGACCTTTCCAGGAATTTCACAATGTGGTACAGTTCCGCATAGCGGCACAGGGGGGTCGGGGTAGTCAGTCATGACCGGGTCCCGGCAACGTGCCCGGTGAAGGTATTTGCGAAGGTATCCGCAAGGGTGCCCGAAATGTCTTGGAACGGCCGTCCGACGGCCGTGGTTCACGGAGAAGCTCATGTCAGAGAACGAGGACGCAGCAAACGGCGCAGCGGACGAAGAGGAGATCGACCTCTCGGCGCTGAACGACGAAGACCTGACGGCACAGATGCACGACGATCTCTACGACGGACTCGCAGACGAGATCTCCGAGGGAACCAACATACTGCTCTCCCGCGGTTGGAGTGCGGACAAGGTGCTCAACGACGCTCTCGTCGAAGGGATGCGGATCGTCGGGATCGACTTCCGCGACGGCATCCTCTTTGTTCCGGAGGTGCTGCTCGCGGCAAACGCCATGAAGGCCGGTATGGCCATCCTCCGCCCGCTGCTGGCCGAAACCGGTGCCGAACCCATCGGCAAGGTGGTGATCGGCACCGTCAAGGGCGACATCCACGACATCGGCAAGAACCTGGTCGCCATGATGATGGAGGGCGCCGGGTTCGATGTCATCAACCTCGGTATCAACACCGACGCTGACGAGTTCATCGCCGCCCTCGAGGAGCATCAGCCGGACATCCTCGGCATGTCCGCCCTCCTGACCACCACCATGCCGTACATGAAGGTGGTCATTGACACCCTCGTCGAGAAGGGGCTCCGGGACGACTACATCGTGCTGGTCGGCGGTGCACCGCTCAACGAGGAGTTCGGCGAGGCCATCGGGGCGGACGCCTACTGTCGTGACGCCGCCGTCGCGGCCGAGACGGCGACCCGCATGGTCTCCGAACGTCGAGCGACCGCCGCCTGACGGCGGGGAGACCGCCATGGCACGACGTCGGGGAAACGCCAGCGCCCTCACCACGATCTTCTGGCGGGACATCCCGGCCCAGGTGACCGCATCGGCGAACGGTGAGACGGCCAAGGTGATGCTGGAGCCCCGCTTCCAGCACGCCATCGATCGGGCGGCTGCGGTGGCCGATCTGACGGAAACCGAGGCGTACGTCGCCCAGTGGCGACGGGTCAGCACACCCCTCGAACAGGATCCAAAGGAGACCGCCGCGCGCACCGCGGAAACCCTGAGCACCCAGTACCCGCGCGAGCGGCTGGAGCAACTGGTGGCCCAGGGCGGAGCGGAGACCGACACAGCCTGAGCACAAGCCGGAGACGCCACCGCTGCCCGCACGGGCCTTCGGACGGAGGCCGACCAGCCCGACCGGCGTTCGGCATGCGGTGGGCCCGGCGGGCAATACGACCGACAAGCAAGAACACATCGGGGAAACGAGATCAGCATGACCGACACCATCATCAGCTCGGCCACCAAGGAGGTGGTCATCGGGTTCGACCGCCCGTTTGTCATGATCGGTGAGAAGATCAATCCGACCGGCCGCAAGCTGCTGGCGGAGGAGATGAAAAACGGGGACTTCTCCCGGGTGGAAAAGGACGCCCTTGAACAGGTTGCGGCCGGGGCCCACATGCTGGACGTCAACGCCGGCATTCCGCTGGCCGATGAGCCGGGCCTGCTGGCGAAGGCGGTCGAGCTGGTCCAGTCGATCACCGATGTGCCGATCTCCATTGACTCCTCGATCGTCGAGGCGCTCGAAGCGGCGATCGCCGTCTACAAGGGCAAGCCGCTCATCAACTCGGTGACCGGCGAGGAAGAGGTCATGGAGCGGGTACTGCCGTTCGTTGCCAAGTACGGCGCCGCGGTTGTTGCGGTTTCCAACGACGACACCGGCATTTCCGAGGACCCGAACGTCCGGTTCGAGGTGGCCAGGACGATCATCAACCGGGCCGCCGACTACGGCATCCCAAAGGAAGATGTTGTTGTCGACCCCCTGGTCATGCCGATCGGGGCGATGGCCACCGCCGGTCGCCAGGTGTTCGAGTTGGTCGGCCGGCTGCGGACCGAACTCGGGGTCAACACCACGTGCGGCGCCAGCAACGTCAGCTTCGGGCTGCCGAACCGTCACGCCGTAACCGGGAGCTTCCTGGCCATGGCGATCTCGCACGGCATGACGTCGGCCATCATGAATCCGATGCACGCCGAGGTGAAGGCGTCGGTCATGGCGGCGGATGTGCTCAACAACCAGGATCCGAACTGCGGGGCATGGATCGCCGAGAACCGGGAACCGTCAGCGGACGGGGGTGCCGGTGGTGGTCGAGGTGGGCGCCGCGGCGGCCGTCGAGGCGGCAGACGGGGTGGCCAGGCCACCGACGCCGCATCTTCCTCGCCGGACCAAACGCAGGCCCCGGAGTAATGCGCCGGGCCAGGTAGCAGGTTGACGACGTGACCACCGACAAGACCGCGGCCGCCCACACCGTTGTCTTCACCCCGTCCGGGTTGAGCGGACGGTTCGAGTCCGGCACAACCGCGCTCGACGCGGCTCGTGCCCTCGGTGTCGACCTGGACTCGGTCTGTGGTGGTCGGGGAATCTGTGGCCGCTGCCAGGTGGTGCCCGGCCTTGGCGAGTTCCCCAAGTGGGCGATCAACGTCACCGAAGATCACATCAGTCCGCCGGGCACGCTCGAACACGACTACCGGGGGAAGCGGCCCATCGGCGAGGGCCAGCGGCTGGGTTGTGGTGTCCGCATCACCGGCGACGCGCTGTTCGACGTCCCGCCGTCCAGCCAGATTCATCGCCAGGTCGTCCGCAAGGACGTGAACCTGGACGGGCTGGTGGTCGACCCCCGGTTCGCCCTCCACTATCTGGAGCTGGACGACCGTGACGAGGAGGACGGCACCAGCCTGACCGTGCAGATCCGGGAGCAGTTGGCCAAGGACTGGAACCGGCCCGTCGAGGACTTCGCTCCCGCCCTGCTGCCGTCGCTGCACACCGTTGCCAGGGACCGGAGCCTGACCGTCGCCTGCCGCGGTCCGATGGTGGTCGGGGCCCGGCCCGGCTTTGTCGACCGGGTGGTCGGTGCGGCCATCGACATCGGCTCAACAACCGTCGCGGGCCATCTGTGCGATCTGACAACCGGGGAGATCCTGGCCAGCGCCGGTCGGATGAACCCCCAGATCCGGTTCGGCGAAGACCTGATGAGCCGGGTCTCCTACGTCATGCTGAACGACGGCGGCGACGAGGAGCTGACCGGGGCGATACGAACCGCCCTCGGCGAACTGGTGGCCGAACTGATCACCGACGCCGACATCGATCCCTCGCTGGTGCTGGACGTCGTGCTGGTCGGCAACCCGATCATGCACCACCTGGCGCTGGGCATCGACCCCACACCGCTCGGTCAGTCGCCGTTCACCCTGGCAACCGACGAGGCCGTCAAAACCACCGCATCAGCGCTGGGCATCGACGCTCCGGGGTCCGAGCTCTACTTCGCCCCCTGCATCGCCGGGCACGTCGGCGCCGACACCGCGGCCGCCATCCTCTCCGAGGGACCCCACCGCGGCGAGGCCATCCAACTGCTTGTGGACGTCGGCACAAACGCCGAGATCGTGCTCGGCAATTCGGCCAGGATGTTCGCCGCATCAAGCCCCACCGGCCCGGCCTTTGAAGGAGCCCAGATCTCGTCCGGGCAGCGGGCTACCGCGGGTGCGATCGAGCGGGTCAGAATCGACCGGGAGACCCTTGAGCCGCGGTTCAAAGTCATCGGCTGCGAGCTGTGGTCGGACGAGGACGGGTTTGCCAAGGCCACCGCCTCATCCGGCGTGACCGGAATCTGCGGGTCCGGGATCATCGAGGTCATCAGCGAGCTGTTCCTGTCCGGCCTCATCGACGCCCAGGGGGTCATCCAGGGTGCGGGCCAGGAGCGGACCGCTCGGATCGTCGCCGACGAGCGCACCTTCTCCTATGTCCTCGTCGACAAAATCCACGTCACCCAGGCCGACGTCCGAGCCATCCAGCTGGCCAAGGCCGCGCTGCGGGCCGGCATCGACCTGCTGCTCGAACACGCCCGGTTGCAGACCGTCGACGAGATTCGGCTGGCCGGTGCGTTCGGCGCTCACATCGACCCGGTCCATGCGATGGTGCTCGGCCTCATCCCCGACTGCCCGATCCCCAACGTGCGGGCCGTCGGAAACGCCGCAGGCTCCGGTGCGGTCCGGGCGCTGCTGTCCGCCGAGCAGCGGGCCGAGATGGAAGCGGTGGTCGCCCGGGTGACCAAGATCGAAACCGCGACCGAACCCCGCTTCCAGGAGCTCTTTGTCTCCGCATTGGCGTTCCCCCACCTGACCGCACCAACAACAAACCTGGCCGAAGCCGTCGACCTGCCGGCCCGACAGGAGAGCCCGGACGGGGCACGCCCCCGCCGCAGACGAGGCAGGACCACAAGCCGACAGTCCCGTTAAACCGAAACACCGTTGAACAGACAGGCCCGTTGACGGGCTCGGCAAACGTCCACTCGATACCGGGTGATCGTGCAGGCCGGAAGCAACAGACCCACCGTGACCCAGGGAGGGGCAGCAGTGACATCGAGAGCGAGACGAACCGGAGGCCGGGCAGGCCGGCGGGCGGCCAGGGAAGCCCAGGCCGAGACCAGCAATCCCTTCCTCACCCGTAAGTTCAAGCCGTTCGAGCTGATGAGCGAGGAGGGTCTTGAGCTCATCGAGCACAACGCCGACACCATTCTGGAGCAGACCGGAGTGGACTTCGTCGACTATCCGGAGGCCATCAGGCTGCTGTCGGAAGCCGGTGCCGAGGTGGACGGCAACCGGGTGCGGTTCCCCCGGGGGTTGGCCCGCAAGATCGTGTCGGAGAACGCGCCGGAGATCTACACCCAGCACGCCAGGAACCCGACGCGCAACGTGCAGATCGGCGGCAACGCAACGGTGTTCGCCCCGAACTACGGTTCGCCGTTTGCATTCGACCTGGACAACGGTCGGCGGTACGCCGGCATCGAGGACTTCCAGAACTTCGTGAAGCTGACCTACATGGCGGCGCCGCTGCATCACTCCGGCGGCACCGTGTGTGAGCCGGTGGACATTCCGGTCAACAAGCGGCACCTGGACATGGTCTACGCCCACCTCCGCTACAGCGACAAGCCGTTCATGGGGTCGGTCACCGCCGGCGAGCGGGCCGAGGACTCCATCGAGCTGGCCCGCATCGGGTTCGGCGGGGACCTCGCCGGCCGGACCGTGATGACCAGCCTCATCAACGCGTCGTCGCCGCTCACCTGGGACGCCACCATGCTGGCCGCAGCCGAGGCGTACGCCAAGGCGAATCAGGCCTGCATCATCGCCCCGTTCATCCTGGCCGGGGCGATGGCACCGGTGACCGTTGCCGGTGTTGCGGCCCAGACCCTGGCCGAGGCGCTGGCCGGGATGACCTTTGTGCAACTCGTCAGGCCGGGGGCGCCGGTGGTGATGGGGTCGTTCGCCAGCTCGATGTCCATGCAGACCGGGGCGCCCACGTTCGGCACCCCGGAGCCGGCCATGGTGCTCTACACCGTCGCCGCACTGGCCCGTCGGCTCGGTGTGCCGTTCCGGTCCGGCGGTTCGCTGACCGCGTCGAAGCTGCCGGACGCCCAGGCCGCGTACGAGAGCGCGGCAACGCTCATGCCCACCGTCATGGGCGGCACCAACTTCGTGCTACACGCCGCAGGTTGGCAGGAAGGTGGGCTGGCCATCGGGTACGAGAAGTTCATCCTCGATGTCGACCAGCTCGGCATGATGGAGGTCTTCGGCAACGGCGTCGACATGTCGGACAACGGGCAGGCCCTGGAGGCCATCCTGGAGAACCCGCCGGGTCAGCACTTTCTGGGCAGCGCCCACACTCTGGCCAACTTCGAGACTGCGTTCTACCGATCGAACACCGCGGACAACGCCTCGTTCGAGCAGTGGAGCGACGAAGGAGCGACCAACTCCGGCCAGCGGGCCAACAAGATCTGGAAGCAGCAGCTCGCAGACTACGAGGCGCCGCCGCTCGATGACGCCATCAACGCCGAGCTGCTGGACTTCATCGCCCGCCGCAAGGAGTCCATGCCGGACGAATTCGGGTAGCCGTCCCGCTGGTTCGGATGGCAATCGGTGGGTGACCGGCGGGGCGTAATCGGTCGGTGACCGGCGGGACTACGGTCGGTACGGCTGCGCTGCGGCGTCGCTTCGCTCCGAGTCCTCGCTTTCGCCGCACCACCGCATTCCCGCCTTGCGCTCGGGTTGTGCGGTCGCTCCCTCGGCGCGCTTGGTTGCCGGGCCTCCGCCGCGGCTGCGGTTTCGGCTGTGCGCCCTCTCCGCCTTTCGCTTGGCTGACCAAACCCCCGCCTCGCGCTGCGGTCCGGGTTCTCCCCGCTTTTTATGACTGGCGGTGCGAACGTATCGATGACGGGATTGGCTGGTCGACGTGGGCGCAGGTAGCGGGAGTGGGCGTGTGCGCGCTCGTGCTTCCGGGCGCGCCGGGACTCTCGAACCGTTGTGGAGTGGTTCGAGAGTCGGCTTTGTTGTGGCGCCGTCTCAGCGTCGCACCGTGGGCGTCAGGGCATGGTGACGTGGATGGCGCCGTCGGGACCTCTGGTGAGCTGCCAGCCGCCTTCGTGGACGGTGGTGTGGTGGAACCGGCAGAGCAGCGTGAGGTTCTCCACGGTCGTGGGGCCGCCCCTGTTGCGAGGGACGATGTGGTGCAGGTCGCACCAGTGAGCCGGCCGGTCGCAGCCGGTGAAGGTGCATCGTCCATCACGTAACTTCACCGCCCGGCGGAGCGTCGGTGGGATGTCCGGTGTTGACCGGCTGTAGGCCAGCACGGTCTGTTTGCCGCCGGTGATCAGTGATCGGAAGGACGCGTCACAGAGCAGCCGGTCGAGCCCGGGGCCGCTGATCGGCCCGCCCCGACCGAGCTCCTGTCGAAGGCGGGACACGACCACCGGATCATTGGTGCCAGCGAGCGTCTCGACATCGACCACAACATCAACGCCGACGGGTACCCGTGCGGGACCGTCATCATCACCCGCGGCCGGGCCGTTCATCAGGCACAGGTCGATCAGGGCATCAGCCCGTCGCTGCGCGAGCGTCCTTGGTTCGGTCAAGGCACCAGTCGGGTCCGGTGGGGTCTCGAGTGCGGCGGCCACGATCTCGGTGGCGACCGGGTCCAATCGGAACCGGCCATGGCAGGATCCGTCAAACGCCAGCTGCATGGTGAACGACCGTTGCCGCCATGACCGCTCGGCATCGGCGGCATCCGCCTCGGCATCGACCCGGGATCGCCAGGCGAAGACAAGCCGATCGAACGTCTCCGGTGCGCAAGCCTTCGACTCTGCCAGCAGCTCCGACTCCGCCACGGCAAAGGAAGCGGACCGACCATCGGCTGCGGCCCGAGCCAGGGTCTCGGCGTTGGCCCACGACAGGCGACCATCCCGGACCGCCGCAGCGCTGAGGGGATGAGCCACCAGGAACCGGGCGACCCTGAGGAACGCACGGGCCGTGGTGTTCCGACAACCGCTGCGATGGGCGACCAGCCGCGCCATCGACACGTAGCCGAGCCACTCCGCCAGACCGGAATCGGCAAGTCCACCGACCAACGCGGCAGCCTGCGCCCTCAGCGTATCAGCCTCGGCCAGCAGCTTCAGCGCATCGTCCAGGTCAGCGGCACGGAGGACCGAGCCGGCGGCCGACGCCGCATCAGCCGTTGGCTCAGTACGTCGGTGCGACGGCCCAGCATCATCGTCCAATGACAGCGCCGATGTCTGCTTGTCCTCCGCCAGGAACATGCGACCACAGTATCGAGGGGCTGTGACACCGAGGCCGGGACCATCACTAGTCAGGAGAAGGTGACCGCGCCGGCAGGAGGCTGGTGCCGCAGACCAGTCTCGCCGAGACGGCGACGCCGAACGCCTCCGAGCCAGATGTCCTCGCCGTGCCGATAGGCCTGCGACACACAACCAGCAGGGAGGACACGCCCGGACCGACTGCGCAGAACCTCGCCCGCCCCGGTCGACGATCGCGGTCCGCCGATCGGTTCCACCGGCCACCCGTAACAACCGATGCCGGCACTCGGATCACCCGATCTTTGCGACCGGAACGACCGGTGAGCAGGCCACCAACCAGCCGTCACCGAGCAAGCGCCGGCGTGACGACGCGTTATGTCGCTGCCGGCTCCGGGTGGTGTTCAGGTGCTCCGGAGGCCCCAAGCGCGTCGGTGTCCGGTCCCTCGTCCGTGTTCCGCTCGGCACCCGGCGACGTGGTGGCGTCGGCGTTGGTTGACCGAGCGCCAGCCGATAGCCGGAGCTGCGGCAGCACAACGGCGATGAGCACCAGGACGGCGCCGATCGCCTGCAGAGTGGTCAGCCGCTGGTCCAGCACCAGCCAACCGGCCAGCGTTGCCACCAGCGGACTCAGCAGCGCAAGAAAGCTGGTCACCGAGACCGCGAGCGCACCGATTCCCCGGAACCAGTTGGCGTAGGCCAACCCCGTCCCGAAGACCCCGAGCCAGACGAATCCGACAAGGTTGGTGCCGCTGACGCTCGACGGCAGACCCTCCGCCACCAGGACCACCGGCACCAGGAGCAGGCCGCCGGCCGTCAGCTGCCAGCCGGTGAAGGTGATCAGGTCGACCGGCCTGGTCCAGTACTTGGTAAGCACGACGCCGGCGGCCATGGACATCGTGCCGAGCAACGCCGCAACAACACCGACCGGATCAAGCGCCGCCTCCGGGCTGAGCACCAGCAGGGCAACCCCACCAACACCGAGCAGGCCGGCGACGGCGATGCGGCGGGTGAACAACTCACCGAGCAGGATCGCAGCCAGAACGGCGGCGACAACCGGCTGCAGCGCACCGGCCGTGGCCGCCACCCCACCGGGCAGCCGGAATGCGGCGACGAACAGCAGGGCGAAGAACGCCCCGATATTGAGGAACCCGAGGACCGCTGCCCGCCACCACCACGAACCGCTCGGCAACGTACGGGTCCACAGGAGGAACACCACCCCGATCGGCAGCGCCCGCAGCATCGCCGCCAGCAGGGGCCGCCCTGTGGGCAGGAGCTCCGTGCTGACGATGTAGGTGGTGCCCCAGACCATGGGCGTCAGGGCGGTCCGTGCGACGGTGGCATTCTCTGCCACAACAAGATCTCTTGACATTGAGATAAATATAGGTCGCAAATATCTTTACATCAAGAGATAATCGTCACATGGCGAAAACAAACACGCCGGAGCAGCCGGACCGGGTCGACTCGATCATCGAGCAGTGGAATCGTGAGGAGCCCGAACTCGATGTGTCGGCGATGGCGATCATCGGGCGCATCGGCCGACTCGAGCGGCTCCTCCGCCCCCGCCTCAACGACGTGTTCGCCCACCACGGACTGGAGTCCTGGGAGTTCGACGTGCTGGCCACCCTCCTGCGAAGCGGCACGCCGTATCAGCTCACACCGGGTGCGTTGCTGGAGTCGACGATGGTCACCTCGGGTGCGATGACCAACCGCATAGACAGGCTGGCTGATCGGGGCCTCGTCGAGCGGAGGAAAAACCCGGCGGACAAACGGCAGGTGCTTGTCGCACTGACGGCAAAAGGTCGGAGAACCGTCGGAGCCGCCGTCGTCGATCACGCGGCGAACGAGTCGACGCTGTTGGCTGCGCTCGACCGGACGCAACAGGCCCAGCTGATCTCGCTGCTTCGCACCCTGCACCGCTCGCTCGACGAACCGGATCCTGGCTGACGATCAGCCGGTGGCCGCCTCCCAGAGGGCGAACATCTCGGCATAGTGGCCGCCCCGCTCGACCAGGTCCTGATGGGAGCCGAGTTCGACCAGTCGGCCATCGTTTATGACGGCGATCCGGTCGGCCCGCATGGCGGTGGCCAGGCGGTGGGCGACGATGATCGCCGTCCGGCCCTCCAGTACTCGGTCGAGGGCCCGCTCCACAAGTGTCTCGGACGCCAGATCGAGGTTCGACGTCGCCTCGTCGAGGATCAACACTCGAGGTCTGGCCAGGAACGCCCGGGCCAACGCCAACAGCTGTCGCTCGCCGGACGACAGCGACGCGCCCCGCTCGTGTACCGGCGAATCAAGACCCTGCGGCAACCGGGATATCAGCTCGGTCAGGCCGACCTCATCACACGCCTGCTGCACGGCATCCGGCGTGCCGTTCCCTGCCGGGCCACCGTTCGACGACTCACCGCTCGACGACTCACCGTTCCCTGCCGGGCCACCGTTCGACGACTCACCGTTCGATGCGCCGCCGCCTGGCACAATACCCAGCGATGGGTCGGAGAACCCGACGTTGCGCCGAATGCTGCCGTTGAACAGGAACGGCTCCTGGGGCACCACCCCGAGCTGGCTCCGCAACGAGGACAGGGTCACGCTGCGGATGTCGTGACCGTCGATCGAGACCGACCCGGTTGTCGGCTCATAGAACCGGGACAGCAGCTTGGCCGCAGTTGACTTCCCGGCCCCGGTCGGACCGACGATGGCCACGGTCTCGCCCGGTTCGATGGTCAGGTTGAAGTCCGTCAGGACCTCAACCTCGCCGTCGTAGCTGAAGGACACGTTGTCGAACACGACACGACCGTCGATCGGCGGCAGCTCGACCGCGTCCGGGGTTTCGACCACCGACGGTTCGGTTGCGAGCAGACCGCGGATCTTGGCCAGCGCGGCCTGGCCCTGCTGGTAGGAGTTGTACAGCTGGACGAGCTGCTGGATCGGGGCGAAGAACGCGGTCAGGTACAACAGGAATGCAAACAGCTCACCGATGGACAGTGTGCCGTCGAGCACCATTCGGCCGCCGAAGAACAAGAGCGCAGCCTGCCCGGCGAGACCGATGAACTCGCTCGACGGGCCGTAGATCGAACCAACGGTCGAGGCGTAGATGTTGGCGTCCCGATGCTCACCGACGACGTTGGCGTGCTGGATGACGTTGTGCTGCCGACGGTTGGTTGCGGTGATGACCCGCATGCCGGCCAGGCTCTCCGAGAGATCGGCGAGCACGTCGGCAATGCGTTCCCTGACCCGCCGGTAGCCCAACTCCGACGCACTGCGGAACCACAGGGTCAGCAACAGCATGGCCGGGACCACCGCCAGCAGCGTGATCAGCGCAAGCGTCGGGCTGAGGACAAAGAGGACGACGGTGATAATGACAAGGGTCAGCACCTGGACCATCAGATTGACCAGGCCGTCCTGGAACAGCGCGGCGAGCGCATCGATGTCGCTGGTCATCCTGGTCAGCAACACACCGACCTTTTCACTGGTGAAGAAGTCAAGCGACTGTCGCTGGAAATGGGAGAAGACCCGAATGCGCAGCTGATACATCAGCCGCTCGCCCAGCCGGCCGGTGTAGGCCACCCGGGCGGTCGACGCAACGGTGTTCGTCAGCACCGCGATCAGGTACGCCACCGCCACCAGGACGAGAGCGGATCCGTCCCGGGGAATCACGGCCCGGTCAAGGCCGATCTGGGTCAGTAGCGGCCCGGCCTGCAACGCCAGGGTCTCGATGACGACCAGGGTCAGCGCCCCGGCCAGGCCCCGGCGATGGGGGCGGAGGAATCGACGCAGGGTGAACGGCTCCCGGTCATAGTCCGACTGGGAGAAGCCGATGTCCGGCTCCGGATGATCCGGCTCCTCGGACAGGATCTTGCGGGCACCGTCCGCCAGCTCCGACGGCATACCGGCGAACGGCAGACCGGCAGCCGCACTGGTCTGGGTGGCGGAGGGTCCGGCGAACGGTGACCCGGCGGGAGGACCGAAACTCACGACCCCACCTCCTCGGCCTGTCCACCGACGGCACCGTTTGCGGCGGCCCCATCGCCCGGCACCGTACCCGGCTCCTCTGTGTCCTCCAGGTTCGCCAGGATCTCCACGTACGCCGGTTCGGTGACCATCAGGTCGGCGTGGCGACCGACCGCCCGCACCCGACCGTTGTCCAAAAGCGCCACACGGTCCGCAGCGGCGATCGTGGACAGTCGATGGGCGATCAGGATCGTGGTCCGCCCCTCCCGTCGTTCTCGCAGCGCCGCAAGGATCTGGTTCTCGACCGCAACGTCAACCGCGCTGGTTGCGTCGTCGAAGACCATGATCTCGGGGTTGGTCAGGGCCATCCTGGCGATGGCAACCCGCTGCCGCTGGCCGCCGGACAGTGTGTACCCCCGTTCGCCGACCACCTCGTCGTAGCCGTCCGGAAGGTCGGAGATGAAGCGGTGCGCCTGCGCGACCGTGGCCGCGGCGACCACTTCGTCCCGTGATGCCGCCGGATCGCCGTAGGCGATGTTGTCCGCAAGACTGACCGAGAACAGGAACGGCTCGTCGGTCACCACACCAACCGCGTGACGGAGGCTGAGCTGCGTGACGTCACGGACGTCGTTGCCGTCGATTCGTATGGCGCCGTCCGACACGTCGTAGAACCGGGCCAGCAGCCGGGCCACCGTCGACTTGCCGCTGCCGGTCCGCCCGACAAGCGCCATGGTCTCCCCCGGTTCGATCCGCAGGTTGAAACCGTCCAGGATCATCGGGCCGTCCGAGCCGTAGCCGAATCGCACATCGTCGAACTCAACAAGCCCGCTCGGTTCGGCGAGGACGCCCGCATCCGGCCGGTCGAACACCTCCGGTTCCTCGTCGAAGATCTCGTAGATGCGGTCGGCCGATGCTCTGGCCCGCTGGCCCAACATCAGGAAGAGGCCGAGGCTCCGAAACGGGGCCTGGAGCATCGTGACGTAGGCGGTGAAGGCGAAGAGCGTCCCCTCCGTCACCTCTCCCTGGATCACCAGCCAACCGCCGTAGATGAGAACCATCAGGGTCCCGAGCCGGGGCAGGTTCTCGATCGTCGGATTGTGCCTGGCCCGGGCGTCCACGGTCCGCACCCCGGCCCACCGAAGCGCGGTGGCCGCCTTGGCCAGCTCGTTGATCTGGGCCCGCTCCGCGGCGAACGAGCGGACAACTCGAACGCCGTTGATGTTCTCATCCACGATGGTCGAAACGTCCGCCACCCGGCTCTGGACGATCCACGACAGCGGGAAGACCTGATCCCGCAGTCGCTTGCCGAGCAGGTAGACCCCGGGCAGTGGCAGCACCGCAACGATGGTCAGCAGGACGTGAATGGACAGCATGTACACCAGCGCAACAAGAAACATCACCGAGGTCATCGAGATGATCGGGGCGAAGGTGAGGAACAGCTGGACGGATCGAATGTCGGAGTTGGCCCGGGAGATGACCTGGCCGGAGTGTGTCCGGTCATAGAAGGAGAAGGACAGCGTTGTCAGGTGCTCATACAGCAGGGTTCGCAGGTCCGTATCGATCTCAAACGCCGTCCGGTACAACCCGTACCGATAGACGATGGTGACCAGGCCCCTGACCAGCCCGATGACCAACAGCACAACCACGTAGACCCAGAGGCTGTCCCCGTCAGCCTCGGCAACGGTTCCGGCCGCGCCCGCAGCGCCATCCTCGCCGGACCCGCCAAGGGCGGTGTCGATCGTCTCCCGGATGACCGCCGGAATCGCCACCTGAAGCAGCATGGCGATCAACGCAAGGGCCATCGATCCGAAGAACAACAACCGGTGGCTCAGAACCACAGGGGCGATGCGCCGCAGCCAGCCCTTGGAGGGGTCCGGATCGATCGTGGCCTTTGCCCTGGCAAAGCGGCGCTCGACGTTTCGGGGTGGCCTGGTCGGGGTCGGGCGATGACCGGCCACCGCGTCTGCGGATGCGCCGTTGTGGTCTGTGCTTGTCAAAAGGTGTGTGCTTTCCGGGTCCGGGGACCCCCTACAGGCCGCCCTGGGCCTCGGCAAGATCGATGGCGCCGATCATTCGTTCCTTCAGGCCATCAAGGTCAACACCCTCGGTGCTCTTCATACCCAACATGTACCGGGCATAGACACCGTGCAGGATGCAGGCGGTCTTGAAGTAGTTGAACGTCCGATAGTAGTCGAGGTTGGACACGTCACAGCCGGTCAGGTCCGCATAATGGTCCGCCAGATCCTGCCGCCTGGCGAAACCGGGAGCGGTCGTCGCCCCTTCATGGGAGACCCGGATCTTGTCATCCGGATCGCTCCAGCCGTTGAGCGCGTAGGCGAAATCGGCGAGCGGATCACCGAGGGTGGCGATCTCCCAGTCCAGCACCGCGGCCAACGAACCGTCGGCGTTGATCATGCAGTTGTGCATCCCGTAATCGCCGTGGACCACCCTCGCCGGACCCTGCTCCGGCAGCTTGGCCAGCAGCGCATCGTGCAGCCGGTGGATCCGGGGGTCGTCGTAGTCCGCCCCCTCCAGTGACGCCTGCCAGGACCCGTACCACGTCCGGAGCTGCCGCTGGACGTAGCCGTCGTGTTTTGCCAGTCCATCGAGGCCGACGTCCGCCGGGTCGATACTGTGCAGTCTGGCCAGGTTGCCGATGAACGAGTACCCGACGGCGTTCCTCGCGTCCATGTCCAACCAGGCGTCCACGTCCTCGGCGGTGTACATCGCCCGCCCGCCGACCTCGCTCATCACGTAGAAGACCGCACCGGTCACCGAGGTGTCCTCGCAGAGCCCAAGGGCGTCGGCCACGGGCACGTCGGTTGTGCCGAGCCCCGAGATGATCGTGAACTCCCGCTTCATGTCATGGGCCTTTGGCAGCAGCTCGCCCATCGGCGGTCGGCGGATCACCGCCCGCCTGCCGTGATCGTCCGCGATGAGAAACGTCAGGTTCGAGTGGCCACCCTCGAGCTTCGTCCAGGTCAGCGGGGGGCTGATGCCGTCGATGTTCGCCGCTATCCACTGTTCAACCGCGGGGCGTTCGTACCCCGGCGTGTCCGACTCCTGGCCGTCTTCGCTCATCTGGGGATTGTTCCAGCCTTTTGGGCGGCGAGGAAAGTTGGGCCCTCAGCCGTGACCCTCAGCCGTGACGTCGTAGCCAGGTCAACACCGAGACGGCCACCGCCTCCGGCTGCTCGGGCAACAGCGCATGCCCGGCCCCGGGGACCTCGACGACGGAGACCTTGCCGCCGAGTTCGTTGGCCAACAGCCGCGCGCTCTCGGCCGAGACGAGGCGACCATCGCTCGGCCGGACGATCAGCGTGTCGGCGACACCGCCGGACGACCAGTCCTCGGTCGGGGTTCGCTGCTGCGCCTCCAGCTGTGCGGCGGCCAAACCGGGGCGCCAGCCGTCTACCCAGACGACCGGGTCGTTGCCGGGGGCGAAGAATGCAAGGGCCACCGCTTCGAGGTGCTCCTCCATACTGAGTTCGGGGATGAACGTCCGGCGATGGGCGGTTGCCGGTTCCGGCTTCGGCGGCACCGGGCCAGGAGTGGACAGCAGCACCAGGTTCTTGACCAGGTCGGGATGGCGCGCCGCCGTTGTCCTGGCAACCTGACCGCCGAAGTCGTGTCCGACCACCGCAGCCGGACCGCCGAACTCGGTTATCACCGCAGCGATGTCGTCCGCCAGATCCAGCAGCGTGATGTCGGCGAGGGCCATCGACGATCCGACCCAGCCCCGGGGATCCGGCCGCAGCACCCGGAATCCCGCGCTGGCCAGGCGGTCGGACAGCTCCTCGAAATCATCGGCGCCCCGACCAAGGGACGGGACGAGCACCACCGGCTGGCCCTCGCCCTGGACACGGACAAAAAGCTCGCCGGCCGGCGTTCGGACCGACACCGCCGCCCGGTATCCGGCCTGCTCCTCCAGGCTCCGCACCTGCCCGGCAAACGCGTCAAGCTCCACCAGGGAATCCACCGACGATTCCTCGTTGAAGTTCTTCCAGAGATGGCGGCCGATGAATCGGAACGCCTCGATGAGCCGGGGTCCGACCGACGGGCCGACGTGGTTGCCGCCCTTGGTCAGCCGGTACTCGTGGGAGACACCGATGTCGAACAGGCAGCGGTGCAGCAGCTCGGTCCCGTACTGGACGTGCAGCAGGTCCTCGTCCCCGGCCTCCAGGTAGATGGAGAGGTCCGACGCGGCGATGGCGGTGGAGTTGGCCACTGCGAGCGACGTCGGATGGTTGGCCTTCCAGAACTGGTGATCCAGCGGATCGCCGAACAGCTTCTTGCGTACACCGGCCGGCATGTAGACCCGGTCACGGCTTGGGACCCGGTCCCAGGTCAGTGCGGCCTCGATCGTCGGTTCCATGGCGACCACCCCGGCGAACCGGTCCGGGTGTTTAAACGCGATCCGCAGCGCGCCGAGCGCACCGACGGAGATACCGCCGATCAGGACCGGGCCGTCCGTTGCCCCGGTCTCGGCCCGGACGGCGGGGATGAACTCCTCGAGGAGGAACGTCTCCCACAGCTCCGAACCGTCTTGGCGGTCGAGGTAGAACGACCAGCCGGCGCTTGGGGTGGCCACCACCATGGCCGGCAGCGACCGATCCGCCCAGCACTCCATGAACTGGGCCTTGCAGGTCTCCAGGAACCGGTGGGATCCGCCGCCACCGTGTAACCAGATCAGCAGCGGCGTCTTGGTGGTCGAACCGCCGGTGGAGATGAGGGTGGCGTACTCGACGGGGCCGGGGACCAGGGTCGTGTCAAGGGTTGCCGTGCTCAAACCGGATCGGCGGCGCGCCGAATCGACGGTGCGCTGCTTTTGGATCGAAGGCTCCCGCCGGCCAGGTGGTCGCTTCCCGCTCGAAGTCGACATATCGGGAGAAAGTCTAGGTCAGAGTACCTACCCCGCCCAGGGGGCAAAATCCCTAGTTTCGGGTGGTTTTCCGAACGCTCAGCGTGGTGGGATCACCGGCCGTGGTCGTCGCGGATCCGTTGCAGGCTCGCCGCCCGACCATCGGCCGTC
This sequence comes from Actinomycetota bacterium, assembly GCA_039029335.1. Lineage (GTDB taxonomy): Bacteria > Actinomycetota > Acidimicrobiia > Acidimicrobiales > SZUA-35 > JAHELU01. The sequence continues at coordinate 5,127 of JBCCGJ010000014.1, read as the reverse complement.
TGGGCCTGGACCACATAGAACATCGCCTCCCGGCTTAGCCGTTGGGCCGGGTGGGAGTGCTCCATGGCCGACCCACCGATCGAGGCGATCAGCGCAGTGGTGAGTCGCTGGACCGCGGTCAGGAGCTCGGCCCGGGCGGCGGCCGTTTCCGCGGTCAGCGTGTCCGCGGTCAGCGTGTCCGCACTCACCGTCTCGGTCTCCGCCGCGGCCGGCGCGTTCCGGGCCGCCCGGTCGACCAGCACGCACTGGGCTTCCGCCCGCTCGACCACGTCGTCCCACCACGGCGTGAACTCCTCGGCGAGCCCCGGCTCCCGCTCGGCCAGCAACCGGAGCGCCCGATCGCCGATGCCGACCGACAGGGGGTTCGGCCTGGCGGCCAACTGCCGATCACGGACGGCCCAGGTGTCGAAGTCCACAACACTGAGTATCGAGTCCGCGCCAACCCGGTACCCGTCGAAGTGGAGCGGAACGGTCTGGGTCGCGCCGAAAACCATCAGGTCGAACCGCGGGCCGGCCGTCATGCCGTCCACGTCCGTGCCGGGCACCAGCACCCACACCAGCTCACCCTCCGGTCCCCTGGCGGCCACGGCGAACGCCTCGGCCAATCCCCACGAGGTGACCCACGGGGCGGTCCCGTCGAGCGTCCATCCGTCACCGTCCGGTTTTGCCGACAGCACCGGTGGACCGCCACGACGGAGGTGGGCGTAGCCGATGCCGGCCAGCCGGTTGTCGACCAGCTTCGGCAGCCACCGGTCCCGGACGACCGTGTTGGCCGTCCCTGCGACGGCGCCGATCGTGCCGTGATGTTGGGCGAACGCAAACGCGGTGGCCCCGCAGCCGGATCCAAGGCGGCGGAACACCGCCCGGACGGTCTTCGGCGGGCAGCCCAGCCCGCCGGCCGAGGGCGGTACGACCAGCCCGTACAGACCGAGGTCGGCCAGCGCCGAAAAATGCCCGACGGGTAGGTCGGCGGCCCGATCGACCTCCTCCGCAGCGGGAGTCAGTACGTCGACAACCAGCTCATCGACCTGCCGGAGCAGGCCGTCGTGATCCTCAGTGGAGCTTTTTGATGGCAACGTCCGGATCGATGTAGTTAAGCCCAAGGGCGTTTGCAACGGCGAACTCGGTGACGTCGCCGCCAATCACGTTCAACCCGTTGAGCAGGTGGTGATCAGCCTCAAGCGCGGCCTTTGCGCCGTTGTCGGCCAGGGCCACTACAAACGGCAGCGTCGAGTTGTTGAGCGCGTAGGTGGAGGTGCGGGGCACCGCCCCCGGCATGTTGGCCACGCAGTAGTGGACGACGTCGTCGACGATGAAGGTCGGGTCGGTGTGGGTGGTGGGTCTCGAGGTCTCCATGCAACCGCCCTGGTCGATGGCAACGTCGACCAGCACCGAACCGGGCCGCATCGCCGTCACCATCTCCCTGGTGACGAGCTTCGGCGCCCGGTCACCCTTTACCAGCACCGCTCCGACAACAAGATCGGCGTCCAGCACCAGCTCGTTCAGCGAGAACGACGTCGAGTAGACCGTCTCCAATGCGGAACCGAACCGGGCGGCAAGAGCGTCAAGCACCTCGACCTGACGATCGAGCACCGTCACCCTGGCCCCCAGACCGAGCGCCATCTCGATGGCGTTCTCACCGACGACGCCGCCACCGATGACCACCACGTTGGCCGACGGTACACCGGGCACACCGCCGAGCAGCACGCCGGCTCCGCCCTGGGTTGCCTCAAGGGAGTGGGCGCCGGCCTGGATGGCCATCCGCCCCGCCACCTTTGACATCGGGGCCAGAAGGGGGAGCTGTCCCTCGTCGTCGGTGACGGTCTCATACGCGATGCAGGTGGCGCCGCTGGAGATGAGGTCCTTCGTCTGCTCGGGATCCGGGGCCAGGTGGAGGTAGGTGAACAGGATCTGCCCCTCGCGGAGCATGGCCCGCTCCGTGGCCTGCGGCTCCTTGACCTTCACCACCATGTCAGCCTCGGCGAAGACCTCGGCTGCCGTGTCGACAACCGATGCCCCCTGAGCCCGGTAGTGATCATCCGATGCGCCGATGCCGACACCGGCGTTCGTCTCGACCGTCACGTCATGGCCTCGGGAGGTCAGTTCATGGACGCTGCCCGGGGTCAGACCGACCCGCAGCTCGGCGTTCTTGATTTCCTTCGGTACTCCGATGCGCATGAGATCTGCCTCTTTCGTTGATGCTCGCCATTGAGCAGGCCGACGGGCGACGGCCTGTCTTCGACACTAGACGAGGTGGGGCAGACGCCGATTGCGTTTCCTGCGGGAAATATGCCCAGTTGAACAATCTTCTGCGGCTGTGCCGGACCAGAACTGGTTTCGCCAGCGCGACTGCTCGTATTATCTGCAACATGCATCCTGGCAGTCAGAAACTTGACAAGACCGACCGGGCGATCCTGAACGAGCTGCAGCAGAACGGTCGGGTCACCAACGCCGACCTCGCGGCGACGGTCGGCCTCTCGCCGTCCGCCGCACTACGCCGAACCAGGGTCCTGGAGCAGGAGGAGATCATCCAGGGGTACATCGCCGTCGTCGACCGGGCCGCGGTCGGGCGGGGCACAACGGTGTTCGTCGAGGTGTCGGTGAACACCCAGTCCGACGCGCAGCTCGACGAGTTCGAGGCCGCCATCGTCGACTGCCCGGAGGTCATCAGCTGCCACCTGATGGCCGGCGAGTACGACTATCTCCTTCAGGTGGCCTGCGCCGACGTCGGTGACTACGAGCGGGTCCACCGGGACTGGATCTCCAAGATGCCCGGTGTGTCCCGCATCCGGTCAAGCTTTGCGTTGCGTGAGGTCTGCGACCGCAGCGCGTTCGATCTGTAGTCCTCTTCTCCTGGCGCCTCCGGACGCGCAAAAGGCTGCGCCGAAGCGCAGCCTTTGCGTCAAACGTGTGGTGGCGTCTTAGTTGATCGAGTTACCGACCTGGCTGAAGTTGTCCGCAGCCTCGTTACCGAGGAAGGTCACGGCACCGATACACACAACGGCGATCAGGGCGACCAACAGGGCGTACTCAACCAGCGAGGCACCCCGCTCGGAGGAGACCCGAGCGTTCAACCAAGCAGCGACGAATTCATAGTGAAGCATGACAAATCTCCAAGTTTTCTACAGCGCTCTTACTGACATCTTCCCGAACCGGGCTTGCGAACAATTCATCGTCGCGACCAACCGCCTGCTGGATAGGCCAGCCGGATCAACGTCCTGAACCATCGGACCAATCACGGCCGGATCGTCCGGTCGGGATGGGACCATCGGCCCACGGGGACCAGCTCGAATGGCCTACCTCGGGCCGAAATCGGCGCGTGGTGGACCCGAGCGGCCGTTCTGAGGTGACCGGGCGACCCACGGTCGCTTTCGGCTGCTCGGCTGTCACTGGGCGCCTCTAGCGTCTGTTGTCCACCGGCCGGCGGTCGGTACCTCGGGACCGGCTCCCCACACCTCGCCACACAGCGGCCATACACAGCAGCAAGGCACAGCGGCCAAGCAGAGCTGCCATACACAGCGCCCAAACGCAGCGGCCGTATACAGCGGCCGTATACAGCGGCCATACACCGCAGCCGTACGCAGCAGACCTGTACAGCGGCCGTACACAGCAGCCGTATACGGCGGCCATACACAGCGGCCATACACAGCGGCCAAATGCAGCGGCCGTGCACAGCAGCCAGATACAGCAGCACTGCCAGCACCCATACGCAGCTCCAACAGCGGCAGAAGAGGGGAATCACCGTGGACGACCACACCCAGCCCGGCGGTGGACACCGCACCGGGATACCGCACCACCACACAGACCGGGATTACACAGACGGGCGGGCCGGACCATCCGGCCTGCCGGAGCAGCGGATCGTCACGTTTCGCGACGCGCTCGGCCTGGCCATGCGCCTGGCCGACGACTACGCCCACCACCGGGCCGCAGCACTGCTGGACGGCGACGGCAACCTCACCGAGCTCGTGACAGTGGACGGGTTCCGACCGTCCATCGGCGCCCTGGTGGAGCGGGTCTGTGCTCACCTGGGCGCAGTGGACGAAACGCAGGACCGCCGCTGGCCGGTCCACAGACCGAACGAACCCAAGCAGGTGGAACAGATGCACCTCGAACACAAGCACTCCGAACACGATCACCGGGAACCCGAGCACGTGGGACACGCGGTGCGTGGCGTGGTGCTGTTCACGGTCGGACCGGTGGAACCAGATCTCATCAGGGAGGCCGATCTCCGTCTGTTCCGGCGGGCCGGGTGGATCCTGGGGGTTGCGGGGGCCGACCTACTGGACTGGATAGAGACCGACGGGGACGTCGTCCGGTCCTACGCCTCGGTCACCTGTCCGGCGCTGGCCTGGGCCGACGACCCGCCTGACCAGCGGATGGAGGACCGTTGAAGGCCCCGGCTGTTGGACGGGCTGAGGGGCCAAGCCCCTGTCCGGCGTCGGCGTGTCAGTTGCTGATGGAGTCACCGGAGGTGCTCAGGCTGTCCGTCAGCTCGGTCCCGAAGAACGTGACGGCCCCGATGCAGACCACGGCAATGAGGGCCACCAGCAGGGCGTACTCCACCAGGGAGGCGCCCCGTTCACGAACCCGACAAAAAGACCGATCCTCCGCGACCACGGTGGCCGGCAGCTGGTTGGCCCGGGGGCCGTACCCACCAAATCGGTGACCGAGCCACCGAAAGACCAGATCGATCAGTTCGTTCATCAAGTTTCTCCAAGGAGACCCGAACGTCGGAGCACAGTACCGAGCACGGAGGTTTCGGCACCCACAGTGAAGGGTCGATACAGTGCATCGGCCTGCGAAGGCCCCGACCATAGGGGCCATATGGACGATTCCCGCTCCGATCTCTGGACCATTTCGCCTACCCGATCGGCCCCCAGGCCCGCTGGCATCGATGGGCACCTGTCCCGTCGACCGCCCGGCGGAACCCCAACTTGTGTCGCAGCGTGTCGGTCACATCGGCCACCATCCCGCCCCGCGTGTCCCCGCCGAATCCAACGGAGCGAGCGGGCCGGATCGGACCGCCTGGTCGGCTCACCAGCGGGTCCTGGTCGGCATGCTCTCGCAGGTACCGATCCAGGTTCTCCGCGGGAAGGAGCAGATCGGCCTCCAGGTAGTGAACCAGGG